>VBFZ01000162.1 GCA_005880805.1 Chloroflexota bacterium | reverse complement strand
CCAAGGCCCGGGATGGCGCTAGTCGCCCTGGTAGCGCTTGAAGATCACCGCTCCGTTGTGGCCGCCGAGACCGATGTTGTTGGAGAGGGCGTAGCGGATCCGCTTCGGGGTCGCGTCCGTCACGACCCACAGGTTGCACTCGGGGTCCGGGTCGCGGTAGTTGATCGTGGGCGGGATGCACTGCTCGGCAACGGCCATGACGGTCGCAAACGCCTCGAACGCCCCTGCCGCTCCCATCATGTGGCCGGTCATCGACTTCGTCCCGCTGATCGCGATCTTGTCGCCGAGCGGCGTCGACGTCCCGTGGGGATTGATCAGGTCCATCTCGTCGGCGGGCACGCCGCGCCGGTCGAGGGCCATCTTCATCGCCCGCGCGGAGCCGGCGCCGTGCTCCACCGGCTGGATCATGTCCCATCCGTCGGCCGCCGACCCGTAGCCGATCACTTCCGCGTAGATGCGCGCCCCCCGCGCTTTCGCCAGGTCGAGGTCCTCGAGGAACAGTGACGCTGCCCCTTCGCCGAGCACGAACCCGTCGCGCGTCAGGTCGAACGGCCGCGAGACGCTCTGGATCGGCTCACCCGGCCGCGGATTGCCGAGGCCCCGCATGTTGCCGAACCCGGCGTGGGCGACCTCCAGCAGGGGCGCCTCGGTCGAACCGCTGACGACCGCCACGCAGTCGCCGCGGCGGATGACCTCGGCGCCCTCGGCGACGTTGTGCGTGCCGGTGGCGCACGCGGAGACGATGCAGACGTTGTGGCCGATGATGCCTGTCTCGATCGCGATCATGCCCGACGTCGAATCGACCAGCCCGTTCGCGATGAACGTGGGCGCGACCCGTTCGGGGCCCTTCTCTCGGAGGACCGTCCAGTTGTCGATCATGAGCTGCTGGCCGCCCGCCCCCGAGCCGAACACAACACCGACCTCGGTGCGGTTCTCGTCGGTGACCTCGAAGCCTGAGTCGGCGAGAGCCTGCTTGGCAGCTGCGACCCCGAAGTGCATCGCGGACTCGCCGCGCCGGGCAGCCTTCGGATCCATCCACGCCTTCGGGTCGAAATCCTTCACCTCGCCGCCGGCCTTCTGCTCGTAGCGCGAGACGTCAAAGCGCGTGATCTCGCCAAGCCCGCTCACACCGCGGATCAGGTTGTCCCAGGCCGTTTGCTTGTCGTTACCGACCGGGCTCACCACGCCCAGGCCGGTCACAACGACACGGCGGTCGTAATCGGGTTTTCGCACGGGTTCCTCTCCTCGCCGGGGGTGGCGGTAGTCAGGCTGGAGTCTGTCGTCAGACGGTAGTCAGGCGGTCGCCGGGGTCGGACGGTCGGCGTACGGCACGAACAGCCGGTCGGGGGCGGCTGGATCGTCGGTCGCGATGGCTCCGATGTCGGGGTTGATGCGCTTGATGAGGCCGGTCAGGACGCGTCCAGGGCCGACCTCCAGGAATTCGCTCACATCCTCCTCCATCATCCGCTCGACGGCGGCCACCCAGTCGACCCCGGTGGTGAGGTGGTCGACGAGCTCCGCGCGAGCAGCCTCCGCCGTCTCGATGGGCCGCGCGTCGGCGTTGGCGAGGAGCGGCGGGTGCGGATCGTGGAACTCGATGCCGGCCAGCACCTTGCGCATGCCCTCGGCGGCTTCGGCCATGAGCGGCGAATGGGCGGCCACAGAGACCGGCAGCTCGATCGCGCGCCGCGCGCCGAGGTCCTTCGCGATCTGCAGAGACGCCTCGATGGCAGCGCGCTCGCCGCTGAGCACGATCTGACCGGGGGAGTTGCGGTTCGCCACGCCGATCGTGCCGTGCTCGGACGCGTCCGCCACGAGCTTGGGCAGGAACACGTCGTCCAGCCCGATCACGGCTGCCATGCGACCCTCGCGACCGGCCCCGGATGCCTGCATATGCCGGCCCCGCTCACGCACGAGGCGCACCCCGTCGGCGAGGGAGATGGCGTCGGCGGCGACGAGCGCCGAGTACTGGCCCATCGAGTGGCCGGCCGCGAAGGCTGGCTGGGGAGCCTCGATATCGAGGCCCGACCAGCGTTCGCGCAGTGCGGCAAGGTAGGCGATCGAGGTCGCCAGCAGCGCGGGCTGGGCATTCACCGTCAGGTCGAGCTCGTCGGCTGGACCATCCCAGGCCAGGCCGCTGACGGGAGCATCGAGCGCGCGATCGGCTTCCGCGAAGACGGCTGCCGCCGCAGGCGAAGCCGCAGCCAGCGCCTTGCCCATGCCGACCGACTGCGAACCCTGGCCGGGAAACACGAACGCGATGCGGGCCATTGGCCTCCTGTGCTCGATTGGAACAGGCGCAGGGTACCCGCCGCGAAGCTGCGTAAACAGCCGAGAGCGTGCACGATTGCATGTATCGCCCTCGCAGCCTACGCTCCAGCCATGGCGCAGCGAGACGGCAGCCGACCACGAACCACGACGATGCGCTCGGCTCGACCGATGACGCCCAGGCGTGCGATCGCCCGGATGTTCGAGGCCGACCTCTCCGCGCCGGTCGTCGCGGCCGGCATTCGGACCCAGAATCCCCGCGAGCTCTCCGAGCGGGTCGCCATGGGTCGTGCGTTGTGGCGCGAGCTGGTGGTCGGCTTTGCCTCGCAACTCGGTGGGCTGCGGCTCGGCTTCACCCAGCTGGCGGCGCTGTATATCCTCGCGGACGGCCGCACGACGACGATCTCCGACCTGGCCGACACGCTCAACCGATCGCCCTCGGCGACCTCGCGGCTGGTTGACGGCCTCGTCCGCCGGCGGCTCGTCGAGCGGCGCTCCGAAACGGAGGACCGTCGCCAGAAGACGCTGTGGCTCACGCAGCGGGGACAGGCACTGCTGCGGCTCGTCGATCGGGCACGAGCAGACCAGTTCCTGTCGGCGGTACGACCGATGCCGCCGGCCGAGCGGGCACTGATCGCGATGGGCGTGGCCGCCCTTGCCACGCATGCCATCTCCCGACGCGGGCGGCTCATCAAACCAACGGTTCGCTGAACCGTCGCTGGTCGCTGGGACGGGGAAGCGTCAGCCGCAGAAGCGGCGGACCACGTCGTACAGGACCGGAAGTCCGAAGCGAAGGCCTTCGATGCTTACCCGCTCGTCGGCGCCATGGAAGAGCTCGAGGAAGCGGTCCTCGGGCCGGAGGCGGAGCGGCGAGAAGCCGTAGGTCGGGATGCCGAGCCTGGTCGTGTGCTTGGCGTCCGTGCCGAATGGCGCCATCACCGGCAGCGGGATCGCCTCAGGATCGTGCTCTCGCAGCGTGTTCTCGAGGATGGCGTAGAGCTGCGTATCCGAAGGTGACTCGACGGCCGGGCCGAGCAGAACGGGCTCGCACTCGACGCGGGACCAGAGCTCTTCTCCGAGCCGACGTCGCAACTCCGCTCGCATCGCAACGTCGTCGGTGCCCGGCAGGGTCCGGCAGTCCACGTACAGCTCGGCCTCACCCGGGATGACGTTCGTCTTCACCCCCGAGGCGACGATCGTCGGCGCGATCGTGTCCCGAACGAGCGCGCGCAGGGCACCCGCGCTGGCCGGGTCGCACACCTGGGCGAGCGCCGCCTCGGAGCGACGTGCGTCCGCATCGAGGATCGAGGCGACCACTTCGGCCGTCCTTCGGGGCAGGGCGCGGGCCACCGACTCGATGAAGGCGCGCATCAGCGGAGTCGGGCGGGCTTCGCCGGGTTGCGCCAGGCGTGTGACGACTTCCGACACGAGAAGGATTGCGTTGTCGTCGCGCGGCATGGAGGCGTGGCCCCAGCTGCCGCGGATCCTGAGCCGGTACTGCGCATACCCCTTTTCGGCGACCTGGATCGGATAGAAGCGGCCGCCCGCCACCTCGATCGATACGCCACCGCACTCGTTCAGGCAGCCGTCGGCCGCCAGCCAGTCGGGGTGCTGCTCGACAAGCCAGGAGGCGCCGGCGAGCCCGCCGGCTTCCTCGTCCGCCGTGGCCGCGAAGACCACGTCGCGGCGCAGCCCCGGGACCGGGTCGCTTGCAGGATCGCGGCCGGCGGCTCTGGCTTCGGCCGCGAGCTGCGTCATCACGCTGAGCTCCAGCGCGACCATGTCCTTCATGTCGACCGCGCCACGGCCCCACACATACCCATCGGCGAGATCACCCGAGAAGGGCTCGTGCGTCCAGCCTTCGGGTGGCGCCGGGACGACGTCGAGGTGCGACAGCAACAGCAGCGGGCGGCCGCCGGCTCCGTCTCCCCGGAGGCGAGCGACGATCGAGCCGCGACCGGGCGCTGGCTCGACGAGCGTCGACGGGATGCCGGCCTCGTCGAGGACGCTCTCGACGAAGCGCGCCGCGACGATCTCGTCGCCGGGCGGATTGACGGTCGGCAGTCGGATCAGCGCCTGCAGGACCGCAAGCAACTCGTCCTGAGCGCTATCCCAGTGCCGCGCCTCGAAGCGGTCCGACGGCCGGGCGCGGCCGGCGCTGTCCACGCTCAGTGGCCTGTGCCGAATGCGCCCGCGATGATGCCCACGATCGTCAGGACGATGCTCGTGCCGACGATCAGGGCGACCATCCCGATCAGCGCAACGATGTAGCGCCGCTCCTCCTTACTGGTGGTCTGGGGATCGGGATCGCGGCCGCCCGGCAGGTAGGGTGCCGCCAGCCCCCTCGCCCGGGCGGCAAGGTCGCGCTCACTCGGTTCACGCTCAATGGGGTGGCCTTCGGCGGCCGGCCGCACTTCATGGTCCGGGGGCTGCGGATCGTGCGCCGGCACGTCCTCGTTTGTCAGTTGATCGGCGTCCGGCGCTTCGGTCCGGTCCGGTCCGCTCATCGCGCCAGCTGGTCCTGAAGTGGAACGGCCACCTCCCGGGCCACCGTGCGGACCGCCTCCGGACCGTCCGCGGTGGGCAACGCGAGGATCACGTGCGTCGCGCCCGCTCGGGTCATCTCCAGGCTCGTCCGAACGGCCTCGCGCCTGGCGTTCGCATCGCCCTGGGCGCTGACCTGGGCCGCGAACTCGAACCCGGCAGTGTCTCGCCCGGCTTCCTCGAAGGCGCGCAGCAACGCGTCGCGCCGATCCCGGAAGTAGGCAACGTCGCCGGCACGGTTGCCCGGGGCGATCCAGCCGTCGGCTGCGCGCGCGGCGAGCGCGATTCCCCGGCGCTTTTGCCCACCGAGCCAGATCGGCGGCCCACCCGGCCGGCGGGGTCCCGGGAGGTTGGTGGCGCCGCGAAGCGGATAGAACGGGTCGTCGAGGGTGATCCCCTCAGGTCGCTGTGCGTCGTCCGAGAAGAGCGCCCGAAGGACGGTCACCGCGGACGTCAGCCGATCGATGCGCTCGCCGATCGGCGGCAGCGTCAGGCCGAACACCTCGTGCTCGCCCTCGTGCCAGCCGGCGCCGAGGCCGAGGATGAACCGCCCGCCGGTTTGCTGGTCGATGACGGCCGCCGCCTTGGCCAGGATTGCCGGATGACGGAACGTGTTCGAGAGCACGCCGTGACCGAGGCGCTTGCCCGGGACACGGTGAGCAAGTGCCGCCGCAAGGCTGATCGCCTCGAGGCTGGCTCCGCCCCGCTCCTGGCCGGGGTCGGTCAGGTGGTCGTTCAGCCAGCCGGCGTCGAACACGTCGAACTCTCCGGCGGCAGCCCAGAGTGCATCGAGGGTCGCCCAGTCCACTGCCTGTGGCGAGGTCTTGAACCCGATCGAGACGGCGGTCACTGCCGCAGGCTCAGGCCGGGACCGCCTGTCGCGCCCCCCACTCGGCCAGCCGGTCGCCCGTCGTCACTGCGCCGAGCGACGCCGAGCTGACGAGCGCGGCGTACTTGGCCATCACGCCACCGGTGTACCTGGGGGCCGGCGGGCTCCATCGGTCGCGGCGGTATTCGATCTCGCCCGCCGGCACATCGAGGTCGAGAGCCTTGCGGTCGACGTCGAACACGATCTCGTCGCCCTCCTCGACGAAGGCGATCGGCCCTCCGAGGGCGGCCTCCGGGGCGACGTGGCCGACCATCAGGCCATGTGTGCCGCCGGAAAATCGGCCGTCGGTCAACAGCGCCACCGAATCACCGAGGCCCTCTCCGACGAGCGCGCCCGTGACGCTCAGCATCTCCTGCATGCCCGGGCCGCCGACGGGCCCTTCATAGCGGATCACCACCACATCGCCTGGCTTGATCCGCTGCGCCCTCACCGCGTCGTAGCAGGCGGCCTCCGAGTCGAACACGCGGGCTGGCCCGCGGTGGTACAGCCGTTCGTGGCCTGCGAGCTTGATGACGCAGCCGTCCGGCGCGAGCGACCCGCGCAGGATCGTGAGTCCGCCCACGGGCTTGATCGGGCGTTCGATGGGGACGACGACCTCCTGGCCAATCGTTTCTTGCGTCGCCGCGGCGATCTCGGCGATCGAGCGGCCGTCGACCGTCCGCGCGTCGCCCTGGAGGAGGTCCCGCTTCAGCAGCTCCCGCATCACCAGGCCGACGCCGCCGGCCTCGTACATGTCCGTTGCCGTGAAGCGACCGCCGGGCTGCATGTCGGCAACGATCGGCGTGCGGTCGGCGATCTCGCCGAACTCGTCGATATCCAGCGGGATCCCGAACTCGTGGGCGATGGCCAGGAGGTGGAGGACGGCATTGGTCGAACCCCCGGTCGCGGCGACCGAGGCGATGGCGTTCTCGATGGCCGGCCTGGTCACGATCGCAGACGGCCGGACGTCGTGTCGGACGAGGGTCATCACCAGCTCGCCGCACGTTCGAGCGGCCGCGTCCTTCGAGGGGTCCTCGGCCGGGATCCCGTTCAGGCCGCCGGGCGAGATGCCCAGGAACTCGAGCACTGTGCTCATCGTGTTGGCGGTGAACTGCCCGCCGCAGGCGCCGGGACCCGGGCAGGCGGCGTTCTCGACCTCGTAGAGCTCCTCGAGCGAGATCTTGCCCGCCCGGTACGCGCCGATCGCCTCGAAGACGGTGACGACAGTCGCGTTCCGGCGGCCCTTGTACACGCCCGGGTAGATCGTGCCGTTGTAGAGGGCCACGGCCGGCAGGTCCAGCCGGCCGAGCGCCATGACTGCACCGGGCAGCGTCTTGTCGCAGCCCACCAGGCAGACCAGCCCGTCGAACAGATGACCGCGGGCGACCAGCTCAATCGAGTCGGCGACGACCTCGCGGCTGACGAGCGAGGTCTTCATGCCCTCGGTGCCCATCGTGACCCCGTCCGATATGGAGATCGTGTTGAACTCCATGGGCGTACCGCCGGCGGCCCGGATGCCGTCCTTCACGAACTCGGCCAGGCGCCGCTGGTTGTAGTTGCAGGGCATGGTCTCGATCCATGTCGTCGCGACGCCAACGATCGGCTTGGCGAGGTCCTCATCCGTGAAGCCGATCGCCTTGAGCATGGCGCGCGCGCCGGCCCGATCGGGCCCGTCCGTCAGCGCTGCGCTGTGCCGCTTGGCCGGATCCGTCGGCCGCCCGTAGGGCAATTCAGTCATGTGCGGGCAACCTCATCGAGTGGCCAATTCTCGCGCACCGAAGGCTCAGGCGACGCTCCGCTAGCCATGAGCCTGAGGTCTCGGAGGCGGAGCCCCGCGATGGCATCCGCCGAGGTCTCCGCGATGCCATCCGCCCGAGTTTTCATCGGGTACAGGGGCCTGTCGAGACCTGGGTCTGCCGGCCGAGCACCGGCGTGATATCGGCCGCCACCGCTGTCGGGGACAGAGCGTATCCGACATTCTCGTCCGATCTCGCCTCGGCGAACACGACGCCGCCCACGGTCCCGTCCTTGAGGATCAGGGGTCCGCCGCTGTCCCCCGGTTCGATCTGAGCCTGGAGCTCCAGGATGTCCCGCGTCACGCGCCGCTCTCCGTAGATGTCGCGACCGGTCGCCTGGTACTCGCCGGTCACGGCAGCCGGGATGACCGTGAGGTCGCGACCGTTCGGATGGCCGAGGGCAGCTCCGACCGTCGACCGCTTCGGATCCTGCGCGGCGAAGCGAAGCGGTGCGGCGTCAATGTCCGGCGACCAGAGGACGGCGACGTCGAGCGACGGGTCAAAGAGGACGACCCTGCTGTCCACGGCCTGGTTGCCAAGGGTTACCCGAACGGTGCTGCCTCCCGCGACGACATGCGCATTGGTGACGACATACCCGTTGCGGACCACGAACCCGGTTCCGGTCAGAATCGCGTTGCAGGCGATGGTCGAAACGCGGGCTGTGCTGGCCTCGGCCGGCTCGGCGATGGCGCGAGCCTGGGGATTGGCCGGGACGTCGACCGGAGGTGCGGGGAAGGGCTCGAGGCCGACGAACACCTCGGGAAGCCCGCTTGCGTCCATCAGCTGGCCGATGTCGCCGGCGATCTCGGTCAGCGGTGGGAGGTACGCGCTCAGGTTCCGCATGACCGTCGAGGTCTGAGCGACCGAGGCGAGCCGCGGGATCGACCCGGCGGCCATGAGGCTCCCGGCCAGCCAGATCACCAGGATGCCCTGGGCGACTCCCATCGCGGCCCCGGCCAGCCGGTCCGCCGATCCGAGGACACCCTGGCCGAGACGGAGGCTGATCGCTCGTCCCGCGCTCGCGCCGAGGCCCTCGCCGAGGCCGACGGCCAGCAACAGCAGCGTCAGGACGAGGACGGCCCGCGGCGCTGGATCGACCGACTCGGCGACTCCACGAATGGCCGGCAGCAGGAGGATGACGAGGCCGCCGCCCACGACCGCCCCGAGGAGTCCGCCGAGTTGCGGGAACAGGCCCGACCGCAGGCCGGACACGAAGGCTAAGACGATCAGGACCACGGCCCCAACGTCGAGCAGGTTCACCCGGTCAGTATCGGGCAGGGGTCGCCCCGCCGCCCGGGTGAGGCCAGACGCCTCAGCCCATGATCACCTTGACCGCTGGGGCCTCGCCGGCGGTTGTGCGGACCGTGTACGTGCCCCTCGGCAGGGCTCCGAGGTCGACGATCGTCGCTTTGAACACCGCGATGTCGATGCAGGCGATGTTGCCGGCATCCGGGGGTGTGCCTTCCCGAACGGTGATGAAGATCGTTCGGCGATCCCGCCTGACCACCACCGAGTCCAGGGCAGTGCACGGCTCGATGCCGCTCCACCACGAGGCGCGGACGGCGCCGTGACGCCCGGGCGGGAGATCCAGCCTGACCACTGATACCGGATGGAGATTGAGGTTGCCGGGATGCGGGACGAGGAGCTGGGGCTCGCCGGGGAAGATCGGTTGCCCTCCGCTCGGGATGGGGCTCAGCGACGGACCGTGGATGGGCGTGTCGCCCCCAACGGACCCGCCGGAACCTGCACTGCCGGAGGGATCCGCAGATGGCACGGCCGGGGAGGGGCTGGCGCTCCGAGGCCCGCCCGTTGCACCAACGCAGGCAGACAGCGTCGTTGCGAGGAGGAGGCCGATGAGTGCCAGTTGCCGGATCATTTGGCGGCCAGACGGCGCTTCCGGCGTTCCAGTTCCGGACCTTGTGCTTGCGGCCCGAGCGGATACCCGGTCAGCAGGTCGATCGGCTACGTGCCGGCCCCGGTGAGGGTGTCGACCCTGCCGGGATGCGTCGCCTCCCAGGCGTCGATCTCGGTGGTCTTGCCCAGCAGGTAGCCGAGCTCGTCGGTTCCGGCCAGGAGCATGACCTTGGCGAAGGGGTCGACCTCGAATGGGAGGTCCTCGTCACCGGGTAGGTGGACGACCTGGGACGCCAGGTCGATGGTGAACTCGGCCTCCGGCTCGTCGGCCACGAGTTCGAACAGCTGGCGCTGCCGGCCACGCTCGACCTGGATCGGCAGGAGGCCGTTCTTCAGGGCGTTGTTCCGGAAGATGTCGGCGAAACCCGTCGACAGGATCGCCCTGATACCCCACGAGAAGAGGGCCCACGCCGCGTGTTCGCGCGACGAACCCGAGCCGAAGTTGTCGCCTGCCAGGAGGATCCGTCGGCCGGCTATCCCGGGCCGATCCAGCACGAACGGCGGGTCCTTCAGCCGCCCGTTGTCCGTGAATCGCCAGTCGTGGAAGAGCGCCTCGGCCAGGCCCTCCTTGTCGGTCACCTTCAGGTAGCGCGCCGGCACGATCTGGTCGGTGTCGACGTTGTCTGCCGGAAGCGGAATGGCCCGGCTGGTGAAGGTCTCGAACGCCTCGGCCACGTCAGCTGGACAGGGTGGCCGGTGCAGAGTCGAAGTCCGGCAGCGTGCGCGGGTCAGTGATCACGCCAGTCAGTGCACTCGCGGCCGCGGTGAGAGGCGAGGCGAGGAAGGATCGTCCGCCCTTGCCCTGGCGGCCCTCGAAGTTCCGGTTCGACGTCGAGATCGCGTACTGGCCGGGGTTCAGCTGGTCGCCGTTCATCGCGATGCACATCGAGCAGCCCGCCTCCCGCCACTCGGCGCCTGCCGCTCGGAAGACCTCCCCGAGTCCCTCGCGTTCGGCCTGCTTCTTCACCTCTTCCGAGCCGGGGACGACCATCACGCGGAGCCCGTCGGCGACGCGGCGGTTCTTCAGGACGGATGCCGCGAGTCGCAGGTCGCTGATCCGGCCGTTCGTGCAGCTCCCGATGAACACGACGTCTACCTTCTGGCCGAGGATCGGCTGGCCCGGCCGCAGGTTCATGTACTCCAGGGCGTGCTCGAGGGCTCGCCTCGCCGCCGAGTCGCCGGAGATCTCGGGATTCGGTACGCGACCCGAAATGGGGATGCCCATGCCCGGGTTGGTTCCGTAGGTGACCATCGGCTCGAGCACCGAGGCGTCGATGGTGATCGACTTGTCGTACTCCGCGCCGTCGTCCGTCGGGAGCGACTGCCACCGCTCCACGGCGGCATCCCACGCGTCCCCCTGGGGCACGTGACGCCGGCCGTGCAGGTATTCGAAGGTCGTGTCGTCGGGCGCAATGAGGCCGGCACGGGCCCCTGCCTCGATCGACATGTTGCAGATCGTCATGCGCTGCTCCATGGTCAGCGCGCGGATCGCCTCGCCGCCGTATTCGAAGACATGGCCGGTGCCGCCGCCCACCCCGATGCGGGCGATCAGCGCCAGGATGACGTCCTTCGCCGAGACGCCGGGGCTGAGCCGTCCATCGACCCGTATCTCGTGGGTCCCCGGCCGACGCTGGAGCAGGCACTGGGTGGCCAGGACCATCTCGACCTCGCTGGTTCCGATCCCGAAGGCCAGCGCACCGAAGGCTCCATGCGTGCTGGTGTGGCTGTCGCCGCAGACGATCGTCATGCCCGGCTGGGTCAGCCCGAGCTCCGGGCCGATGACGTGCACGATGCCCTGGTTCGGACTCCCCAGGCCGTGCAGCGGAATCGAACTCCCGGCAGTTCGCGGTCAGCTGGTCGACCTGGGCCGCGGCGAGCTGGTCGAGGATCGGCAGGCTGCGCGGGTGGGTTGGGACGCTGTGGTCGGCCGTGGCGACGGTCCGCTCGGGATGGCGCACCTTGAGCCCGCGCTGCCGCAGACCGGTGAACGCCTGGGGACTGGTGACCTCATGAACGAGGTGGAGGTCGACCGCGAGCACCGCCGGGGCCTCCGGATCCTGGCTGACGAGATGGTCGATCCAGATCTTCTCGAACAGCGTTCGCGGGCGGGCGCTCATGGGCCGGCAAGGCTAGCACAAGCACCCGCCCGGATCGGTCGGGCCAGGAGGCCGGACTTTGCTTCAGCAGGGATTGCTCCACGTCAGTGCGAACGTCGGCGAGTAGTCGGCATCCACCCCCGATTCGCCCTTGAAGTGGGCCCGGAATTCGTACGTCGTCGCGCCTCGAGCGGTGGACGAGACCGTGAAGGTCCTGGCCCAGTTATTGGACGAGCTCGCATCCGAGCCGACCGACGTGTAGTCGACCATCCACGTCGTGCTGCCCTTCAGGCGTCGGTCGAACCAGACCGTCCGCGACGCGAGGGTGTTGCCGCTCAGGACGCCGTAGTTGCCGTCGGACTTGATCGCCAGGCGACCCGATGCTGTCAGGCCCGCTCCGTAGCAGTCCGCCGTGAGTGGGGCCGCTGCCGGCAGCGTGCTGTAGAGCCCGGTCGGACCATGGCCGGTGATGTGGTCGAAGCAGTCCGGGTAGCCCTAGGAGGGCGAAGCCACGTCGTACAAAAGCTGCATCCGCGCCTCGTCGCAGCGCTGGAGGCGGCGAACGTTCCAGCCGTAGTTGGGGCGCGTGACGGGAGCTGGAGTCATGACCGTGTCGGACTGGCTCGTGTCCATGTGGTCGAGGAACCCGCCGACGTGACCGGCTTCGTGGATCGCGATGCGTTCGACCTCCCAGCAGCCGTTGACCAGGCTGAGCTGGCACCACGGCAGGTTCGGGTTCCTCCTGATCCAGATCCTCCACCCGGGGCTCCCGGCGCCGGACGCACAGCCGAGCCAGCCCGGGACGTTGTTGCAGGCAACGACGCCGGTGACGTTCGTGAATGAGACCGTCGCCTGCCCGCCGGCCGTTCGTCGGAAGGCAATGTGCCTGGAGTTGTTCGACGTGATCGACGCCCATTGGGTCTCGAGGACGTCCTGCAGCGGAGCCTTGAGCCAGGTCGGGACGGTTGAATCCCAGTCGTATGTCGAGCCCGCGGCGACCTCCGACGTCGACCAGCTGCGCCCATACGGTGCGGGCGTCGGGCTGTGGCCGGCGGTTGGCACGGCCGAAGCCACCGAGACCGCAGCCGTGAGCAACAGTCCGGACAGCCGGGCCGCACCGACAAGCGATCGTCCCCGGTTCTTCGCGACGCTGCCGTTCATGGAGCACCAACCTTGAAGGCGGCGGCCGTGAAGGCGGCGCTGTTCCTGTCGAGCAGCCCGGCAGTCGCCTGCCCGGTCGGCGTGGCAAGGGCGTCCCCGAGGCTCGGCTGGTCGAGCAGCACCAGCTGGTCGAACGTTGACAGCGCCGAGACGAGGTACTGGATGTCCCCGCCGCGCGTCTGCGTCAGCAGCTTTCGTGCCTTGCCGCTCGCGAGGTCGACCTCTTCGATCACGTAGTCCCGACCGATGTCGGCCGCAATGACCAGCGCCTGGCCCGCGGGATCGGCGACTACGTCATAGACCAGGTCGGCCCGGATCGACCAGTGCGGCTTGCCGCTGCCGAGCTCACGCAGTTCGAGGCCGCCCGGCCTGAGAACGAGCAGCTCCCCGTCGGTCACCGCAACCGGGATGAGACCGTCGGATGCCGTCCGCAGGCTGAGCGTGGCGAGATCGATGACGTCGAGATGGACGCTCTTGAGGCCGCCGATCGTCGAGGTGATGGTCTTTCCCGAGGCGGTCGCAAGGACCGGACCACGCTCGACGTTCGGCCCCAGCGGCTTGAGGTCCAGGACCGGGCCCGCCAGGAGGCGAGGCGTCGCACCCGCCGCGGAGAGGTCTACCGTCCACAGACCGCCATCCGACCGTCGGCTTGCGTCGGCGAAGCCCGTCCAGACCAGGCTCGATCCGACCAGCATGCCGTGGTTCACGACCACCTCCGTGTGCACCTGGCGCTCGATCGCTCCGGTGTTCACGTTCCGGACGTAGAGGTCCGTGCCAGCCGCTCCGACCAGCGCCGAGGCGACCCTGTCCGCCGCCGCGGCCAGTCCGATTTCGGCTGGAGGCAGGATGATTCGCGCGGTCGTGCCCTCGACGCCCGCGACCGACACGGCGCCGCGCTGGTTCTGGGGCGAGTTGTCGGCGATCTCGGCGAGCCATGTCCGCGACCGAAGCGCGGTCGGCACACCCGATCTGGGACCGACGCTGGACACGGCCGCGGTCTGACCGGCACTCACCGTTGCCGCCGGGCTGGCGATTGGGGTCGCCGCGGCCGGCGGCGATGACTCCGCTAACGAGGCTCCAGGGCTGCCGCCGGGGCTCACCGACGGAGCGGGTCCGCCGCCGCCCGAGCCGAGGCGCGTTCCGATCGCTACGAGCCCGATGACAAGCGCGAGCAAGGCGACCACCGGCAGAGACGCCACGCGACCGTCGCGGGGCGCACTGCCTGAACCCTGCGCGCCGACCGGTTCCCCGGATGGCGTGCGCGGTCTGTCTGGCATCCGACTTCTCCTCACGGCAGGTACCTGGTCGCGGGATGTCGGGCGGGCCTCCGGCGAGCGCTCGCCGAGAGGTCGGTGCGATTTGAGCACGCCGCTCTCTACTGGGACTTATCAGCCGCGGCCGGAGGGGAGAGGTCTGGTACGGTCGGGGCGGTTGCGCAATCGGGCCGGGCTGCTAGACTGCCCGGACATCTCAGGCCGCCGAGTGTGCTTTCACGGGAGATCTCGTTGAGCGTCTTCAACGAAACGGATCGCCGCCACGTCGCCGTCGTCATCACGAGCGATGGCCGCCGCGTCCGGGTTCCCGTGGCGGACGCAGGTCTGGTCGACGTATCCCCGATCGGCATTCTCCGGTTCCTGATCCTTGGGCTGGATGGCCTTCTCGGCCTTATTACCGGCTCCCGGCGGGAGACCGACGGACTGCGGAGGGACGAGCGCCGCTAGCGCCCGAACACCGAAGACCGAAGGGACCCTCGCCGGGAGGCGAGGGTTTTTCGTTGTCTGAAGCTTCAGGGACCGAGAGATCCAGGAAAGGGGCAGGGACGGAATGACGATCACGAGACGCGAGGGATCCAGGCCGGCGGCGACCGGGTCCGATGTTTCCGCGCCCGTCGCGCCGCCTGCGGCGCCGCCCCGTCGCTCACACGTTCCCAACGACGGCAGTGCGGAAGCCCTGGCCGTAGAGTCCGCTCGCAAGTCGATGCTCCACGAGGGACCGGTTCGGAAACGGACCCGGATCGGGGCAGACGCCGTTTGCGAAGCGCTGATCCGCCAGGGTGTCGACCTCTTCTTCGGCTATCCCGGCGGCGTCGTCCTGCCGCTCTACGACGTCCTGGGCGACTACCCCGACCTGCGGCACATCCTGGTTCGGCACGAGCAGGGTGGGGCGCACGCGGCCGACGGTTACGCGCGGGCGACGGGCAGGGTCGGGGTCTGCCTGGGAACGTCGGGACCGGGGGCCACCAACCTCGTGACGGGCATCGGCACGGCGCAGCTCGACAGCGTGCCCATCGTCGCAATCACCGGCAACGTCCCGGCTGCGCTGCTCGGCAAGGACGCCTTCCAGGAGATCGACATCAACGGCATCACGCTGCCGATGACGAAGCACAACTACCTGGTCCGCGACGCGGACGACCTCCCGCGTGTCTTCGCGGAGGCCTTCCACATCGCCCGCACCGGTCGCCCGGGTCCGGTCCACATCGACATCACGAAGGACGCGCTCCAGCAGGAGACGCGCGCCGAACACCCGACCGATGAGGAGGTTCTCGCCGGGCTGCCCGGCTTCCGGCCGACCTTCGAGGGGCACCCCCGACAGCTCAGGCTGGCAGCCGCCGAGATCGCCCGCGCGAAGCGGCCGATGATCCTCGCCGGCCATGGTGTCCTGCACGCAGGGGCCTGGGATGACCTCGTCGCGCTCGCCGAGAAGACGCAGATCCCCGTGGCCCACACGCTCCTCGGTATCGGTGCGATCGACGAGACCCACCCGCTCAGTTACGGCTACATGGGCATGCACGGCTGGAAGCACGTCAACCGGGCGATCCAGTCGGCCGACCTGCTCGTCGCGTTCGGCATGCGCTTCGACGACCGGGTGACCGGCAACGTCCGGACCTACGCGCCGTATGCCCGGATCGTCCACGTGGACATCGATCCGGCTGAAATCGGCAAGAACGTGGCGGTCGAGGTCCCGATCGTGGGCGACGCCGGCCGTGTTCTGCGGGCACTGCTCCCGTTGGTGGCCGAAGTCGACCCCGCGACGCGAGCCGACTACTTCGCCGAGCTCGCGGAGTGGCGCACGGAGTCAGAGGGGAGCAGCTGGCATGGGTCGGGAGCCTGGCGCGATGGCCTGCTGTCGGCCGACTTCGTCATCGCCCGGATCGGCGAGCTGACCGGCCACGACGCGACGCTGGTGTCAGACGTCGGCCAGAACCAGATGTGGATGGCGCGCTACGCCGGCTTCCGGCGGCCGAACAGCCACATCAGCTCCGGCGGTCTCGGAACGATGGGCTTCTCGGTGCCCGCCGCCATGGGCGCGGCGCTCGGCCGGCCGGA
>VBFZ01000213.1:2448-5890 GCA_005880805.1 Chloroflexota bacterium | reverse complement strand
CTCTTCGCGCTCGGCCTCTGGGACGATTCCGTGGCAGAGCGCGACGGCGCAGCCCGTTTGCGTGCTGCGCGCGTGTTCCGACCAGCGAGCCCAGGTCAACCCGGCAAGCTCGTCGGCGAGCCTTCCGTAGTTCTCAGCCTCGATCGTTCTCCCGAGCTCGGCCGCAGCGTCGGACAGGAGTCTCGCGCTCCGGATGAAGAACGCGTTGGCCAGGAAGTCCCAGTTGGCCTTGGCAAGCCACGGCCTGTCGGGCGGCGCGTCGGGATCGAGCCAGTCGCCGAATTGCGGTCCCGGCTCGAGCAGACCGTCGGAGCCGCGGCGGGCGACGAGCGAGTCGACCCAGCCCTTCATGCTGGGCCATTGGGTCTCAAGCACCGCCCGGTCGCCGTACGCATCGTGAACCGCCCAGGGCACGATCGTGGCGGCATCCGCCCATCCCGCCCGGCCGTACTCCATGGGCCCGTCGAGGACGACATTCGGTACAACGCTTGGCACGCCGAGGATCGGGTCCTGCTCGAGGGCGAGGTCGCGCAGCCAGCTTCGCCAGAACGCCTGGGCGTCCACGAGGATCGAGCCCGTCGCGGCGAACGCCTGGGCGTCGCCGGTCCAGCCGAGCCGCTCGTCGCGCTGCGGGCAGTCGGTCGGAACGGAGACGAAGTTGTCGCGAAGCGACCAGAGCACGTTCGCGTGAAGCCGGTTCAGTAACGGATCTGAGCATTCGAACGTGCCACGCAGCGGCGTGTCGCAGCTGATCGCGACAAAATCGGCGTCGAGCAGCTCCGCATCGGTCTCGATCTCCGCGTAGCGGAAGCCGTGGAACGTGAACGCCGGCTGGAGATCCCGCGGAGCACCGTCCGCGAGGATGTACTCGTCCGTGGCCTTCGCGCTCCGGAGCGAACGGACATGGAGCGAGCCATCCGGCTCGAGGACTTCCGCATGCCGGACGCGGACGGTCGTTCCGCGCGCGCCGCGCACGCGAAGTCGACCGAACCCGGCAATGTTCTGGCCGCCATCGAGCAGGATCCGTCCACTGCCGCGGTCCGTCCGCACCACGGGCAGAGTCGCGATCGATCGGACGGGCGGCGCCGTCCGCGGCTCGATCGTCGACCGGTCGACGGGGACGACGGCGACGGGAAGCCACCGATGGTCGTCGAATCCCGGCTCGTCCCAGCGATCCTGTCGTCGGCGCAGGTCGATGCTCGCTCCGTCGTAGAGGTCCGCCGCGACGACCTCCCCCGTCGAGGCGCGCCACGTCCGATCGGTCTGGACGACCATCCGGGAGCCGTCGACCACGTCGATCTCGAGCTGAGCCAGCAGTGCCACCTCGTGGCCGTAGGCCCCTCGATCCCCGTCCGGATTCCAGCCGAGGCGACCGCGGAACCATCCGTCGCCGAGCATCGCTCCGATCGCATTCGGGCCCTCGCCGATCAAGGTCGTCACGTCGAACGTGTCGGAGAGGAGCCGGCGCCGGTACGGCGTCCAGCCCGGCCCAAGGAGATCCGCAGTGACCGGGCGTCCGTTGATCGTCACAAGATTGAGCCCGAGCGAGGTCACGTGGAGCCGCGCCCGCGCCACTGTCCATGGCACCGCGAACTCGCGTCGCACGATCGGGCTCGGAGCTGGACGAACCGCGCCCGGGTCGTCGGGGAGCGTCACCGCGTCTGCCGTCCAGTCGGCTGGGTCGAGCAGCCCGGCCTCGACCGCCAGACTCGGACTCCAGCTCGTCCAGCCCGCATGCGTCCGGATCCGGACGCGCAGCCAGGCGGTCTCACGGCTTCGCAGCGGCGGACCCGGAACGGCGACGTCCACCTGGTCCGCGGTCTGGCCGCTCGCTGACGTGGTATTCGCCGAGTCGAAGGTCGGCGTGGACGAGCGCTCGATAGCCCACTCCAGCTGCACGGCGTCCGGGTCTGCGGCCTCGACCCGCCAGCTCAGGGTCAGCGGCTCATGGCCGAAGCCGAGGACGCCGGCCGGGAGGCGCGTCCGAACGGCCGCGATCCGGACGCGACCGGGCGAGCCTTCGTCGATCAGCCGCGTACCGCGCCTGTCGTCAGCCCGGAGACGATCTGGCGCTGGAAGAAGAGGAACATGATCAGCGGCGGGATCGTGACAACGACCACGTCGGCGAACAGCAGGTTCCACTGAGTGTTGAACTGGCTCTGGAAGTTGAACAGGGTCAGCTGCGCGGTGACGTTCTGATTGCCGGGCAGGAAGTACAGCGGACCCGTGAAGTCGTTGTAAACCGCGACCGACGTGACGACGATCACCGTGATGACCGCCGGCCGGAGGAGTGGCAGGATCACACTGAAGAACACACGCAGCGGTGAGGCGCCGTCGATGACCGCGGCCTCGTCGATCTCTCTCGGGATCGATGCCATGAAGGCCCGGAGCACCAGGATCGCAAAGGGCATCGCGAACGCGACCTCGACCAGGATCATGCCGACCAGGGTCTTGTAGAGGCCGATCGACTGGAGGACGAACACGGTGGGGACGACCGCCGGCGGGATGATCAGTCCCGCCAGCATCAACGCGCTCACCGCCGACGCCAGGCGATCTCGTCGTCGCTGGAGCACGAACGCGACGAGCGCGGACAGCAGCACGATCAGCGCGACGGATCCGACCGTCAGCAGGGTGCTGTTCCAGAGCGCGAGGATCATCCGGTTATTGCTGTAGGTGATCACTGACCGGATGTTGTCGAGCAGAAGCCATTGCGTGGGCCAGGCGAACTCAAGCCGGGACGCCTCGGGGCGGCTCTTCGCGGCGGTCAGCAGGATGAACAGGAAGGGCACGACGAAGACGATCAGCGCAACCACGAGCGCGAGGGCGTCGACCCACACCGCCGACCAGGCCCGACGAAGCCTCACAGGTCCAGCTCCCGGCGATTGAAGAATCGCATGAGCGGATACACGATGATCGTGACGAGGACGAAGAGGACGACATTGCCGGCCGTCGACAGCCCGTAGAAGCCGGCCTGGTACTCCTTGTAGATCACCGAGGTCAGGACATCGGAGGCGAAGCCGGGGCCGCCGTGCGTCATCGTCCAGATGAGGTCGAAGGTCCGGAGGCCACCGATGAAGGACAGGAGGATGACCGCGAACGTCGCATTCCGGCTCAGGGGCAGGATCACGTGGCGGAAGCGGACCCACGCCCCGCCCTCGAGACGCGCAGCATCGAAGTACTCCTCCGGGATCGACATGATCCCGGCGATGAAGATCACCATTGCAATCCCGATGCCCTTCCAGACGTCGACCAGGCCGACGGAGAAGAGGGCGATGTCCGGGTTTCCGAGCCACTCCGGCTGAGGGAGGCCGACCACCCCGAGCGCCGTGTCGATGAGGCCGGTTGTCGGCTGCATGAGCACCGCGAACGTGATCCCGACCGCGACCGTGCTGACGAGCACAGGGAAGAACACGATTCCCCGGAAGAGCGTCTTGAGTCGGAT
>VBFZ01000213.1:0-2265 GCA_005880805.1 Chloroflexota bacterium | reverse complement strand
GACGATGAAGAACAGCCCGAACACGACCGCAGCGGGCAGATAGAACCAGTGCGGATACGTGGCGAGGACCGAGCGGGCCCGCGAGTCTCGGGCGGCCCGTGCTTCGCCGCGCGACCTTGCGGCAAAACCACGAGGGCCAGCTGCTGGGGACAGCTGGCCCTGCGCGGTGTCCACGCCCGAGGCGTAGGACGGGGCTGTCACCAGCCGGGAAGTCCCAGCTGCTTGGCTTCCTTCTCGACGTCCTTGTCGTAGTCGGCGGCGGCCTTCGAGGCGTCCTCTTGCCCGGAGCCGACGGCGACACAGATCTGCTCGAGGCTGGGGCCCTTCACGGGGGACAGGAACTCGAGGGCCGGACCGGCCTTGCCCGCGTCGATGTACGCAGCGATGTCCTTGACCGCGCCCATCGTGTTGTCAGGCAGCTTGGCGCCCTTGATCACGTACGGCCCGGCTGGCGGAACCTTCGCGTTGATCGCGTCGACGCCGGCGGTCGAGGCGATGAACGCCAGGAACTGCTTCGCGGCGTCGAGGTTCTTGCTCGTCTTGGCGATGTACGTGGCCGCCGGCATCCAGATCGTGGCGCCGTTCTTTGCGGCATCCGTGCCCGGCATGCCGAAGAAGCCGATGTCCGCGATCTTGTCCGGGTTGTTCGTTGCGATCGTCGAGAGGACGAACGACAGCTGCGGATACTGGGCGAACTTCCCATCAGCCAGCTGCTGGAGACCCTGCTCGAACTTCAGCGTCTGGTACCCCTTCTGATACCAGCCCTTGTCGTGGGCCTCCTGCAGGTAGCCGAACCCGGCTGCCGCCGCGGGGGTGGACGCGTACTTGGCCTTGTTCGCCGTGTAGTCGGCCGCGAAGTTCGGGTCGGCCTGGGCCACGTTGTAGAAGTCGGCGAGCACGAAGAGCTGCGAGGTCCAGGTATCCCCAAACGTCGCGCCGACGGGCGGGATGCCGGCAGCCTTGAGCTTGTCGTTGTTTGCCTCGAACTCGGCCCACGTCTTCGGGACGCTGATCCCGACCTTCGCGAACACCTTCTTGTTGTACAGGACTCCGCCGCCAAGGGCGGTCCCGCTCGGCACGCCGAAGACCTGATTGCCCTGCGAGACGGTCGTGATGAACGTCGGATCGATGTTCGGGATGAACGGCTCGCCCGAGATGTCGACGATCGTGTCAGCGGGCTTCAGCGCCTGCAGCAGGGAGCCGGAGTTGTACCAGAAGATGTCGTCCATGTCGCCCGTCGCCAGACGGGTCTTGACGATGTTGTCGCCGTCGGTTCCACCCGGGCGGGTCTCGATCGTGATCGTGACGTTGGGGTGGAGAGCCGTGTAGGCGTCCGCCAGGGCCTGTGCCGTGTCCTTGGTGTTCTGGCTGTCATCGACGAGATAGGTGAGCGTGACCGGCCCCTGGGAGGCGGGCGCCGTGCTCGGCGACGTCGAGGCAGGCGCACTGGGGGCCGCACTGGGAGCGCCACTTGGGGACGCACTGCCCCCGCTGCAGGCGGCGACGAGCGCCGCGCTCGAGATGGCGAGGATCGCGCGCCTCGCCGTGATCGTGTGCATGACTGCTCCTCCATACGATCGACACCGGATGCGGACCCGGCAGTCCCCGGTCTATCCCAACGACGTGGCAGCTCGTTTCGAGCGGCTTCCTCCTTCCACGTGCCTACCGCGCTGGCGCGTCGAGCGCGCTCACCTCGGCGGGCACGAGTCGCAGATCAACCCCGCGTTCCCGGAGCGCCGTCGTCATCGCAATCGGTGCGGCGGTGTCGGCCACGACCGCGGTGAGGTCGGCGGTCCGGCAGAACGTCGCGAACGCCGCTCGGCCCCACTTCGAGCTGTCGACGATCGCGATCACCTCGGTCGCGGCACCAGCCATCAAGCGCTTGATCTGGGCTTCCTCCTCGGTCGCGTCGCTGAGCCCGGACTCGAGCGTGAATCCGGCCGCACCGAGGAAGGCCTTCTGGACGTTCACCCGCTCGAAAAGGCCGATGCCGATCTGCCCTACGACGGAGAGCGCCTCCCAGCGAACGAACCCGCCGGGCATCGCGACCGTGATCCCCGGGTATCCGGCGAGCTCGCCGGCGATGCGCAGGCCGTTCGTGATCACGGTCAGGTTGATCCAGCCGCCACGAGACTTGAGGTGGCGGGCGACGGCGAGGGCCGTCGTGCTTGCGTCGAAGGCGATGCTCTCGCCGTCGGAGACCATCTCGGCGGCGGCTCGCCCGATCTGGTCCTTTGCAGCTCGGTTGAGGCGTTCCCGAACGTC
>VBFZ01000212.1 GCA_005880805.1 Chloroflexota bacterium | reverse complement strand
CGGAGGTAACCCGCATCGTCTATCCGGGCTACCGGCACGAGGTCCACAACGAGGCCGATTCGCCGGTCGTCGCAGACACCGTCG
Organism: Chloroflexota bacterium; assembly: GCA_005880805.1. Classification (GTDB taxonomy): domain Bacteria; phylum Chloroflexota; class Limnocylindria; order Limnocylindrales; family CSP1-4; genus CF-16. The sequence continues at coordinate 2,250 of VBFZ01000212.1, read as the reverse complement.
CGTGGCTTCGGTCACAGCTGAACGGTGGAGAACCCGCCGAGGAGCCGATGCTGGCAAGGGTTGATTTCAGTGCTACGCTACCTAACCGCTCGTAACTACACCTAACGGGTCGTAACCGCACCGACCCCATCAGCCGCGGGCCCACTTCGTTCGCTGACGATCGGACGTCGCATCAGCAGGAAGGTTGGGTCGTTCCTCCGGGGGAACGGAAGTCGGTCTGGCGCCTTCAGGCACAGATGCGTGACAGAGGGGTCGCGGGCGCACGGGCCACACGCGGAGGAGGCGTGCCATGGCACGAACCGGGCTGAGCCCCTGATGCGGGGTGTCCCATGTGTTCCGTACGTCGGCTGACGTCGGCCCAGTACCCGCCGCGTCCCGAACGCCGACCCAGGGGTGCCCTTCCTAAGGAACGGGAAAACGATGAAGGTCAGAAGGCTCCTCATCCCTGCGATCGCGATCGTCTTGACGCTGCTGATGGCCGGCGTCGTCTCTGCCGCCAGCACGGTGACCAGCAAGACGATCAATACCAGCACCGGCGAGTGCACCAAGGACGCCCAGGGAAATCCGGTCCTCGTCGGCGGCGGAGCCTGTGGTTCCGCTACCTACGGGGCAACCGGTTTTACGGGCCACATCCACGGTTCCGGCACAGGCTCGCTCTCGGATTACATGTGCGTCCACACGCCCGGCGGCGGCCCATTCCTGTCTTTTGGCACCACATACACGTTCACCGTCTACGACTCCAACAACGGGGTGATCGCAACGACTACGGAGACCGTCAACCCAGGTCAGGACTGCACCAGTGATACGAACTGGGTCACCGCAGGGTCGCTGGCCAACGTGAACTTCGACGCCAATGGCGGAGTGGTCGCGTACTCGATCCTGATCACCAACCCCAACGTCACGTCCGCGAATGCCCAGTCGACGTTCAGCAGCTACAACTCCATCCGGAACGAGGTGTTTGGCGATGCCGGCCACGCGAGGGCCGCTTCGGTCGCTCCGCCCGGACCGCCCGGTGACGTTCCAGAGGCTCCGGCAGCGATCCTTCTCGTCCTGACCGCCGGCGCCGTAGCGCTCGCGTTCGTGGCGCGTCGTCGACTGATTGGAGCACGAACCGTCGCCTGAAGCCGGCCAATATCGGCAGCGGGCGCTGACGCACGGGTAAGGCAGTGAGCCTCACCCCGCCTCCACGCTTGCGCGCGCAGGCTCGGGTCCCGATTGGAGGGTGGCGACCCCATGTCCGCGCCGCCACCCTCCTGATCGCGGTCGTCCTCGCCTACAACTACTCGCTTTCGACGCTCCTTCGAGGCATCAGCCTCCAGACACCGCTCGCCTACCTGGCGCTCGTGCCGCTGATCGCGCTGGCGCTCGCATGGATGCGCCTTGCGCGCGAACCCGTCCCGCTGCCGATCCACGACCGGCAGGTCGACTACATCGTCGGCGCCAGCCTCCTGATCGTGGCTTGCGCGATCGCCCTGCTCGCGCCGGCGACCATGTCGACCACCTTCTGGCTCAATCGATATGACCTGCTCGGGCTGCCGTTTTTCGTGTCCGGGCTGGTGGCACTCCTGTATGGCGTCCGCCGACTCTGGGCGCTCAAGGGCCCGATTGCATTTCTCCTCCTCGCATGGCCGGTTCCCTACGCGCCGCTGGCCGGCGATTGGATGCGTGCCTCGACTGACGTGACGGTGGCCGTCGTCAATCGCCTGAGCGGCGTGATTCCGACTGCCTCCGCGGTCCCCGGTGACGACGCGCTGTTCCTTATCGGCACTGGCGCCCGCTCGTTCGTGCTGAGCATCGGCACGGCCTGCTCGGGCGTGAACAGCGTGGTCGGCTTCTTCCTGGTTGGAGGCGCACTCGCATACGCGGTGCGCGGGCCTGTCCTCCGGCGGGCCGCGTGGCTGGCCGGCGGGCTGCTCCTGATCTGGCTGCTCAACGTCGTCCGAATCGAGGCGATCTTCCTGGTCGGTTCGCTCCTGGGACAGGCAGCGGCGCTCGACGTTCTCCATCCGGTCGCCGGACTGATCGTCTTCAACCTTGGCGTCCTGGCCATGCTCCTCAGCACCGACAGGCTTGGTCTGCACTTCATCGCGTTCAAACCGACCGAGCAGGGGGCCATTCGCACGCCTCCGGCCGTCACGACCGTCCGCCGTTCGGCTGTTCTCGTGGCCGCCATCGCGCTGGTCCTCGGCATAGCGAACGTGGGCTACGCTCGCTACGAGGCGGTAGCCGGAACCCTCGGCCAGGCCAAGC
>VBFZ01000217.1:3283-4379 GCA_005880805.1 Chloroflexota bacterium | reverse complement strand
GCCCTCGAGATCCGGGAGGTTCGACCGGAGGATCTACGGGCGATCTGGGAGGCCGACCAGGAGGCTTTTCGCGATCACTGGGGGAGCGGCCACTCGAGCGAGGAGGACTACCAGGCCTTCATTCACGATCAGACCCAGGGCGACACCACGCTCTGGCGGATCGCGTGGGCTGGCGATCAGGTCGCCGGCCAGGTCCGGAGCTACATCAACACGGAGGAGAACCGGCGGTTTGGGCGGCGGCGCGGCTGGGTCGAGAACATCAGCGTGCGCCGTCCGTGGCGCGGGCGGGGTCTGGCGCGTGCACTCATGGCGGGGAGCTTTCGCTGCTCAGGGCGCGTGGCATGACGGAAGGGGCGCTCACGGTCGATACGGAAAACCCCACCGGTGCCCTGCGAGTGTACGAGAGCGTCGGGACATACCGGAAGCCGCTCCTCTGAACCGGGTGGCCGAGGTCACTCGTCGGCCGAGCCCAGCACCAGCGCCGCGTTCAGGCCACCGAAACCGAACGACGTCGACAGGACGCGGCGGTAGCGCCCCGGCAGTCCCTCCGGCGGACGGACCAGGAAGGGCAGGAACGGCTCGATCCGCTCGTCCACGTCACGAAGGTTGACCGACGGTGGCGCCCAGCCGTCGCGAATCACGAGCGCACAGATGGCGGCCTCGATTGCACCCGAAGCGCCGAGCGGGTGCCCGTAGAGGGCCTTCGTCCCGCTGACCGGGACTTTGCCCACGCCCTCACCCAGCGCGAGCGCCAGTGCGCGCGATTCCGCGACGTCGCCGATCGGTGTCGAGCTGGCGTGCGCGTTGACGTAGTCGATCTCGCCGGCCTCGACGCCTGCGTCCGCCAGGGCGATCGAGACCGAGCGCGAGGCCTCCACCCCATCCGGACGAGGCTGGACCATGTGGTGTGCGTCCGACGTGGCGCCATAGCCCAGCACCTCGGCATACGGAGTGGCGCCGCGGGCGGCCGCGAGGTCCGCGCGCTCGAGGACGAGAAGTGCGGCGCCCTCGCCCATGACGAACCCGTCCCGCCTCGCATCGAAAGGTCGGCAGGCCCGCTCCGGCGCGTCGTTCGAACCGCCCGATAGTGCACGAA
>VBFZ01000217.1:0-3260 GCA_005880805.1 Chloroflexota bacterium | reverse complement strand
GGCTGAGCGGGCATTCCACGCCGCCGGCGATCGCCGCGTCGATCTCGCCGGCGCGGATCGCGGCGAGTGCCTCGCCCAGCGCCACGGAGCCCGAGGCGCAGGAATTCGCGGTGGACAGGATCGGTCCGCGAACCTTCAGCGCGATGCCGAGGTTCGCAGGCGCCGCCCCGCCGAATACGGCGAGCGCGAGCATGGGGGACACCGCCCGGATCCCGCGCGCAATGTAGCGCTCGTGTTGCGCCTCCGCGAACGCGATGCCGCCCAGCGCACTGCCCAGGTAGACGCCCGTGCGCGCCGGGTCAGCCCCCTTCCCGTCCTCGCTCGGCGACCATCGGGCGTCCGAGAGCGCGAGGCGTCCGGTGGCCAGGCCGAACTGGCTGAAGCGATCCAGCAGCCGCGCCGCCTTCCCATCCATGTGGTCGACCGGATTGAAGTCGTCGACCTGGGCAGCGACCTGCGAGCGGAACGGCGAGGGGTCGAAGCGATCGACGCCTTTCACCGGCGAGCGGCCATCGCGGACGCCCGCCCAGAAGGCCTCGCGTCCCGTGCCACACCCGGCGATGACCCCGATCCCCGTGATCCACACCCGCGTCCGGTCTCGCTTCATGTCGGGAGATTCGTCGCTGATGACGGCGTGGACTCGGCGGCGCCGGCGAGCGGCAGATCGACAAGGCTCTCGGCCAGCGCCTTGAAGGTCGCCAGCGTTCGGCCGGCGATCGGTCGGATGAACAGACGATGGAGCAGCCGGCCGTAGGCCTCGCCCTGGAGTTCGTGCTCGATCGAAGCCCGGCAGCCGCCGGTGGCCGGCTCGATCCGCCACGTAACCTGCATGCCCCCGGTGGCTCCGCCCGCGTGGCGGAAGTCGACCGTCAGGGCAGTCTGGTCGCTCCACGTCCGGGCTCGCCAGGCAACCGGGAATCCGACGCCCAGCCAGCCGAGAAGCGGCCGGCGGGCGACGAACTCGATCGTGCGGACTCCGTCGCTTTCCAGCCGGACGACGTGCGCGCGCGCGTAGTGCGGCAGGAGCTCCGGCCACCGCTCGGGGTCGCGAACGAGCGCGTAGACGAGCGATGGAGGCGCTCCAATTTCGATCTCCAGACGGGAACGCACGGATCAGCCGCCTCTGCCGAACGCGGGGCGAGCCCGGCCGACAACAGGATGGCTGGCGGCAGGCGTCATCGGGACAGCAGCTGGACCAGGAAGCGGGGGTCCAGCGCGCGAGAAGCCGGGACCAGGTCGCCCATGACGAGGCCCATCGTCTCGCGTGCCCGCGGCCGGGAGGCGAGCCGGCGTGCTGCGTACTCGAACAGGGCCGGCCAGGCCAGGAATAACTGGACGATGTGGCTCACGAGGTCCTTGGCCAGGAACCGGGCGCGCATCGCGCGTTCGTAACTCGGCAGGCCGTCGTGCTGGCCGCCGAGCCACGCGAGGATCGCTCGCGCCGCGACCCGGGCCGAGACGAGTGCCCGATGGATGCCCTCGCCGGTGAAGGGATCAAGGAAGCCTGCGGCGTCACCGACGAGAAGCCAGCCGTTCCCCGCGCGTCGAGTGACCGCGTGGCCCAGGGGCCAGGCTCCGGCGACGTCCTCGCATTCGGGCCCCAGGCGCCAGGGCTCTGGAGCCTCTGCATCCCGCGGCAGGTCGCCAACGATCGCCCGGGCGGTGATACTCGCGCCCTGCCGAGCGAGGGCGCGACGCCAGTGTCGGCCGCCCAGCACGATGCCGACGTTGACCCGCCCACCCGGCACCGGCGCGATGCCGCAGTAGCCGCCGGGAAAGACGACCATCCGCGCGTCCGGACTGGTCCGGTCGTCGCCGCCGATGTGGTACGTGAGCCCGATCCGGGACGGCAGCCTCGTCGCTCGCGCGACGCCCGCGGCCCTGGCCACGGTCGATTGAATCCCGTCGGCGCCCACCACGAGTCGCGCCTCGGTCATGTCCCCGTCGGTCGTCCGCACGCGCTGCCCGAATCCGCTCGTTGCTCCGTCGCCCAGTTCCACGGACCCGACCGTGGCTCCCCTTCGAATCCGCGCGCCGCGTGTAACCGCAATGCTGAGCATGGCGGGATCGAGCGCCGACCGGTCGAAGCCGACCGCAGTCGCTCGCCCGGAGCCGTCGTCGCCGTAGGTGAGGCGGAACGCGGTCCCAGCTTGCGACTCGACGCGCATCGCCGGAATCGGTTGCGACGCCTCCGTCAGGGTCCGTTCCTCGACGCCGAGCCGGCGCAGCTCCGCCACGGCCGCCGGCGAAGCGAAGACTCCGCAGGCGCGCCAGTGCCACGCCGGCTGGCGCTCGAAGACGAGGACGTCACGGCCGGCGTCCGCGAGCATCGCCGCGAGGGCTGCACCCGCGAGCCCTCCGCCCACGATCGCGACCTCGACGCGTTCCGTCACCACGGTTCATCGAGCTCGACACGGCCCTTCAGCTGACCGGGAGGTCTCGAAGCGACGGCACCGACGCCGGCATCGGCGGTCGAATCCGAAGGTCGGAGGGCGAGCGCCCGGCGGTGGCCGAACGGGCCACGAAACGTGCCGGCCACGCGCAGACCCGCCGCCTCCGTGAGATGGATGAGCTCGGGCAGCGTGTACGCGCGCCGAACCGAAAGGGGCGCGTCGTGGTGGGTCAGGCGGTTGCCGGAAAGGAAATGTGCCATGAGCCATGCGCCAACCCATGACACCCTTGACCGCACAAGGTCGTTCACGACCACTCCGACGCGGGCGACGCGTCGGAGCTCGCTCATGAGTTGCTGGGCGTCGGCGGGCTCGAGATGGTGCACGAGAAGCGAGGCATGGGCAACGTCGAAGGACTTGTCGGGGTACGGGAGCGAGATTCCATCGGCGAGCCTCATTTCGAGGCGACGCTCCTGGTCGAGACCGGGGTCCAGGAGGCGCGCGGCGGCGAGGACCTCCGGGTTGCGGTCGACGGCCACGATCCGCTCGATCGAGACGTTTGCCGGCGAGGCCAGCATGGCCAGCGGGATGTCGGCGCTTCCCGTCCCGACGTCGAGCACGTCGAGCGGCCTGTCCGTGTCGGCGGCCACGCATTCGAGAGCCTGGATACTCAGCCTCGCGCCGCCCAGAAACCGGTTGACCCGGCGCAGGTCGCGCAGGTTGCCGGTGATCGCGGCCCGGTCTTCGAGCGGGCCATCGAGGCGCTCGGCAGCGTGAGCGAGGCGCTCCATGCGGGTCGAGAATCCCCGGGCGCGGTGGTGGATTTCGTCAGCCTACATGACAACGACGTCAGGCCGGCCCTGGACCCCG
>VBFZ01000008.1:21277-21701 GCA_005880805.1 Chloroflexota bacterium | reverse complement strand
GGACGAGGGCCTGGTCTGCCCGGCGCGGACGCCGACGAATATTCGTCTGTATAGCGAAAAAGACATCCGGCGGGTCCTCTGGATCCGCCATCTGACCAGGGATCGGGGAGTAAATCTCGCCGGCATCCGGATCCTGTTCGAGCTCGAGGAGCGCCTCGGGGCGCGCATTCTCGAGGCCCTCTACCAGGAAGGGATGGCGGCCGAGGAATCCGCCTCGGAGCCCACGCCGGAGCCCACGCCGGAGCCCGTATGAAGCGGAACACATTGGATGTAGCACACCCGGCAGGTACTCGTCACATGGATGGACGAACAGAAGCGTTCACCCGCACTATTCGCCGCGGCGGCCAGGCCGTCGAGGCACAAGGAGATCTTGATGGCTGACCGTCCGTCCCTCCCGGACGACACACAGACTGCTGCAGAGGCC
>VBFZ01000008.1:11135-21221 GCA_005880805.1 Chloroflexota bacterium | reverse complement strand
GTCATCTTTCCGGAGATGATCGTGCCGCTCCAGGTCGGTCGCGAAAAGAGCGTCAACGCGCTCAACGCCGCGGTCGCCTCCGGCGGCCCGATCGCCCTCGTCACCCAGCGCCAGGCCGAGCAGGAAGAGATCGACAATCCTGCCGAGCTCTACGAAGTCGGGACGCTGGCCAAGATCGCCCAGGTGGTCCAACTCCAGGACGGGACCGTTCGGGCAATCGTTCAGGGCCAGGGCCGGCTCCGGGTTCATGAATTTACCCAAACGAGCCCGCACATCCAGGCGACCATCGAGGAGCTCCGCGACAAGCCGCCGAGCGGGGTCGAGGTCGAGGCGCTGATGCGCACCGTCCAGGCCCAGATCGAGCAGTATGTCGCGAACGGTGCACCCGTTCCGCCCGAGGCGGCTGTTGCCGCCCGAAACATCAGCGAGCCGGGGTTGCTCGCCGACATGGTCGCCTACAGCCCCGACATGACGACCGAGCAGCGCCAGGAGCTGCTCGAGACGATCGACGTCGTCGAGCGCCTCAAGCTCGTCAGCAATTTCCTCGCGCGGCAGGTCGAGATCCTCGAGCTGAAGGGCAAGATCCAGTCCGAGGTCAAGTCCGAGATGGACAAGACCCAGCGCGAGTACATCCTCCGGGAGCAGCTGAAGGCTATCCAGCGCGAGTTGGGCGAGGAGGATCCCCAGCAGGCTGAGATCAACGAGCTCCGCGAGAAGGTCGAAGCCGCCGGGATGCCGGAGGAGATCAAGGCCCGGGCGATCAAGGAGATCGACCGGATGAGCCGGATCCCATCGGCGAGCCCGGAGGTCGGCGTCATCCGCACCTACGTCGACTGGCTGGTTGGGCTGCCGTGGAACGTCAGCACCGACGACCAGCTCGATATCAAGGCCGCTGCAAGGATCCTGGACGAGGACCACTACGGCCTCGAGAAGATCAAGGAGCGCATCCTCGAGTATCTCGCGGTGCGCACCCTGGCAGACACGATTCGCAGCCCGATCCTGGCCTTCGTCGGCCCGCCCGGCGTTGGCAAGACCAGCCTGGGCAAGAGCATCGCGCGGGCCATGGGCCGCAAATTCGTCCGCATGAGCCTGGGCGGCATCCACGACGAGGCCGAGATTCGCGGTCACCGGCGCACGTACATCGGCGCGTTGCCCGGGCGGATCATCCAGAACATCAAGACGGCCGGGACGAACAACCCAGTGTTCATGCTCGACGAGGTCGACAAGATCGGCATGGACTTCCGCGGGGATCCCAGCTCGGCCCTGCTCGAGGTGCTCGATCCGGAGCAGAACAACACGTTCCAGGACAACTACCTGGAGGTGCCGTTCGATCTCTCCAAGACCCTCTTTATCGCCACCGGCAACCTGCTCGATCCGATCCCGCCGCCACTGCGCGACCGGATGGAGATCGTGCAGCTGCCGGGCTATACCGAGCACGAAAAGATCGAGATCGCGAAGCGCTTCCTGATCCCGAAGCAGATGACCAACCACGGCCTGAACGAAAAGCGCATCCAGATCACCGACGAGGCGATGGTCGAGCTCGTGCGCTCGTACACCAAGGAAGCCGGCGTCCGGAATATCGAGCGCGAGATTGCCAACATCATGCGCAAGGTCGCCCGGTCGGTGGCCGAGGGCCGCAAGCGCAAGACCATCGTCGACGTCAGGAAGCTCGAGGAATACCTCGGCCCGCCACGCTTCGAGTACGGCGAGTTGGAGCCGGAGGATCAGACCGGTGCGGCTACCGGGCTGGTCGTGACTGAGGTCGGCGGCGACGTCGTCGCCGTTGAGGTCACCCGAATGGAGGGCAAGGAGGACTTCATCCTCACCGGCCAGCTCGGCGAGGTGATGCGCGAGTCGGCTCGCGCCGGGCTGTCGTACATCCGGGCGCGTGCGGCGGACCTCGGCATCCCGCGAGAGACGTTCGAGAAGAACACCCTCCACATCCACGTCCCGGCCGGCTCCATCCCGAAGGACGGCCCGTCGGCGGGCATCACGATGGCTACCGCGATGGTGAGTGCCCTGACCGGCATCCCCGTCAACAAGGATGTCGCGATGACCGGCGAGATCACGCTGCGCGGGCGGGTCCTTCCGATCGGCGGTCTCAAGAGCAAGATCCTGGCCGCTCACCTCTCGGGGGCGAAGATCGTGATCATCCCGCGCAAGAACGAGAAGGACCTTCGGGACATCCCCGAGGAGATCCGCAAGCAGATCAAGTTGATCCTCGTCGACACGATGGATCAGGTCCTCGAGGCGGCTCTGCGGCGCAAGCCGCAGCCCCTCAAGGCCGAGCCACCGAAGATCGTCGAGGGCGACACGCCGCTGCGGCCGCAGCCCGAGAGCCCCGTTCGCCGATCGGGCTTCCCGCCCCCCGCGGACCAGCCCCCGGTCGCCGTAAGGCCAAGCTAGGACAGCCCCGGCTCCGGCCGGCCGCCGCCGACGATGGAATACAAGGACTACTACAAGATCCTGGGGGTGCCCCGGACAGCGAGCCAGGCCGAGATCAAGAAGGCCTTTCGGAAGCTGGCCCGGGAGCACCACCCAGACCACAAGCCCGGCGACAAGTCGGCGGAGCGGCGCTTCAAGGACGTCAACGAGGCGCATGCGGTCCTGTCCGACACCAAGAAGCGCAAGCAGTACGACACGCTGGGCGCCAACTGGGAGACGATCTCCCGGGCCGGCGGCCAGGCGGGCGCCGATCCGTTCGGGCCAGGCGGGCCGTTCAGCGGCTATCGCGCGAGCCCGGGTGGCGGCAATGTCCGCTACGAGTTCCGAACGTCCGGCGACCCGGGCGCCGCTGGCGGCTTCAGCGACTTCTTCGAGATGTTCTTCGGGGGTGGGTCACCAGCCGCCGGTCGGGCCGGAGCCGGGACCAGACCGCGCGATGGGGGCCTGTCCTTCGAGGAGATCCTCGAGCAGATGGGCATCGACCAGTCCGGAGGGGGGCAGGGTCAGCGTTCGCAGGCTCGCAGCGGGGCGTCGCCGCAGCCGGGGCAAGCCCTCGAGGCACGTGCCGAGCTGAGCCTCGAGGAGGCGTTTCACGGCACGAGCCGGATCGTGGAGGTGGGGGGCAGGCGCCTGGAGGTCACGATCCCCAGGGGCGTCTCGGACGGCAGCCGGATCAGGCTGTCGGGCAAGGGGCCGGACGGCCGCGACATCTTCGTGGTAACCCATGTCCGGCCGCATCCCGTCTTCTCGCGACGGGCGGACCGCGCCGACCTCGAACGCGAACTTCCAATCACGCTTCAGGAGGCTCTCCTGGGCGCGGAGGTGCCGGTCGCGACCCTGCGCGGGCGCGTGCTGCTGAGGATCCCGGCCGGGACGCAGGCCGGCCGCGTATTCCGCCTGAAGGGCCAGGGCATGCCGCGATTGGGCAGCGAGACCACCGGGGACCTGTACGTGCGGGTCCGGGTCGTCCTGCCCTCCGGGCTCAGCCCCGAGGCGACTGACGCCGCCCGACGCTTCCTCGAGCTGGCAGAGCAGCCCGATCCGCGGGCCCCGGCCGGGACCAAGGCCAACTAGAAGCAGGCACGAAACACACGATTCGAACCAGAAACGAGATCACCTGAATGAAACTCGACCGATTCACCCAACGCGCCCAGGAGGCGATCGTTGCCGCCCAGGCGCTCGCCGAGAGGCTCCAGAGCCCGATCCTCGACGCCGAGCATCTGCTGTCGGCGCTCGTCGAGGACGACGATGGCGTGCCCGCCGAGACGCTCCGGCGACTCGGCGTCGACCTGCCCGCGTTCCGCGCCGAGCTGGCCGGCATCCTCAGCCGCCGGGCGAAGATCGAAGGCGGCTCGCTGTCGCTCGATCCCCGTGCGAAGCGCGTCATCGAGCGCGCGGAGGAGGAGGCTCGCAGGCTCAACGACGAGTACGTCTCGACCGAGCACCTGCTGCTCGGGGTGGCCGACGTCGGCGGCGAAAGCCAGGCGCTCCTGGACCGGAACGGCGCGAGCCGGGAGGCAATCCTCCAGGCCCTCGCGTCGGTTCGTGGCGGCCAGCGGGTCACGAGCCAGACACCCGAATCCACCTATCAGGCCCTCGAGCGGTACGGTCGCGACCTGACCGCCGAGGCCCGTGCCGGCAAGCTGGACCCCGTCATCGGGCGCGACGAGGAGATCCGCCGCGTCATCCAGGTCCTGAGTCGGCGAACGAAGAACAACCCGGTCCTGATCGGCGAGCCCGGCGTCGGCAAGACGGCGATCGCGGAGGGATTGGCACAGCGCATCGTCCGCGGGGACGTCCCCGAGGGCCTCAAGGACAAGCGGGTCGTCGCACTCGACCTGGGCTCGATCATCGCCGGCGCCAAGTACCGCGGAGAGTTCGAGGAGCGCCTCAAGGCCGTCCTCAAGGAGATCAAGGACTCCGAGGGCCAGGTCGTCCTGTTCATCGACGAGCTGCACACGGTCGTCGGCGCCGGAGCCGCCGAGGGCGCGATGGACGCGTCCAACCTGCTGAAGCCGATGCTCTCCCGCGGTGAGCTGCACACCATCGGCGCAACCACGCTGGACGAATATCGCAAGCACATCGAGAAGGACGCCGCCCTCGAGCGGCGCTTCCAGCCGGTCCTCGTCGACCAGCCCACGGTCGAGGAGACGATCTCGATCCTGCGTGGCCTCCGCGAGCGTTACGAAGTCCACCACGGCGTGCGAATCACCGATTCCGCGCTCATTGCCGCCGCCACGCTCTCCAACCGCTACATCAGTGAGCGCTTCCTGCCCGACAAGGCGATCGACCTCGTCGACGAGGCCGCATCCCGCCTGCGCATGGAAATCGACTCGATGCCGATCGAGCTGGACGAGCTCGAGCGTCGGCGGATCCAGCTGGAGATCGAGCGCGAGGCGCTGCGCAAGGAGACGGACGATGCCTCGAAGGCGCGCCTGTCGGCGCTCGAAAGCGACCTCGCGGAGCTCGGTGAGGAGCTGGGCGCGATGAAGCAGCGCTGGCAGACCGAAAAGGACGCCATCGGCGCGATCCGCGCCACCAAGTCGGAGCTCGAATCGGTCCAGGTACGGATCGAGCAGGCGGAGCGTGAAGCCGACTACGAGACCGCCGCGCAACTGAAGTACGGTCGACTGCCGGAGCTGCAGGTGCAGCTCAAGGAGAAAGAGGCCGCCCTTGCCACACTCCAGGGACCGGGCAGTCTGCTCAAGGAGGAGGTCACGGCCGACGACATCGCGACGATCGTCTCGGCATGGACCGGCGTCCCGGTCACCCGCCTGATGGAGGGCGAAACGGAGAAGCTGATCCACATGGAAGAGCGCCTCCACAAGCGGGTGGTCGGCCAGGACGAGGCCATCCAGGCGGTCTCCGACGCGGTCCGCCGCGCTCGCGCCGGCCTGAAGGACCCGCGCCGTCCGATCGGTTCGTTCCTGTTCCTCGGACCAACGGGCGTCGGGAAGACGGAGCTGGCCCGGGCTCTCGCCGAGTTCCTCTTCGACGACGACCAGGCAATGGTGCGCATCGACATGAGCGAGTACATGGAGAAGTTCTCGGTCTCGCGCCTGGTCGGCGCGCCGCCGGGCTACGTCGGCTACGAGGAGGGGGGCCAGCTGACCGAGTCGGTGCGTCGACGGCCGTACCAGGTCGTGCTGCTGGACGAGATCGAGAAGGCACACCCGGACGTGTTCAACGTCCTGCTCCAGGTCCTCGACGACGGACGGTTGACCGACGGGCAGGGCCGCACCGTCGACTTCAAGAACACGGTGCTGATCATGACGAGCAACGTCGGCTCGCAGTACACAGCGGGGTTCGCGGGCGACGGCTCGATGGCGGAATCGGACTACGAGGGGATGAAGGCACGGGTCATGGATGCGCTACGGCTTCAGTTCCGGCCGGAGTTCCTGAACCGCGTGGACGAGGTGATCGTCTTCCACGGCCTGACCGACGCCGACCTCGCGGCGATCGTCGACCTGCTGTTGGCCGACCTCCAGCTGAGGATCGCGAGCCAGGAGCTGACGCTCGAGCTCACGCCAGCCGCTCGCGCCCTGATCGCGCGGGAGGGTCACGACCCGACGTTCGGCGCGCGACCGCTCAAGCGGACGATCCAGCGGCTGGTCGAGAACCCTTTCGCGCGAGCCCTCCTCCAGGGCCAGGTCCGGCCCGGCGACACCGTCGCAGCAGATGCGGACCCGGTCGGTGGGACGCTGGTCTTCTCGACCGAACGGTCCTCCGTCGCGGTCGAGGCAGGCGACCGGCGCGACGCACGCAGCACGCCCCGACAACCAGTTGGCGTGGGCAGCCGATCGCCGGAGAAGTCGCCGCTCGACCTGCCGGACATCGAGGAACGGCCTCGGCGGCGCAACGGCAGCGAGCGGGTCAACTGAGCGCCGGTTACCGGCGCGCGGTCATGCCGGCGTGAGATTCGGCGACGCGGTCGCCCGCCTCGAGCGCATGCCGGAGCGTCTCCCGCCCGCCCCGCCGGAGTTGATGCCCGTGCTGGCCGACGGCCGCCCGCGACCCGCGAGCTCGTTCCCGGACGTGCCGGCTCGAGCGGCGGCCGTGCTCGTGCTCATCGTCCCGGGCCCCGAGGGTGAGGCTCGCGTCGTCCTGACCGAACGGGTCGTCGGCGGCCGCCACCACGGAGGCGAGGTGAGCTTCGCCGGTGGTGCAGCGGAACCCGGTGACGCGGACGCCGCGGCCACCGCGCTGCGGGAGGCGGCCGAAGAGATCGGCCTGGACCCCGAGGCAGCCGGCCTGCGGGTAATCGGCCGGCTGGACCAGGTGTGGATCCCCGTCAGCGGCTTTCGAATCACGCCGGTCCTGGCAGTCGCCCACCGCCATCCGGCTCTCTACCCGGCGGAGGCAGAGGTCGCGCGGATCATCGAGGCGCCGCTGAGCGCGTTCCTCCCCGGCGCGGAGATCAGGATCGTGGAACGAACGATGCGCGACTGGCCGATCCGCTACGGCGCCTATCCGGTGGAGGATCTGCTCATCTGGGGAGCCACGGCACGGATCCTCGGCCAGCTCGGCGCGGCCCTTGCGGCAAACCAGGCCGCGCCCGGAAGCCCTGCTTCGGCGGCCAGTCCGGGACCGGGTCAGTCGTCGAGGTCGCCCGTCAAGTAACGCTGGATCGTTGGGCCGACGGCCCGGACGATCCGTTCCCGCTCCGCGGAGGCCAGCGGCTCGACGCGGACGATCAGCCTGGCGAAGGCGAGCCCGATCATCTGCGAGCCAGCCAGGGTCGCCCGCAGCTCCGCGTCCGGCCGCCCGAGGGCCGCAGCAAGAGGCGTCAGGACCTGGCGAATGACGATCTCCCGCAGTTGCGCGGCCGCGGCGGGGTCTGCGGCGGCCGATCGCACGATCCCGGCGATGACAGGAGCGAAATCCGGGCGATCCCAGATGTCGAGCGCGAAGCCGACCAGCCGCTCGCCGAGCCCCTCGATCCCGGGCTCGAGCAGGCGCTGCGGTGCGCGCGGGTCGAAGGGCAGCTCGGTCGCGGCCAGGTAGAGCGCGTGCTTCGTTCCGAAGTAATGGTGGATCAACGCCGGGTCCACGCGGGCTTCCGCCGCGATCGCGCGAACGCTGGCGCCTTCGAAGCCGCGCTCCCCGAACAGCCGCCTGGCGCTGGCGAGGATGCGAGATCGGGTTTGACTCCCTCCAGGTGGCCGGCCTCTCCGAGCGGTCACGCCACCTCGCGCCGGATCGTCGCCGCCCCAAGGACGATGAGCACGACTGCGACGAGCAGGAGGACGAGCAGATCGACCTGCAGGGTCTGCGAGGCGAGCCCCTCACCGCGGATGAGCACGTTGCGCAGTCCGTCGATCGCGTAGGTCAGCGGCAGGACGCGCGCAATCGGCTGCAGCGGGTCCGGCAGCGAGCTGATCGACCAGAACACACCGCCGAGCAGCGCCTGCGGCACGATCACGATCGGAATGAACTGGATGACCTGCAGCTCGGTGCGCGCGAAGGTCGAAAGCAGGATGCCCAGGTTGACCGCGCCGATCGCGAGCAGGAACACGATCAGGAACGTGAGCGCCGGGCTGCCCGCGTTGGCGATCCCCAGGCCGGCGCTGAACTCGGGAAGCGGGCCGATGGCCGGCACGCGCAGGCTCCCGAACGCCACCATCAGGATGACCACCACCTGGAGTGTCGCGAACAGGCCGAACCCCAGGCTGTAGCCGGCCACGATCTCGGAGCGCCGAACCGGCGTCGCCAGCAGCCGCTCGAGCGTGCCGCCCACGCGCTCGCGCAGGAAGCTCACACCCGTCAGCACGAACACGAAGAAGAAGCCGAAGAAGCCGATGAGCGCAGGCGCGAACGAATCGAGGACGTCCGGGTCCGGGGAGCCGTACAGGACGCGGTGGACGACGGCCGGGGCGCCCGTCCCGGCCACGGCATCGGCAAGCGCCCGCTGGACGGCGGCGACGTGGAGCGAGTCGTCGGTGGAGATCACGCCGGGCGTCATCAGCTCGATGACCGGTCCGCCAGTGGAACCGGGAGTGCCGGGCGGTTCCACGGTCAGTGCGACATCGATCCGGTCGTCCGCCAGTGCAGCTCTGGCGGAATCGACCGACGCTCCGATGTCGACGACCTGGAGCCCTCCGGTCCGCGCCGCGTCCACGATCCGCGTGACGATCACGGCGCCCAGCGGACCCGCCTCGTTGACCACGGCAATCCGGGTGGCTGGCGACGACTGGCCGCGGATCACCCAGCCGAGGAGCAGGAGGACGAGAACCGGCGCGCCGAACAGCAGCCCGAGCGACCGGTGGTCTCGCTTGAAGCCATTGGCGATTCGGCGCGCGATGGCGGCTACCCGGCGCACGTTCACGAGGCCGCCCCCTCGCGGTCGTTCGGCGGGGCTTCCCTTGGCGGGGCCTCGGCCGCCGGAGCCGCGCGGCCGGCCAACCGGAGGAAGGCACCTTCCAGGTCGTGCGTTCCGGCCGTCTCGCGGATCTGGGCGCCGCTACCCCGGGCGAGGACGCGGCCGTTCAGGATCAGCAGCAGCTCGTCGCAGCGATCGGCTTCGTCCATGACGTGGCTTGAGACGACGATCGTTGCGCCATCCGCCGCAAGCCGCCGGAAATGCTCCCAGAACACGACGCGCAGGGCAGGGTCCACGCCAACGGTGGGTTCGTCGAGGAACAGCAGCCGGGGTCGATGGACCAGGGCGCAGGCCAGCGACAGCCGGCGCCGCATCCCGCCCGAGAGCTCCTCCACGGGCGTGCTGTGACGTCCCCCGAGATCGACAAGGTCGAGGGCCTCCTCGATCGCCGTCCGATCCCTGACGCCGTACATGGACGCGAAGAAGCGGGCGTTCTCGACGACCGACAGATCGGCGTAGATGCCGTCGGCCTGCGTCATGTAGCCGATCCGGCCGAGCACCTGCCGCTCCGGCATCTCGGTGCCCAGGACCCGAGCCGTGCCGGACGTCGGTCGCGCGAGGCCGACGAGCAGGCGAATCAGGGTGGTCTTGCCCGATCCGTTCGGGCCGAGCAGCCCGTAGATGCGTCCTGGGGTGAAGTCCAGCGAGATCCCGTCGACGGCGGCGATCGGTCCGAAGACCTTGCGCAGCTCGCGCGCCTCCACGACAGGGGCGACGTCAGTTCCGGCAGTCATTCGTCGGTTTCGGGTGAATTCATCAGTTGTTGAATTATTGAGGACGGGCCGGCCGTCGTCAAACCTTTGCTGAGATGGCGCGGCCGAACGAGACGCGGAGCCGGGGCTAGTAGGGCTCGCCCTCCGCTTTCGTCGGATCGCGCCCGAGCTCGCGCGGAGCGCTCAACGCCCCTTCGCCACGGTCCTTCGGTGGCGCTGGCGCGACGGCCCGCGCAGCGCGGCCCTCGATGATCCCGCGTACCTGCGCGTCGTCGGCGCCCGCGAACTCGACGACCACCGCGCGCATCTCCGAGTAGTCGGTCCACGCGCCGTGCGCCACTCCGGCGGGCCACAGCACCGCCTCGCCCGCGGACACGCGTTCTCGCTCGTCGCCGACGGCGACCCAGCCGCCTCCCTCGATGACCATGAACCATGTCGTGTTCGGGTTGGAGTGGGGCTCTACCGAGCCGCCTCGCACGAAGGCCAGCTCGCTGACGACGCCTCGCGCGTCGCTGTGGATGACCTGGCCCCGCACTCCCGTGGTGCCCG
>VBFZ01000008.1:0-11096 GCA_005880805.1 Chloroflexota bacterium | reverse complement strand
CATGCGCCGACCGCGTCCCTGCGACTGTCGCGCCTAGCGGCGCCGCCGGCTCGACCGACGGGCCGGCTTCCCCGGTCGGCCTGAACGGACGGCCTTCGCCCGGATCGTCGACTCCGGGTGCGCGTACTTGAGACGCGTGAAGTAGCGCTGCTTCGCGAGCCGGTTCCGGTAGGCGGCCAGGACCGGAGGGAAGTGGATGAACCGGATCCAGACGAACACCGCCACGGCGACGATCTCGGTGACCAGGACGAAGAAGAAGTAGAAGACGAACAGCGAGTAGGTGAGCAGCAGGCTGAAGGTGATCACGCCGGTCCACAGCAGCCACTCGTACATGTCGAGGTAGGGCGGATGGCGGTGCAACTGCCGGGTCCGGACGTTGTAAAGGATGACGAGCAGGACCAGGAAGACCAGGGCGGCGATCCACGTCGGGTAGAAGAGATCGTGGAAGTTGAAGCTGTTGAACGGCTTGTTGAGGTACTCCCAGGGCGCGACCTTCACGAGTCAACTCCTGCTGCTGTCACAAGCCGGGCCACCGCGCTCGTTCGAACGGCATTCCGGACGGGCGTTCGAGTATGCCACGGCACCCGGGTTATACTCCCGACGACACACGCGACGGCGCCACCGCCGGGCCCTTTCCACGACCTGCCCGCCGGTCAGCGCGCCCGAGAATGGGAGGACGCCCGGGTGCGAGCCCTGCTCTCGGTTGCGAACCGCGAAGGGATCACCGTGCTCGCCCGGGAGCTCAAGTCGCTCGACGTGGAGGTCGTCGCGACTGACGGGACGCGCGAGCACCTCGCCCAGGACGGCGTCGAGGTTGGCTCGGTCTCCGACCTGACGCATGTCCCACCGCTCGTGGGCGGCCAGGTCAAGACCTTCCACCCGGCGGTCTACGCGGGAATCCTCGCCCGGCGCGACGTGCCGGCCCAGCTGGAGGAGCTGTCGGAGCACGGGATCGGGCTGATCGACATCGTGGTGGTCAACGTGAAGCCGTTCGCACCTGCCGTCGGGGCGCGGATGATGGGTCTGGACGAGGCGATCGAGATGATCGACGTGGGAGGCGCGGCGCTCCTCGGAGCGGCGGCTCGCAACTCCGCCGGAGTGGCTGCGGTGGCCAATCCGGCGCACTACCCGGCGGTGATCGAGGACCTCCGCGAGCTGCACGGCATCTCCGCCGAGCTGCGCCAGCAGCTGGCGGCCGAGGCGTTCGGTGCGGTCGCGGCCTACCACGCCGAGATCGCGGCCTACCTGAACCAGGTGCGCGGCAAGATCTTCCCCGAGCGCCTCGCGCTCGTCCTCGAGAAGGTCAACGACCTTCGGTACGGCGAGAATCCGCATCAGCAGGCCGCCTTCTATCGCGAGACGACCCATCGCAGCGGCACCCTTGCCGACGCGGCCCAGCTGCAGGGCAGTGCGCCTTCATTCAACAACCTCCTCGATCTGGACGCGGCGTACCGGATCGCGCGTGACTTCACCTCGCCGACGGTGGCGATCGTCAAGCACACCGACCCGGTTGGGCTCGCCTCTGCCGACGAGATCGTCGACGCCTATCGTCGGGCGCTCGAGACAGATTCGGTGGCGGCCTTCGGCGGGATCGTTGGCGTCAACCGCGAGCTCGACGGGGCGACGGCCCGCGAGATCGCGGCGAATTCGTACGAGGCCGTCGTCGCACCGGCGTACGACACGGCCGCGCTGGGCATCCTGCGCAAAAAGGCCGGCCTCGAGATCCTGGCCGTCCCGCCTGATCCATCCGAGGGGATGCGCGACTACGGAATCGCGTCGCTGGACTTCAAGCGCGTCGCCGGCGGGTTGCTGGTCGAAACGCTCGACACCCTCGGCCTCGACAAGCGCCAGCTGCAGGTCGTCACCGGCCGACGTCCGACACTCGACGAGCTGAACGACCTCCTGTTCGCCTGGCGCGCGGTCCGGCACGTTCGGTCCAACGCGATCGTGCTGGCCAAGAACGGCGCGACGGTCGGCATCGGTGCAGGCCAGGCAAGCCGGCAGGTGTCGGTCGAGATCGCCGTTCGCCGCGCCGGGGACCGCGCGAAGCTCGCGGTCATGGCGAGTGATGCGTACTTTCCATTTCCGGACGGCATCCAGATGGCTGCCCAGGCGGGCGTCACGGCGATCATCCAGCCGGGCGGGTCGTTACGGGACGAGATGGCCATCGAGGTCGCCGATCGCCACCATCTGGCGATGGTCTTCACGGGCCGCCGTCACTTCCGCCACTGAACGAGGTTTCGTAATGCAGGTTTCCGACCATGGCTTCGCCCGTCGCGACTGAGACCCCCGTGGAGCAGCTGCTTGCGCTGGAGATGGTCCGCGTGACCGAGGCCGCCGCAATCGCCTCGGCGCGCTACATGGGCCGCGGTGATCGCATGGAGGCCGATCGGGCGGCCACCGAAGCCATGCGTCGGACGATGGACGAGATCGACATGTGGGGCACGATCGTCATCGGCGAGGGTGAGCGGGACAAGGCGCCGATGCTGTACATCGGCGAGCAGGTCGGGCGGCGCGACGAATCCGACCGTCGCGCAGCCCAGGAGATCGACATCGCGGTCGACCCGCTGGAGGGCACCAATCTCGTGGCCCACGGGCAGACCAACGCCATCACGGTGCTGGCGGCGTCCGAGCGGGGCGGCCTCCTCCATGCGCCGGACACGTACATGGAGAAGCTGTGCGTCGGGCCAGTGGCTGCCGGGCGGGTCGACATCCGCCTGAGTCCGAGCGAGAACCTCGCCCGGATCGCCTCGGCCCTGGGTCGAGGCATCAACGACATCACGGTGATCATCCTCGAGCGCCCACGGCACGAACAGCTGATCGCGGAGGTTCGGGAGGCAGGCGCACGGATCAAGCTGATCTCCGACGGCGACCTCTCGGCTGCGATCTCGTGCGCTGTGTCCGGAACGGGTGTGCACGCAGTCATGGGGATCGGCGGCGCACCTGAGGGCGTCATCACGGCCGCCGCGCTGCGTTGTCTCGGCGGGGAGATCCAGGCCCGCTTCCGGTTCCGCAACGACGCGGAGCGCGAGCGGGCGTCGCGCATGGGCGCGGCCGACGAGGACCACGTCTACACGACCGAGGAGCTGGCCTCGGGCGAGAACCTCGTGTTCGCGGCCACGGGCGTGACTGAGGGCGATCTGCTGAACGGCGTGCGCTTCTTCGGCGGTGGCGCGCGAACTCATTCGCTGGTGATGGGCTATCGCAGCAAGCAGGTCCGCTTCGTCGACACGGTCCATATGTTCGATCGGAACCGGCCCCCGAGCGTTCGTCTTTAGCGTCGCCACTCCCCCTTCGCCGAGTCCCATCGGCCGACCGGGCGAACGGCCTCAGCGCCCTCGACATGCTCCCGGCGTCGGCGAGCCGATTCGACCGTTTCGTTCCAGCCCGGCGGCACGAGGCGCGCTGCCAGCTCGGCGAGCGGCGCCAGAACGAAGAGGCGTCCCTGGGCTTCGGGATGTGGCACGGTCAGGGGGAGGCTTGCCTTGGCGGGGTCATCGGACCGTCCGCCGGGGGGGCGGTCGATCGAAAACCTCGCGCGGCCGAAGGCGAGCAGGTCGAGATCGAGCTCACGCGGTCCCCACCGCCGACGAGCCTGGCGCCCGAAGGCACGCTCCAGCGACTTCAGCGCGAGCAGGAGGGCCGTGGCTCCCGTCGCCGGGTCGGCGCCGGTCGGGACGTCGAGCGCTACGACCGCGTTCCTGAATTCCGGCTGGTCGGTGACCCCGACCGGGCGCGTGGCATACAGACTCGACACGCCGCGCAGCCGGACACTCGGCAGTGCCGCGAGGGCGTGCAGCGCGGCCGTCAGGGTCTTCTCGGGATCCCCGACGTTCGACCCCAGGCCGACGTATGCGCGGGTGACGCGCACTCGGGCCGTACGTGCGTGGCTCATCAGCGGAGATGATGATCGACCGAACAGATCTCGCCGAAGGGAGATTCGCGCGCAGTGCCGGTCAGCGCTCTCATCTTTCACCCTGCACCCTCCAGGAGCGGACCCCTGACCGAGGTCGTCGACGATGCCCGCCGAGCCCAGGCGGAGCGCCATCGGAAGGCGTTCCTGCGGGCGGGGGCAGACCGCGTCCGGATCGTCGAAGAGCCGCCGCGCGCCGCGTCCTTCGGCGCCATGCTCCGGGAGATTGCGCAGTCGCGTGAGCTCGGCCGGGGTGGCTGTGTCGTGCTTGGTTCGGGCGCGATACCCCTCGCGACGGCAGCCGACCTGGCGACGTTCGTCGCCGTAGCGCGGGCTGGCGGCCGGGTGGCGCTCGCCAACAACCGGTACTCGGCCGACGTGGTCGCGATCGGCCGGGCCGCGGTCCTGCGGGAGATTCCCGACCTCCCGAGCGACAACGCCCTGCCCCGCTGGCTCGAGGAGCACGCCGGGTTCTCGGTGACCGACCTGCGGACGCGCTGGCGACTCGGAATGGACCTCGACAGCCCGCTCGACCTGGTGTTGCTCCGGGCTTCCGGCCGGCGTTGGCTGCCCACGGTAGCGGATTCGCGCACGGTGGCCGCACGGCTGGCCGAGGTATCGATGGTCCTCGACGACCCCCGCGCCGAGCTGCTGGTTGCCGGACGCGTTTCGGCCGGGACGCTGGCGTTCCTCGAGCGCGAAGCTCGGTGTCGGGTCCGGGCGTTCATCGAGGAGCGCGGCCTCAAGGCGAGCACTGAACTCGCGCTGAGAGACATCCGGAAGGGCGCGCGGCGCCTCCGAGCTGCGCGCTCGATCCTCGGGACGGTCCTCGATCGCGACGGCCCCCTCGCGCTCGGTCCGCTGCTGGCGCAGTTCGCCGACGCCGCGTTGATCGACACGCGCGTGCTGCTGGCACACCGACTCGGGAGCGACGAGGAGCGCTGGCCGGTCCCCGAGGACCGGTTCGGCTCGGACATGCTGACGCCATCGTCCATCGCAGACCCGTGGCTGCGCGTCCTGACGACGTCGGCCGTGCAGGCCTCGATTCCCGTCCTTCTCGGCGGCCACAGCCTCGTCGGGCCGGGCGTGCGCCTGCTGCGTGGCGCCACCCACGTACGATCGGGCTGATGGAATTTTCGCGAGTGGCAACGCAGGCGGGCGCCGCTACCGACCTGCCTGACAGCGACGCGGCACTGGTTGCGGCGATCCGAACCGAGATCGAGCGCTCCGGGCCGATCACGTTCGCCCGGTTCATGGAGCTCGCCCTCTACCACCCCGCGCTCGGCTACTACGCCACGCGGCCCGATCGTGGGACTCGCTCGGGCGACTTCCTGACCGCGCCGGAGACGCACCCGATCTTCGGCCGCGCGATCGCCCGGCAGCTCGACGAGTTATGGCGGGCCGTTGGCTCCCCGAGCGAGTTCGGCGTCTTCGAGTACGGCGCGGGCTCGGGGAGGCTCGCGATCGACCTGCTTCGCGGCCTGGCGGCGGAGAGATCCTCGCTCGCGTCCGCCGCCATGTACGGCCCGGTCGAGATCTCCCCCGAGCGTGAGGGTCTGGTCCGGCAGCGCCTGGAGGATGAGGGGTTCGGCGACCGCTTGGCTCTCGAAACCGCCGCGACAGTCGGCTGCGTCCTCGCGAACGAGTTCCTCGATGCGCTCCCCGTTCACCGCGTCGTCCAGAACAACGGAATGCTCAGCGAGCTCCTCGTGGACTGGCAGGACGGCCGGTTCGTCGAGGCGGCCGCCTCACCGACGAACCCGGCGCTCGAGGAGCGCCTCACCAACGAGGAGGTCCGGCTCGCAAATGGCCAGCGGGCAGAGATCTGTCTCGGTCTCGATGACTGGGCCAGTGACCTGTCGTCCCGGACGGAGCACGGCTTCGCGCTGCTCATCGACTACGGCTACGAGGCGCGGGCCCTGTACGACGCCGCTCGAGGCTCCACCCTGCGCGCCTACACCGGGCACCGAGCGCACGCGGATCCCTTCGAAGCGATCGGTCGCCAGGACCTGACCGCGCACGTCGACTTCACCGCGGTCGAGCGCGCGCTCGGCCCGTTCGGCTGGCGCAGGATCGGCGCGACAAGCCAGGCCGAGTTCCTCGTTGGCCTCGGCGTGGAAGACATCCTGCGCTCGATCCAGGCCGACCCGGGAACGACGGCGGCCGACTATGTCGCCCTCCGGTCGGGCCTCGTCCGCATGCTCGACCCGCGGGCGATGGGTGGTTTTCGCGTGCTGCTGTTCGGCCGCGGCGTCCCCGATGGGCTCAGCCCAAAGGGCTTCGCCTTCCGCCTCGCCGGAGGCGCCTCGCCTCGATAAGGCGATGTGCCTACTTGTCGGCCGCCGAGCCGGCCCGCACCCTGCGCGGCGGCCGGTATCTAGGGCACTGCCGGTCGCTCGACCGAGGAGCGGGGCGCGAACCCAGCACGCGCGCTCGGCGCGCTCCGCTCCTCGACCATCAGCCCGGCGTTGATGGCGCCCGTCACGCCCGCCCCCCGGAGCTCCGACGACCGGCGGCCGGGCGCCCCCTGCGGCAGGTCGCGCCTGCGCCGCGAGGCCACCCATCGAGCCAGCCTGAAGCGGCGCTGAGCTAGAATGAACGTGCGTGACGAACGCCACGCCTGACATTCATGCCTTCTCTTCCACGGCCTCGGCCACCGATCAGGGGGAGCTGCCGCGCCCGGCGGCGGCACCCGGAGTGAGCATCGCTTGACCGCCATCTGGTACGTCGTCGGGTTCGCGTTCGCGGGGGTCTCGTTCGTCTTCCTGACGATCGGCTTTGCCTGGCTCATCTCCCATCGCAACCGCGGCGACATCCACAAGGGCCTGCCCTACGAAAGCGGGATCGACACCTATGGCGACACGCACGCCCGCTTCGGGCTGTCGTTCTACATCTACGCCCTGCTCTTCGTGGCGTTCGACATCGAGGTCGTCTTCATCTACCTCTGGGCGATCGCCTTCCGCGACCTCCTGCTGGGCGGCTTCGTCTCGATGCTGATCTTCGTGGCGATCCTGCTGCTCGGCCTCGCCTACGCGTGGCGCAAGGGGGTGTTGACGTGGCGCTGAAGCGTTCGGCCGCCCGGCGGGCCGCCCGAAACCTCGGGGTTGGCCCTGCCGACACGACCCAGATGCCCTCCGATCAGTCGGGAAATCGGCCGAGTGCGCTGGTGCCGCGGCAACGGGACGAACTGGCCGAGGCCATCGTCGTCCCGAACAGCCTGTGGCAGGCCGCCGACCCCATCGCCTATGGGGGCGGTCAGCCGACCGAGATCACGCACCTGCGGGAGCTCGAGGCATCGGGCGCTGCACGGCGCGACAACGGACGCTGGGCGGCCACCCTCGAGGTGATCCCGACGAAAGCCGACTACGTGCTCGATCTCATCCGCGCCAACAGCCTCTGGCCGCTGCTGTCCGGCCTCGCCTGCTGCGCGATCGAGATGATGTCCGCGGCGACGTCCAAGAACGACATGGACCGCTGGGGCATGTTCCCGTTCCGTGCGAGCCCCCGCCAGGCCGACGTGCTGATCGTGGCCGGCACGCTGACCACGAAGATGGCCGGTCCCCTGGTCCGGCTCTGGGAGCAGATGCCGGAGCCGAAGTGGTGCGTCGCGCTGGGTGACTGCACCTGCTCCGGAGGCCGCTACAAGCGCAGCTACTCAACAATCGAGGGCATCGACCGGATCATGCCCGTGGACGTCTACGTCCCGGGCTGCCCGCCCCGGCCCGAGGGGCTCATCTACGGGATGATGAAGCTGCAGCAGCTCATCAAGGATCGCCGGGGACACTGGCCCGAGCGCGCCGTCGGCCCTACGGTTCCAGACGGGATCTGACGGCCCATGGATCGAGCGCTGCGCCGCCGCATCGAGGCGCGCTTCGGAGAGGTCCTGACCGGGCCGGTCCGCCAGCGACACGACGAGACCGAGCTGCGGCTCGCGCCTGGCGACGTGACGACCGTGATGCGCGCCCTGCACGACGAGCCCGATCTCCGCTTCCGGTTCCTGGCCGACCTGTGCGGCGTGGACACCGGCCTCGTGATGCAGGTCGTGTACCACCTGTGGAGCGACTCGACGCCCGACTGGTTGCGGGTCATCGCCGACGGTCTGCCGCGCGACGATCCGCGCGTTCCGTCGGTGACTTTCCTGTGGAAGGGGGCCGAGTGGATGGAACGTGAGGCATACGACATGTTCGGCATCACGTTCGAGGGCAACCGCGACCTGCGGCGCATCTACATGCCGCCCGACTACACGAGCTTCCCGCTGCGCAAGGACTTCTACCTCGCCGACGACGCGGCTCGGTCGCCGGGCGCGGGCGTTCGACACATGGAGCGCACGCACGCGCCTCGGAATGCGACGAAGACGAGCCTGCTCCGCCACGCGAAGGGCGCCTGACCGATGACCGCCACGATCCCCGGCCGCCGCTACGCATCCGAGGACGACCCGCGCGTCATCCTCGAGGAGCAGGTCGGGGTCTTCGAGCCCGTCCCGCCGTTCCCACCGAGGACCGAGCGCGAGGCCGAGTTCTACACCCTCGGGGACGGCGAGATGTTCCTGAACATGGGTCCCCAGCATCCGTCCACGCACGGCGTGCTGCGCGTCGTCCTCAAGATCAACGGCGAGGTCGTCACCGATCTCGATCCCGTGCTCGGCTACCTGCACCGTGGCGTCGAGAAGCTGTGCGAGAACGCCGACTACCACCAGGCGATCTGCTACCTCGACCCCCTCGAATACGTCAGCTCGCTCTTCTGCGAGTGGCCGGCGGTGATGGCCTTCGAGAAGCTTCTGGACGTTGAGGTGCCCCGGCGCGCCGAGTACATCCGGGTGCTCTCAGGGGAGCTCCTTCGGGTTGCCAGCCATGCGCTGTTCATGGGCTGGATGGCGCTCGATCTCGGCGGCCTGACCCCGATTCTGTGGAGCTTCATCGAGCGCGACGAGATCGTGGAGATGCTGGGCTCGCTGACCGGCGCCCGGATGCTCTTCAACTACTACCGGATCGGCGGCGTCAACGGCGACCTCAACCACGAGTTCATGAGCCGCCTCGGCGACTGGATGACGCGGGCGACCGAGCAGCACGAGGCCAACGTCCGGCTGTTGAACGAGAACGAGATCTTCGTGCGCCGGATGCGGGGGCTGGGACAGGTCGACCGCGAGACGGCGCTGCGGATGTGCATGACCGGCCCGAACCTGCGGGCCGCCGGCGTGCCGTTCGACGTCCGGCGGTCACACCCGTACAGCGTCTACCCCGAGCTCGACTTCGACATCCCGACCCGCGACGAAGGCGACTGCCTGGCGCGCTACCTGCTGCGGCTCGACGAGGTCAAGCAGAGCCTGCGGATCATCGACCAGTGCCTGCACCAGATGCCGGACGGGCCCGTCATCGCCAAGCTGCCACGCCTCCTTCGCCCCCGGCCGGGCCGTGCCTATGCAGCGGTGGAATCGCCGCGCGGCCAGTACGCGATCTACGGCATCAGCGACGGGACCGACCAGCCCTTCCGGATGCGCATCCACGACCCGAGCTTCGTCCACCTGCAGTCGGTCGGGCTGCTCATGCCGGGCCACCTGATCGCGGACACGATGGCCGTGATGGCATCGTTGGATCCCATCATGGGGGGCGTGGATAAGTGACGGTCGTCGGGAGAGCGTGGAACCGGCTGACACTGCCGGGCAAGCTCGTCTTCACGATCGTTCCCTTCCTGCTGGTCGGTGCGATCGTCGTCATCGCGCTCGTGGTGATATTCGGCCAGCTCGTCCTCGACATCCTGGCCGCGAACCTGCCGATCGTTCGCTTCGCGGTCGCGGCGACCGCGGTGTTGCTGATGAGCGTGCCGACCGCGTTTCTGATCATCTACATGGAGATGAAGGTCATCGCCCTGATGAATCTCCGCGTCGGGCCGGACCGGGTTGGGCCCTACGGCAGCCTGCTGTCCGTGGTCCACGGTCTCAAGGTCCTGATGAAGGAGGACTTCACTCCAACCGGCGCCGATCGGATCGTGTTCACCCTCGCGCCGGTCGTCGTCTACCTGGCAAGCGTCATGTCGCTGCTCGTGATCCCGTTCGCTCCGGGCCTCTTCGGCCAGGACCTCAACGTTGGGCTGCTGTACTTCTTCGCGGTCGGCGGCCTGAGCGTCGTGGGCCTGCTGATGGCCGGCTGGTCGAGCTTCAACAAGTACTCGCTGCTCGGCGGCCTCCGCTCGGCGGCCCAGATCATCAGCTACGAGATCCAGCTCACCCTGTCGGTCGTCGGCGTCCTGATCCTGGCCGGGACGATGAGCCTGAACCAGATCGTGCTCCACCAGTCCGGCTCATTCCTGGACTGGTTCGCCTTCAAGCAGCCGCTCGGCCTGCTGATCTTCTTCATCGCGGCCACGGCCGAGGCGAACCGCACGCCCTTCGACCTGACGGAAGCGGACAGCGAGATCGTCGCCGGCTTCGCCACCGAGTACTCGGGCATGCGCTTCGGGTTCTTCTTCTTCGCCGAGTACGTGAACGTGTTCATCATGTCGGCCCTGCTGGTGACCCTGTTCTTCGGCGGCTGGACGGCTCCGTTCGATTGGCCGTGGCCGGTCCATGTCGACCTCAATCCGGGCGCGCTGGGCGTTGGGCTGCTGTTCCTGCTCGCCCTCGCGCCGCTGGTCGGGACGATCGTCCTGGCAGCCCCGTTCTGGATCGCCCGCAGCAGCATGCCGACCTGGCAGGCGTTGATCATCGGCTTCGTGCTGTTCAACCTCCTGGTGGGCCTGGGCGTATTCGCGCTGGCGTTCCTCGGCTGGGAGTGGGTCGTCGGGCTCTTCTGGTTCCTGGGCAAGACGTACGCCTTCGTGTTCACCTTCGTCTGGATGCGCGGGACGCTGCCCAGGGTGCGGATCGACCAGCTGATGGGCTTTGCCTGGAAGTGGCTCCTGCCCGCCTCGCTCCTGAACCTGTTCGTGACGGCCGGCGCGATCGTGGCTCTGGGCCGGTGAGGCGGGACACGTGACCAACCTGGTGCCGGGACTCGGCATTGCTCGGGGCATGCTCCTGACGCTGCGCCGGTTCTTCGAGCCGAAGGCGACGATCCGCTACCCGGAGGAGCAGCCCGAAGGCTCGCCGAAGTTCCGGGGCCGGCTGCAGCTGCTCTACGACGAGTACGGCACGCTCAAGTGCGAGACCTGCTTCCAGTGCGCTCAGGCCTGTCCGATCGAGTGCATC
>VBFZ01000224.1 GCA_005880805.1 Chloroflexota bacterium | reverse complement strand
CGTCGACGTCAGTCAGGCACGCAGCGTCGTGATCTGGTGCAAGGCGTTCTCCGTCCAGTTCGGGGCCGCCGAGCTACGCTCCTGATCGAAAGCCCGGCCTCCGGCGCTCGTGGCCAGCCCTCAAG
This sequence comes from Chloroflexota bacterium, assembly GCA_005880805.1. Classification (GTDB taxonomy): domain Bacteria; phylum Chloroflexota; class Limnocylindria; order Limnocylindrales; family CSP1-4; genus CF-16. Next base: position 5,522 of record VBFZ01000224.1, on the reverse strand, counting down.
TCGTCGATAGGATGCGTGCGATGGAATCCGTTCCGCGCGGCCCGATCCTGGTCGTCGACGATGACGCGAAGATCCTCCGGCTCGTTCGGATGTATCTCGAGCGCGAGGGATACCGGGTCATCGAGGCGCAGGACGGTCGCGCCGCGCTGGCCGCAATCGAGCGGGCCGACCCCGCCCTCGTCATCCTCGACATCATGCTGCCCGAAGTCGACGGCCTGGCCGTGATCAAGGCCATCCGCCGGACCGATCGAATCCCGATCGTCGTGCTGTCGGCCCTCGGGCGAGCCGACGATCGAATCTCGGGCCTGGCGGCGGGGGCCGATGACTATGTGCCGAAACCGTTCTCGCCGGCCGAGCTGGTCCTGCGCGTGAAGCGCGTGCTGGAACGATCGGGCGCGGCGGCCGATGGGAATGCTCGGGCGCTGCTCGAGCATGGCGACCTGGTCGTCGATCGCGATCGGCACGAGGTCCGGATCGGCGGCCGGCCTGTCGAGCTGACGTCCGTGGAGTTCCGGCTCCTGACGGCCCTGCTCGAGGCGCGCGGCAAGGTGCTATCGCGCGACCGACTGCTCGACGTCGTGTACGGGGACGAGGGGCTGGAGATCCTGGACCGCACGATCGACGTTCACGTGCGGCGGCTGCGAGACAAGCTCGGCGACGATGCCGAGCACCCCCGCTACATCGCCACCGTTCGAGGTGCCGGATATCGTGCTGCCGCCGTCGCCGACGTCGATTCCGGCGCGGGGGTGACCCGGTGAGCTGGCGTCCGCGCGGCATTGCGGCTCGCATCGGCACGGGAATCGCGATCCTCGCGCTTGGCGTGGTCATCGTCGGCGGAGAGCGATTCACGGCCCTGATGGTCGGCCACGGTGAATCCCCGGAGTCGAGCGAGGCGATGTTCCGCGAATCCGTCTTCACGGTGGTGATCGTCGCCGTGATCGTCGCGGTCTTCGCGGCGCTGGCGCTCGCGATGGTGCTGGGATCCAGGCTTGCAAGTCCGCTCCACGCGGTAGGGCTCGCGGCGCGTCGAGTTGCCCGCGGCGACTATGCCGCGCGAATTCCGCGCGCCGGTCCCGAGGAGATCGCGAGTCTCGCAGATTCGTTCAACCGCGAACGCGGCACACGAGCTGCGTACGCCACTCACGAACCTGAAGGGGTACCTCGAGGCCCTCCGGGATGGGGTGATCGAGCCGGACCGGGAGACGCTGGACTCCCTGTGGGAAGAGGCCGAGCGGCTCGTGCGGCTCTCTCACTCGCTCGACACGCTGGCCTCAGGCGACACTGACGCCCCTCCGTCGCTCGTCGAGCTCGATCTGGCTCGAGCCATCCGGACCGCGGTCGACGTCGCTGCCCCCGCCCTGCGGGCCGCCGGGATTGAGCTCACGGTCGACATTCCCGACTCGCTGCCGGCCCGCGCCGATCCCGACGGCCTGGCCCAGGTCCTTGGCAACCTGCTCCAGAATGCCGTCCGCTACACACCACCCGGTGGGCATGTCACGGTGCGGGCACGCGCTCAGCGGGCGGACGCGCTGGTGAGCCTCACGAACACGGGCCCCGGCATTCCTCCCGAGGATCTGCCCCATGTGTTCGAGCGCTTCTACCGCGTGGACAAGTCACGCGACACCGGCCGGGGTGGAGCGGGCATCGGGCTCGCGATCGTGCGCCAGATCGTCGAGGCCGCGGGTGGTGAGGTCGGAGCGGAATCGGACTCCGGGCTGACGCGATTCTGGTTCCGCCTGCCGACGGGTCAGCGAGCAGCCTGAGGAGCTGCGCCCCCACTCCCGGACCGGTGGGTCCCCTAGCCTCCGGTGACGGTCGTCTGACGGGCGCGTCGACATAGGTGGCGTCGCCCCGTTCGACTGCTCGGATGACGACTCCGTGGCACACCGGACAACGGAGCACGATGCCGGGACCGCGAACGTAGGCGTGCAGGCCGCCGATCATGTTCACCGTGCCACAGTGCGCGCACTGGCCTGGCATGGTCGTCACTTCCTCGCCGAAGACCCCCATCAAGGTGCCCGCGACGGCGTTGCCGTCCACCATCAGGTCTGCGGCCGGATCCCGGCCGGGTTCGTCCATCGCTCGTTCCTCCAGTTCGGCCCGGCTCACGTGCCGGTCGGACCGAAGCGCTCGGTCCGGATGCGGTCGGCGGGCAGCCCAAGTCGCAATAGGGCGTTAGCGGCCGTCTCCACGAGCGCCGTCGGGCCGCAGATGTAGGTCCGCGCCCCGCTCCCGAGCGGTCTGAGGACCTCGTCCAGCATCCGGTCGTCGATCCGCCGGCTGTAGCCGGTCCAGCCGGGCGGCTGTTGGCGCGTGAGGGTGTATGCGACCTCCAGACCGTCGCCGTGCCCGGCCAACCGGTCCAGCTCGTCGCGGTAGATGATCTCGTCGGGTCCCCTGGAGCTGAACAGCAGTCGGGTGGGTATCGTCGCGCCGGCTCGTGCGCGATGCCGCAGCATTGCCATCAGGGGCACGACACCGGAGCCTCCAGCGACCAGGAGCAGCGGTCCACCCAGGCTCGTCTCCCACACGAAGTAGCCGCCGATCGGGCCACGCACCTCCAGCCGATCGCCCTCGACCACGACGTCGTGCAGGAAGGGGGACACCTCGCCGTTGGGGATCCGCTCGACGGTGATCTCGAGCTGGCCCGCGAGCTCGGGCTCCGAGGCGATCGAGTACGACCGCTCGACGCTGTAGCCGTCCTCCGCGGTCAGGCGAATGTCGACGTGCTGGCCCGCCCGGTGCCCCAACCACTCCGGCAGGCCGAGCGTGAACGAGCGCACCGTGGGTGTCTCCGTCTGGATACCAGTTACGGTCCCCAGCTGCCACTCGATCGGGCGCGGCATCAGCTCCTCATTCGGTCAATGGCCTGGCGCGGCCGCCGTCCAGCTGGTCGCAGCGAACGTCAGTCGCCGCTGTAGCGCTCCTCGAGCCACTGGTCGCCACGGTTGTGGTAGCCCAGCGACTCCCAGAAGCCGGGCTCGTCCTCGCGCTGGAGGCGCAACCCGCGGATCCACTTGGCGCTCTTCCAGAAGTAGCGGGCGGGCACGACCAGCCGCGCAGGGCCGCCATGCTCCGGCGCGAGCGGCGCCCCGTCGTATTCGTACGCGACGAACGCCTGTCCGTTGAGGACGTCGCCGAGCGGCAGGTTCGTCGTGTAGCCGCCATCCGACCAGGCGATCACGAAGGCCGCCGACGGATCCAGCTCGACGTTCTCGAACAAGGTGTCGACGCTGACTCCGCGCCAGTTCATGTCCAGCTTGGTCCACTTCGTTACGCAACTGATGTCGACGGTCCAGTCGCGCGCGGAGAGAGCCAGGAATTCGTCCCATGTCCACTGCTTCGGTTCCCTGACCAGGCCGCTGATCGCGAACGTCCATTTGTCGAGCGGCGTGCGGGGGGTCGGACCGGCCGATAGGACCGGGAAGTCCGGCGTCAGGTACTGGCCCGGCGGAATGCGTGATGCCAGGTCGCCGGCCTCGCCCGGCTGGGTGCGTCGCCCGACGAAGCCGCGCGTGACGAACCGCTCAGTCATCCCGCATGTCCTCCACCGCCTGATCTCGTGAACATTCTGTCACCGCGGGGCGCGACCGGGCGGACATGAGCCGCCGTCGCCAGATGGGGGAACTGACTTCAATCCGTCAACGAGTCGTCACACATGCGTCATGCGCGGAGCCCACGGTTCTCGCCGTTCCAAACCCACCGGATTCGGAGGAGAACCCATGCATCGCCTGACCCGGCTCGTCGCGCCCCTGTTGGCCGTGACCGCCCTCCTGCTTGGACCTGCCTCGGGTGTCGCGGCATCGAACGGATCCGTGACCGGCCACGTGTACGTCAACAACAACACCGCAGGACACAACACGATCTCGGGCTTCGATCGCCACGCCGACGGCACGCTCACGCCGATCGCAGGGACACCGTTCGACGCGGGCGGCGCGGGCATCGGCAGCCCGACGGGCTCGGCTGGCGCCCTGCAGTTGTCGTCGGATCGTCGCTACCTCATCGCCGTGAACGCAGCGGCGAACGAAGTGGCAATTCTGAAGATCAAGCCAGACGGCTCTGTTCGCCTGGTTGACGAGACCTCTTCGAACGGCGCGACACCCGTGAGCATTGCCGTGCACCGCGATCTCGTCTATGTCGCCAATACCGGCGCCGGGGGCAGCAATTACACGGGCTTCCGGATCAATGCCGGCGGCCACCTCGCGCCCATCGGTAACTCAACGGTTGACCTGCCGGACAACGCGCTGCCCGGCCAGGTGCTGTTCAGCCCGGACGGCCGGCACCTCGTCGGTACGCGGGTCGGTCCCAACGCGGGCCCGTCGTACATCGACAGCTTCGTCGTGGAGGCAGACGGTCGCCTGACGCCCGCACCGGGCTCCCCGTTCGCGGCCCAGCGGATCGGGCCGTTCGGGAGCCAGTTCCGCCCGACGGACTCGGGCCAGCTGTTTGTCTCGAACGCACACGATGGAGCCGGCAACGGCAGCGTCTCGGCGTACGACGTCTCGAGCGACGGCACCCTGACGCCTGTCACTGGGTCGCCCTTCGCGGACGGGCAGACCGCGCCGTGCTGGGTGGCCATCACGCATGACGGTGAGCATCTGTTCGCCGTCAACACTGGCAGCTCGACCATTTCGCGGTATGCCATCGCCGGCAATGGCGAGCTGGCCCTGCTCGGGAGCACGCCGCTTGCAGGAAGCGGTCTTCGGCCGTTCGACGCGGCGCTCGACCCGACGGACAGCCACCTGTACGTGGTCGATGCCGGCGTTGCGAAGATCAGCGCCTTCGCGGTCGATGGCGGAGCGCTCACCGAGCTGTCCTCCTCGCCGGTGTCCATTCCGGGAGGAGGAGCACCGTTCGGAATCGTCGTGAGCTAGCTGCCCGACGTTCGCGGGACGAAGGAGGCGCCGGGATGAGCCGGCGCCTCCTGCCACTCCCGGCGGTCTTGCAGCCGGGAGCAACGACTAGCCCTTCTTGCGCTCCCGGACCCTCTTCTCGTCATCGGCGATCTTCGACCGGTGATCGAGGACTTGCTTGAACCACTTTGCCGAGCCGTCATTCATCAGTTCCCGATCCTCGGCGGCTGCGTCCCGATCGCGCCGTCGAATGCGTGCCCGCTCGGCTTTGGTCAGCTTGTCGTCATCGCTCATCGCGGTCTCCCGTCGGTCGGCTCCCGGGCACCTGGTCGCGACCTCAGTCCAGGCCGAAGCGCGCGATTGCCTGTCCGGCGAGCTCGCGTCCGATCGCCAATGATGCGGTTGCAGCAGGCGATGGCGCGTTCCGGACGTGAAGCACCCGGTCCGAGCCGCCGAGCCTGAAGTCGTCGGCCCGAACGTCAGCTGGTCGCCCTCCAGCGCAGGGAGGTATCGCTGCAGCTCCCGAACGAACGCTGGCTTCCAGAGGTCACGCCAGAACTCGGCTGCGCCGGTCCGGAAGTAGCGGATCGCGAGGCGCAGGAAGCCCGGGTAGGTGATCACCCGTAGCAGGTCGGGTAGCGAAATGTCGCGCCGGCGGTAACCCTCACG
>VBFZ01000007.1:16105-16544 GCA_005880805.1 Chloroflexota bacterium | reverse complement strand
GTTCTCGACGCGCTTCGCTCGCGCCGACAGAACCGCCGACGTCGACGCACTCTGGGCGCACTACGGCTGGATGCAGCGCCTTGGCGTTCGGTGGTTCAACGTCTCGCTCGACGATGTCGCCTCGGGGCTCGATCCGTTCAACCAGGTGGCGCTCGTGAACGAGCTGCTTCGTCGGCTGAGGGCCGCGGATGCCGACGTCCGCATGATCTTTTGCCCGACGTTCTACTGGGGCGACGCGTCGGATCCCGGCCAGCGGGCGTACCTCGACGGCATCGCTCTCGAGCTGGATCCGGCCGTCCTCCTCTTCTGGACCGGCGATGCAGTCGTCACCGCCCGGATCTCGGCTGACGCGGGCCGCCGGTATCGGGACGCGGTCCGCCACGATCTCTTCATCTGGGACAACTACCCGGTCAACGACGACCGACCAACGATGCATCTC
>VBFZ01000007.1:11299-16089 GCA_005880805.1 Chloroflexota bacterium | reverse complement strand
CGATCCAGGGCTCTCGCAGGTTGCGGTCGGCTACATGAGCAACCCGATGCGGCGGCAGGACACCTTGAACCGCTTAGCGCTATCGACCGCAGCAGACTACGCATGGGACACGGCGGGGTACGACCCCGAGCGGTCGATCGAGCGGGCGATTGAGGCGCTCGCTACCAACGCCGAGCAGCTTGACGTCCTGCGGGACCTCGTCACCGCCTATCCGGGAATGCTGGTCTTCGGCCAGAACCAGTACTTCAACCCGGTTCGCGATCAGTTCGAGCGCCTGCGAGCCAGGTCGCGGGCCGAAGCGGGGTCCTTCGTGGAAGAGCTCCGGGGCGTGTCAGATCGCTTCGGGCGCGCATTTCGGGACAGCTGCGAGGCGGAACGGAGAACCATCGGCGACGACCTGGCATGGATGGAGAACAGGCTGCGGGAGGCCCCGTAGATCTACTTCCGCGGGGGACCTCTGGCGCCTTGGCGAGCCCTACGAAGGCTGCCTCGATGGTCTGTGGACGATGCCCAGCTGCACCATCGCCGTCAGATCGTCACGAGTCGCCCAGTGTTCCGCGAGCTTGCCGTTGGCGACCCGAAACCAGTGACTCGAACGCGCCGAAAATCGCCTTCCGGTGGGCGGCAGGGGGCCGATCGGTCCGAGGTTCGTGCCCTCTCCGAGGAGCCGTACCGCGACGGTATTGCCCTCGGCAACGATCTCCTCGACGGTGAAGTGCAGGTCGGGAAATTGGGCGAGTAGCCACTCGGCCGTGCTCCGCATCGCCCGTGGACCATTCACGTTTCCGGGCTCGGCCTCGGCAAAAGGCGCAACGCCATGCTCGACAAACTCATCGGCCATGATCTCGTCGCAGACAGCAAGATCTTGGCGGTTGAAGATCTCCTCGAAGTGGCGCAGCACGAGCGCCTTGTTGGCCTCGGACAGGCTGACTACATCGCGCCCTTGCATCATGCCTCTAGTGCGGATTTCTGCTGACCTCAGGCGAAGGGCCGCGCCGCCCCCGGGCTAGCGCCGGCATCGCCGCGAATCTACCCCGGGACCTGTTTGAACGTGGCGGAGAGGGTGGGATTCGAACCCACGAGGCTTTCGCCCGCCGGTTTTCAAGACCGGTGCCATCAACCACTCGGCCACCTCTCCGCAGCCGAGGATAACAGCGGTCTACGAAGAAACCGTGTCAGGCAGGGACCGCCGGAATCAGATCGAAGTTCAGGTAGCGATGCAGGACCTCCGGAACCAGAATTGAGCCGTCAGGTCGCTGGCAGGTCTCGAGGATCGCGGCGACGGTTCGGGGCAGCGCCAGGCCGGAGCCGTTGAGCGTGTGCACGAGCTCGGGCTTTGCGCCCGGTTCAGGCCGGAAGCGGATCGCCATGCGGCGGGCCTGGTAGTCGCGGAAGTTCGAGCACGAGCTGACCTCGAGCCATCGCTCGGCGCCGGGTGCCCAGACTTCGATGTCGTACTTACGGGCCTGCACGAAACCCATTTCGCGGGTCGACATCAGCACGACACGGTAGGCCAGGCCGAGCCTCTGGAGCAGGATCTCCGCGCGTTCCGTCATCCACTCGAGCGCCGCGTCGGAGTCCTCCGGCCGCTCAAAGAGGACCATCTCGACCTTGTCGAACTGGTGGACGCGGAGAATCCCGCGGGTGTCTTTCCCGGCAGCGCCGGCCTCGCGCCGGAAACAGGGTGAGTAGGCGGCGTACCGAATGGGCAGGGCGGCAGCCTCCAGGATCTCGTCGCGGTGGAGGTTCGTGACCGGGACCTCGGCGGTGGGGACCAGGTAGAGGTCGTCCCGGGTGACCACGTACATCTGCTCTTCCTTGTCGGGAATCTGGCCGGTGCCCCGTGCCGACGCGCTGTTGACCACGGCGGGAGGCCAGACCTCCGTGAAGCCGTTCTCGCGCGTGTGGACGTCCAGGAACAGATTGATCAACGCCCGCTGGAGCGCGGAACCGGCGCCCTTGTAGACGGGAAAACCCGAACCCGCGACTTTCGCTCCGCGAGCGTTGTCGATGATGTCCAGCCGCTCGGCCAGCTCCCAGTGCGGCCTTCGCGTCCAGGTCCTGCTGCCCGGCTCGGCGTCGGCGCCGACCTCGCCTTGCCACGGCTGGTTGTGCGGAAGCTGTTCGCCCCACTCGCGGATCGTGACGTTCGCCTCTTCGCCGCCCACCGGCACGTCCGGGTCTGCGGGATTCGGGATGCGCAGCAGGGCGTCGTCGAGCTGTTGCTCGATCTGCATGAGCTCCGCGTCGAGGGCCGTGATCTGCTCGCCGGCCGCGACCGAGGCGGCCTTCAGGCTCGAAACCTCGTCGCCATCGGGCCTGGCCCCCGCGCCGATTGCGTCCCCGATTTTCTTCGACGCGGCATTTCGCTCGGCTTTCAGTCGATCCGTATCACCAGCCAGCTCCCGGCGGCGGCGGTCGAGCTCGATCGCCTGATCGACCACGGACGGATCTTCGCCCTTGTCGATGGCGCCCTGCCGGACCCGGTCGGCCTCATCGCGGAGCCGCTGGACTCCGACGCTCACGAGGACGACGCCTCCTGCACTGCGGCCAGCTCGGCCTCGGATGGCCGCCAGCCGGCGGCTTCGCGCAGGCGTCGCAGGACGAATTGAGGCTCGAGACTTGCCAGCAGCCAGCCCGCCCGCGGCCCGTTCGGTCGGCCCAGGAACGCGATGTAAATGGCCGCGAACGAGCGCCCCGGGGGCATCGTCGCGTCGGCGGCCACGGAGAAGAGGAGCGCCTGCCATGCCTCCCCGGTCGAAGGCCGCTCGCTCTCGGCACGGAGTGCCAGCGCTCCCAGGTAGAGCCGCTGGTCCTCACCAAGCGCGGCCACCTCGCGAGGGAGGTCGTCTCTCTGGACCGCGATCTTCGCCCGGTCAGCGGCGTAGGCCTCGAGCCAGCGCATGGCAGCAGTGGTGCGCTCGGCCAGGATCTCGCGCTCGCGTTCGGTGAGCGGCGAGCCTTTCTCGGCCTCGATTCGGGCCGGCACGTCGACCCCCGGCACCTGGACCAGCAGCGCGACATGCGAGAACGCGGCGCGGAAGGCGGCAGCCTCCGCACGTACGTCTGCTGCAGGCGAGAGCAACGAGTAGGCGAACACGCGCTCCGGGTTCGGCGGGAGCTCCCCGCGCACCTCCTTGCCGGCCGCCGCGGCCGCGAACTTGTCGAACTCGTCGAACAGCCGCGGGATGGCGTCCGTCCCGTCGGGATCGAACTCGATGGCGCTGTTCGGCTTGGGCCTGACGAACAGAAACCGCAGCTGCTCTGCCGGAACCACCTCTGCAATCTCGTGCGCCGCCGCGCCGCGACCCTTGGACGTGGACATCTTGCGGCCGCCGATGTTCAGGAACTCGTACGGAACGTTCCGGGGCGGCTCGCGCTCGAAGACCTCGCGAGAGATGGCGTCCGAGCGCTCCCGGGAGCCACCGGCCGTGGACAGGTCCTTGCCGCACGGCTCGATCGTGACGCCGAGCAGCCCCCACTGCGCCGCCCACTCGAGGTTCCAGGGCAGCTTCGCGTTGCCGCCGAAGGGCGAGATCCAGCCGCTGTGGCCGCAGCCGCGGGCCCACGCCACGAGCGAGGGGCGGCACTCGTAGAACACCCGCTCGCCGTCCCAGCCGGTGACGATCGTGGTCCCGATCCGCCCGCAGTTCTCGCAGACAACCTGGAGGGGATGCCACTCGTCCGGATGCTGGACGTTGGCGACGCGTCGGTAGATCTCGCGGACCTGGGAGGCGCGATCGAGCGCAACGCGGATGTAGGGGTCCACCTGACCGCTCGCGTAGATCTCGCTCATCAAGTAGTAGCGATCCGGGTTGATGCCAAGGCCGGCGAACGTATCGATGAAGACCTGCGCGTGGTGGCGGGCGTAGGACGGATGGCCGTCGTCGCCCTGGTCGGGAATGTGTGCGAGCGGGCGGCCCATCTCGCGCTCGACAGCGTCGGCGCTCAGCAGCGCCTGGGCGTCCATGGGATCCATGTCGTCGACGCCGTACAGGTAGGTCGTCTCGATGCCATTGGCCCGAAGCGCACGGGCAATGACGTCGAGGATGACGGGGCCGCGGAGGCTACCGACGTGGACCGTGCCGGACGGTGTTTTCGAGTCGTTGACGACCTGCGGACCGCTGACGGAGGCCGCCAGCTCGTCGGCCCAGTCCATCGGCGGCGCGGCCCTATGAAATCTTGACGATCTGGTAGGTGAAGTCTCCAGCCGGGACGCGCACCAGGACCTTCTCGCCCTTCTTGTGGCCGAGGAGTGCCCTCCCCACCGGCGACTCGTTCGAGATTCGTCCCTCGGTCGGGCGAGCCTCTGCGGAGCCGACGATCGTGAAGACCTCCTTGCCGTCCGGGCTCTGCACGCTCACGGTGGAGCCGATCTGGACGTGGTCTGTCGAATGGTTCTGGTCGATGATCGTGGCGTTCTTGATCAGCGCCTCGAGCGCCTGGATCCGGCCCTCGACGAAGGCCTGCTCGTTCTTGGCGTCTTCGTACTCGGCGTTCTCGGTGAGGTCGCCGTGCTCCTTGGCGTCGTGAATGCGCGCGGCGACTTCCTGGCGTCGGACGTTGACCATCTCGTCGAGCTCAGCCCGCAGCTTCTCGAGGCCCTCGCGCGAGAGGTAGGTCGGCTTGTTGTTCACGGTTGGTAGGCCCCCCTTGGACCGGCGGTCGACCGGTCCGGTGGTCGATAAAGGAAAGAACTCCAGGCGTCTGCGCGTGGGTGAAATCGCGCGCCTGAAGTTCGGCCGGCGCGTATCCTAGCCCGCCCCCTGAAGGGTGTCAAAGCATTCTGG
>VBFZ01000007.1:0-11264 GCA_005880805.1 Chloroflexota bacterium | reverse complement strand
GCCCCTCGATCGGGAAAGGCCACGAACACCGTGTCGTCGCCGGCGACCGACCCCGCGACCTCTGGCCATCTGGCGCGGTCGAGCGCGGCGGCAATCGCGTGTGCCGAGCCCGGCAAGGTGCGGATCACGAGCAGCAACCCGGACTCTCGGAAATCAACCGGCAGGTCCTTCAGCAGTGCTCTGAGACGGTCCTCGCCGGATGATTCCGCCTCGATCAGGCGAGGCGGCAGGGCGTAGGCGGCCGTTCCGTCGCGGTTCTGCTTGACGAGGCCGAGTTCCGCGACGTCACGGCTGATCGTGGCCTGCGTGGTTCGGTAGCCCCGCTCGCGCAGCGCGCCTGCGAGCTCCTGCTGCGTGCGGAGGACCCGCTGCTCGACGAGGTCGCGGATCGCCCGTTGGCGGAGCTGCTTCATCACTTCCACGTTTGGTGATCCTGATCGTTCCGGACGCGCTCCGCGCGCTGCTACCGCGCAAGCAGGAGGACGACCACGAAGCCGGCCAGGACGACACGGTACGCGATGAAGATGGCCGTCGAGTTCCGGCGCAGGTACGCCAGCAGGAAGGCGATGGCCGCCAGCCCGGACACCGCCGAGACCACGACCCCGACGACCAGGGCAAGCTCGTGGCCCTCGATGCCGGTCGATGCGAGCTCGCGGCCCTTCAGGAGGCCGGCACCCGCGATCACCGGGATGCCCATGAGAAAGGCGAACCGCGCCGCGGCCGCCCGCTCGAGGCCGAGGAACAGACCGGCGCCGATCGTAATCCCGGAACGGCTCATGCCCGGAAACAGGGCAAGCGCCTGCGCGACGCCGATCGCGAGGGCCTCCGGGAATCGCAGGGCCGCGACGCCTCGTCTCTGCGCGCCCCACCGCTCTGCGAGCCACAGGAGCGCCGCGCCGGTCGCCAGGAAGATCGCGATCCAGCCGACTCGCTCGCGGAAGAAGGTGTCGAAGAAGCTTTCGAGGGCGGCGCCGAGCAGCGCGGCGGGGACCACGGAAACGAGAAGCAGCCACGCGAGGCGCCGCTCGGGGTCGGTCCCAAGGCTCCGTTCGCGGAGGGATCCGAAGAACGCGCCGATCAGGCGCAGGATGTCGCGCCAGAAGTAGAGGAGAAGCGCGATCAGCGTTCCGACGTGAAGCATCACGTCGAACGCGGCCGTGTCCACGAACGGATCGTTCCAGCCCAAAAATCGCGGCACAAGGATCAGATGTGCGGACGACGAAACCGGCAGGAACTCGGTCAGCCCCTGCACGAGCCCGAGGATCGCCGCGTGAAGGACCTCGTCCACCCTCGGCGGCGGGGCGACGTTATCGGATGAAGAGTGGGGCGAGGACGAGCGTGATCGTGGCCAACAGCTTCACGAGCACGTGCAGCGACGGACCCGCCGTGTCCTTGAACGGATCGCCGACCGTGTCGCCCACGACGGCCGCGGCGTGCGCGGGCGTCTTCTTGCCGATCACCGATCCGTCGGGCGCGAGCAGGTGCCCCGATTCGATGTACTTCTTGGCGTTGTCCCAGGCGCCGCCGCCGTTGTTCAGGACCGTCGCGAGTAGCACGCCCGCGATCGTACCGACCATCAAGAGTCCGGCCACGGCTTCGTAGCCGAGCACGACGCCGACCAGGATCGGCGTCGCGACCGCCACCAGTCCGGGCGCGATCATTTCCTTGAGCGCTGCGCGCGTCGTGATGTCGACGACCCGCGCATAGTCCGGCCGCTGCGAGTAGTCCATGATCCCGGGCATCTCCCGGAACTGCCGGCGGACCTCGACGATGATCGACTGTGCGGTCCTGCCTACGGCGCGGATCGCGAGCGAACTGAAGAAGTAGACCAGCATCGAGGCGAGGAGCGCGGCGACGAAGACCTTCACATCGGCCAGGTTCACCGAGGTCAGGACCTGCCCGGTGCCCCGGTTCTTCAGGATCAGGTTCACCTTGTCGATGTAGGCGCTGAACAGCAGGAATGCCGCGAGCGACGCGGAAGCGATCGCATACCCCTTGGTGAGAGCCTTGGTCGTGTTGCCCACGGCGTCGAGGCGGTCGGTGATCTCGCGGGCGCCTGCCTCGGCACGGCTGAATTCGGCGATTCCACCCGCGTTGTCCGTGATCGGCCCGAAGGTGTCCATCGCCAGGATGTAGGCCGTCGTCATGAGCATGCCCATGGTCGCAACCGCGGTCCCGAAGATGCCGCCCACGTTCCGACCGCTCGCGTCCTTGATGCCTGCCTGCTCGCCCAGGAAGTGGCTGATGAGCAGCGCGATGCCGATCGAGATCGCCGTCGCGAGCGTCGTTTCGAAGCCCACGGCAGTGCCCGCGATGATGTTGGTGGCGGGACCCGTGCGGGATGCCTCTGCGATCTCGCGGACCGGTCGGTACGAGCCGGCGGTGTAGTACTGCGTGATGTAGACGAAGGCCACGCTGGTCGCCAGGCCCACGACGCCGCAGCCGAAGAAGTAGACCCAGACCGGCACGCCGTTCGCCCCGGTCACGCCGGAGGTCTGCATCATCAGGTTCGTCGTGATGGCCAAACCGGCCACGGACAGGATGGTCGTCGCCCAGTAACCGCGGTTCAGTATGTTCATCGGGTCCTCGTCCTCGCGCCCGCGCACGAAGAAGATGCTCACGATCGTCGACAGCAGGCCGAAGGCTCGAACCACCAGCGGGAAGAAGATCCACGCAGCCGGGTTCGGCCAGCCGGCCGCCTGCGCTACGAAGAACACCCCGACGCCCAGGATCATCGCCCCGATGTTTTCGGCGGCGGTCGATTCGAAGAGGTCGGCACCACGGCCGGCGCAATCGCCCACGTTGTCGCCAACGAGATCCGCGATGACGCCGGCGTTCCGGGGGTCGTCCTCGGGAATGCCGGCCTCGACCTTGCCGACCAGGTCCGAGCCAACGTCGGCGGCCTTCGTGTAGATGCCGCCGCCGAGCTGCGCGAAGAGGGCGACGAAGCTCGCCCCGAACCCGTAGCCAACGATCAGGAACGGTGCCTGCTCGGGGTGCTCGAGGCCGCCCGATGCCACGAAGACGAGGTAGACACCCAGCAGCGACAGCGCGACGACCAGGAAGCCCGACACGGCACCACCGCGCATGGCGACTTGGACGGCCTCCACGAGGCTGCGGCGTGCCGCCGACGCCGTTCGGACGTTCGCCTTCACACTGATGAACATGCCGATGATCCCGGACGCCATCGAGCACGCGGCGCCGACGAGGAAGGCAATCCCGGTCCGGACTCCCAGCTCCGTGCCGTAAATGCTCGTGTCGGCGACGTCGCGGGTCTCGAAGATCGCGATGACCACCCCGATCACAAGAGAGCCGACGATCGCCAGGACGGCAATGGTTGTGTATTGGCGGCGGATGAACGCCACCGCGCCCTCGTAGATGGTGCCGGCGACGTCCTGCATTTCCGTCGGGCCGGCGTCGCGGCTCAGGACGTCGCGGGCGAGGTACAGCGCGAAGAGGACCGCTGCAATCCCGGCGATCGGGATGATCAGCTGGAGGGCAGTGGCGTCTATCACGCTGTTGGTTTCCTCCTGAGACCACCGGGTGCCGAGGGCGTGGGGCGCAGGCGATGTCTCGGCAAATGCCCGGGAAATGCAGGCAGTCGGGCGGGCGGACGAGGTTGGTGCGAGCCCGCGCAGGCCGACGGGGAGTCTATCAAAACAACCATCACGGCAACCAGCGCGGATAGGCGCCGTCGGTCGTGAGCTGGCGAAGGCCGTGGCCGCTGGGCTGAACGACCCAGATGCCTCCGGACCGGTCGAGCTGGCTGGCGGGCACCCGCAGGAACAGGATCTGATCGCCGGTCGGCGAGAACGTCGGCGACCGATCGGACAGGGTCGCATCCGTGGTCAAGGGCACCGGCGTTCCGCTGCCCTGCGGTACGTACGTGGCATGCAGCGGTTCCGACTCGGAGGCGCCAGCGCCCTGGCCACGCAGGACGACCAGGTCACCCCGGCCGTCGGGCCAGGCCGGGCCGAGGCTGTCACCCAGCCGGGCGACCGTGCCGGTGACCTGGACGCGCCAGACACCGGGCGCCGGATTCGAACCCGACAGCTGGGTCCCCGTGGCCACGAAGCTGGCCTCCGCCGCTACCCAGACGGGAACGGAGTCGACCCGCAGGTCAACGGGAATCGGGGCGGCCGTCGCGTCCTGGAGGTCGACGAGCGACGCCTGCCCGTCGCCGCCGACGATCAGCACCGTCCTGGCGTCGCCCGCGAAAGCGACCCGTTGGAACCAGGGGTCGACTGACGAAGATGTGCCCAGGCCATCGCCATCGCTCCCGATCGATCCGATCGGAGGCGCTCCCGAGGTCAGGATCTGGCGCTCTCGATCATCGCCCGCGCCGGGGAGCGGCACGGTCCAGAACCCTGCGTCGCTGCCGTCGACCCCACGCCGCGCCACGATCAACGAGCGGCCGTCGGGCGAGAAGGTCGGGCTGTAATCCCAGTGTGTTCCGCCGATGGTTCGCGCGTCGGACCCGTCCGTCTTCGTCACGTGGACCACGCCTCCTGCGGCGTAGGCGATCGTTCCGCCATCGGGGCTGACGTCGTAGCCGGTGACCGGCACGAGCTCGCTGGTGACCTGGCGGGGGTTGCTGCCATCCGGGTTCATCAGCCAGAGGTTGCGGATGCCGCCCCGGTCGCTCAGGAACGCGATCTGGTTCTGGGCGGACGTGGTGGTCTGGCCGGTCGTGAACGTCCAGGTCGTGGGCGCCGCGACCTGGCCTGGATCGCCCAGACGCCGGACGGTCGCCGCGAGCGTGACGGTGTAGGTCGTGTGAGGTGCGAGCTGTGCGGATGGAGAGAACTGCAGCACCTGTCCAGGAGCGCGGCTCGGGCTGGGGCCGTTGGCCGGACGCGTCGAGCTGTCGTCCGGGAGCGACTCGACGCTGATCGATCCAGGCACGGACGGGGTGATCCGGAGCGAGTCGGCGACGGATACGGGATCGACCGCCCCGTCGAAGATGATCGCGATCGCGCTGCGGATGCTGGCGCCGGACACGTTCGGCGCGGGCACGGTGGCAATCGGCTTCAGGCCGGCCGCGACGGTGGTGAACGACGCCGTGAACGGGGCGAGATGGCCGCCTCCTTCATCGACCGCTGAACTGTCGATCGAGATCGTGTACGCGGTGGCGAACTCCATCCCCGAGGCGAAGCTGAGCGTCAGGACCGCGCCCGCCCAGCTGGCCTGATGGTCGGTCGCCGGTGAGATGTGCAGCGCGGCCTCCACCTTGCCGGTGTCCATCAGCCGGTCGAACGTGATCTTGACCTGGTGGTCGACCGCGACCTGCTGGGCGCCCTCGGCAGGATCGATCGCTGCCACGACCGGAGGGCCGACCGTCTTGAAGACGAAGTCGGGCGCCGCCGACGCCGCGTTGCCGGAGAGGTCCTGGAACCCGGCCGCCAACGAGACCTTGAATTGTGTTGACTCGGTCAGCTTCGCGGAAGGGGTGAAGATCGCCGACGTCTTGGGGCCATTCCAGGAGAAGGTGCCGGTAACAGGGCCGGGCGTCGGCGGATTGAGGACGTTGACGCTGAATCTGTTCTCGACCGAACTCGGCTGAACCGGCTCGCTGAACTCGAGGTCGATCGCCGTCAGAGTTTGTCCGGTGTGCGCATCGCCGGCCGGGAGGCTCAGCGCCACGCGGTCGAGCGTCGGCGGGCGGCGGTCGACGAGGGTGGCGTTGTACAGGACGAGTCCGAGTGCCATGACCGCCACGAGCGCGCTTCCGACCTCGACGATCCGGCGCATCTCAGTGCCTCTCCCGGACCCGGTTCAGGGCATGCGCCAACGGCCTTTGAAGGGTCGGGTGGGACACGGGGCGGGACGATAACACAGACCCTATACTCCCGGACTTGTGAGCAAACGCCCGTTTGGGTGCCTGTTCGAGGTCATCGAAACCCTCGTCCTGACGGCAGTCATCTACCTCGTCATCAACACGTTCATCGCTTCGCCGTACCGGGTTCAGCAGCAATCGATGGAGCACACGCTCGAGCCCGACCAGTACATCCTGGTCGACAAGCTGACCCCCCGCTTCGACTCCTTCAAGACAGGTGACATCGTGGTCTTCACCCCGCCGGAGCAGTTCGCCAGCCCGGACGGAGTGCCCTACATCAAGCGCGTCATCGGCGTGGGCGGGGACAAGGTCGAGATCCGCGATGACGGGTTCGTGTACGTCAACGGCCACAAGCTCGACGAGGGCTCGTACATCTTCAAGGACGAGGACGGCAACCCCCAACCGACCGTTCCTCCGAACCCGAACCAGAAGACCTGGGCGGTCCCCCAGGGTGACCTGTTCGTGCTGGGCGACCACCGCATGAGCTCGGCCGACTCGCGAGTCTTCGGCCCGATCACGCTGCAGTCGGTCATCGGGCGGGCGTGGCTTCGCTACTGGCCGTTCAACACGTTCGGACTCCTACCGACGCCGCCCCATCCGGAGCTCTCCTCGGCCGCTCCGTGAGCCTCCTGCTCGCGGCGACTGCGATCGGCGTCGCAATCGGCGGCGTCGTCGCAGTCTCGGCCCGCGAGCCTCGCGTGGTCCTCCTGGGGATGACCATTGCGCTCGTGGGCGCCCCGTTCGTCGCCGATCCCTTGCCCGGTCCCCTGCCCCTCGCGGCGCGGCTTGTTGCCGCGAGCCTGGCGAGCTACCTGCTGTGGATCGGCAGCCGGGCCGAGGCACCGGTTGGCCGCGGCTCGACGGTCGGCTGGCCGGTCGAAGCGTTGGCGGCGGCGGCGGGCTTCGTCGTCGGCTGGGGGACGATCGGGCTTGGCGCGCCGGCCCTCGGACCCGCGGCCTCGGCGGCGGCTGGCTTCGCGCTGGCGACATTGACCGTCCTCCCGATCGTGTTCGCGCGCGACCTGGTCCGGCTCGGCCATGGGCTCATCCTGCTGCTCCTGGCCAGCTCGCTGATCCGCGTCAGCCTTGGGGGCACGCCGGTCGCCCTCGAGGAGCTCGTCATGAGCGGCGTGGTGGTCGGCATGTCGGCGGTCGTGGCGTTCCTCGCGGTCCAGGCCGCGGAGCTGTCAGGGTCGACGGATGGACCACGTCGACGCCCGATAAGCGCGGCCGGCGCAGGCGTAGACCTCCCTGCCGGATGAGCGTTCTGTTCTTTCTGGTGGTTTCCCTCGGCTTCGGCGCGGCCTCGCTGATGACCCGCCGATATTCGGCATCCTCGTTCGCGATCGGGCTGGTTGGGCTGCTGGCGGCAGCTGCTGCCGCCCTGCTGATCACCCCGGGCGACAGCCTCGATCTGGCCGACAGCACCATCGTCGGCAGCGCATTCCAGCGGACGTTTCTCGCGCTGGCGTGCACAAGCTCGCTGTTGCTCTGCCTCCTGAGCATGACCGGCGGCTGGCACCCGGACCTTGCCGGAGCATCGCTGGTTGCGCTCGGCGCGGGCGGTGCGGCCCTTGCCCTGGGCGACCCCGTTCCGGCGATCACCGCAACAATCGCCGCGGGGCTGTTCGGGGTCATCGTCACGGTCAGCTTTCCGGCCACGACGCGCGCCGTGAACATCGGCGGGCGCGAGCTGCGCGCCGTCGCCATCGCGGGCGTCCTGGGCCTGCTTGCGGCGGCCTGGGTCGATCGCCCGCTCGGCCCGCTGGCGGCGGAGCCAGTCGTGCTCGGGCTCAGTTATCTGGCTATCGCCATGGGAGTCGCGATTCGGTTCGGTGCCGTTCCGTTCCACGTCTGGGCCGCGCGAGTTTCGGATGCGGCACCGGAGCTGGCGCTGCCGCTGCTGATGGCCTGGGGGCCTGCGTTCTTTGCGGTCGTCGGGCTGGCCTGGCTGAACACCGCCCTCGTCCCGCTCGCGCCGGCCCCGCTGGCGCTGCCGATGGAGCGTGCGCTGGTCGTTGGTGTCGCCACGGTTACCTTGCTCCTGGGCGGGTTCGCGGCCTGGATCCAGGAGGACATCGAGCACGTGGTCGCCTACTCGATCGTGCAGGACGCGGCGTTCGTCATTCTCGCGTTTGCCGCGCTCGATGGGGCGAGTTGGGCGCCGGCCCTGACATGGATCGTCGTCTTCGCCCTCGCGAAATCCGCGTTTGCGGCATGGGCACTGGCCGTGCGTCGACGCTTTGGCACGCGACGGCTCCGCGAGCTTCGCGGGTGGGCGCGGCGCACCCCCCTGCTGGCCCTCGCCCTCGTGGTGATCGCGGTCGCGACGATCGGCTGGCCCGGCGTCGCATCCTACGAGTCGCGGATGGCGCTGATCCGCCTCACGTCAGAGGGGCCATTCCGCTGGGTCCTGATCGTGGGTGCAATCGGTGCGGTCATCTACTACGCCCGACTGCTCGCGGTCGGGATCGGCTCCCCCGGAGCGGCCGCCCTCAACGCGCGCGACGATCGACCGCGGTGGCCGGCTGGGGTGGAACGGCGATTGCGCGATCCGTCGGCGGTGGAGCCCGCCCGCGGTCCGGCCGAACGACCGAAGCCTGTACGTGGGCGCCCGACAGGGGCGGACGCGCAACCTCGCGGGACACCGGCTTCCCCGTGGTCGCCCTGGCTGGACCGGGCCCGGCGATGGCTGGAGTGGGCGCGCGAGACCGGCGAACCACTCCTTCGCGACCTCGCTGTCTGGTCGAGACGATCCGGAGTGACGATCGCGACCGGCGCCCGCACTCTTCCGCGGGTCATCGTCCCCGCGATCGAGCTCAACCAGTCGTTCATTGCCGCGGCACTCGTGCTCGCGTTGTCGCTCATGGCGCTGGTCGGCGCGCTGGGTGGCTGGGGCACGGCATCACTCAGCGCCGAGGGGCCACGCGTCAGCACCGCAATCGACGCCGCCCGATAGTCTCCGGCAGTTGGTTGGCGGCTCGAGGGCCGCGAACCCGGGGCTGCGGAAGAGTCAGTCGGCCGGGGCGATCGTCCAGGGATCGAGCGCGCGGTCGTAGTGGACCAGCTCGCCGGGCGCGAACCACAGCTCGAGCTCCGACTTCGCGGTCTCGGCGCCATCGGACGCGTGCACGAGGTTGAGCACCGTCTCGATCGCGAAGTCACCGCGGATCGTGCCCGGCGCCGCCTCGTGCGGCCGCGTCGAACCGATCATCGTCCGCACGACGGAAATCGCGTTTGGGCCCTCGAGCGCGACCGCCACGAGCGGGCTGGAGGTGATGAACGCGACGAGGCTCCCGAAGAAGGGCTTCTCGCGATGGATCGCGTAGTGGCGGTCGGCCAGGGACCGGTCTACCTGCACCAGCTTGAGGCCGACGATCCTGAGCCCGCGCTCCTCGAACCGGCTGAGAATGCGACCCGCCAGCAAGCGCTGGACGGCGTCGGGCTTGATCAGGACGAGCGTGCGTTCGTTCACGGTGCGTCCGGTGGCGCTTCGTGACCGTTGGACCCCTCGCCAACCTCACCGCTGCGCTCATCCTCGGATAGCCCCGCCAGGGCCAGGGCATAGGCGCGCTGGGCGTCACTGTCGTGCCCGAGCGAGCGGAACGCGTCTCCGCGCACCAACTGCAAGGCCGGGTTGGGCTGCGCCGGGATCGCGTCGAGCACCGCCGGAGCCAGGACGGGGCTCGCCCGCAGCGCGACCGCGAGCCTGATGGCGGCACGATCGAAATCGCCGGCGGCCAGGAGCTCGCGTCCGGCCTCGAGCTCGGCCGGCGCATCGATCGACGTCGAGACCGTATGGAGATCGTGGCGATGGCTTTCCCACAACCCCAGGCCGGTTTCGGGGCCCGGAATGCCGGCGTGCCGGTGCGCAGCCGTCGCGGCACCGCCGCGAGCGTGAGCCGTTCCGTCCCCGAAGAGGGTTCCAGCCTGCTCGCCGGGATCAGACGGGTCGTGCGGCCAGACAGCGCTCCTTGGCATTCCCGCGAACAACCGGTCGAGCGGCACTTCGGCGCGCTCGAGCGCCCGACCCGCGAGTCGCCGCGCCTCGCCAGGGCGACCCATGGCCGCGATGGCCTCCGCGGCAATCACCAGCCCAAGGACATCCTCCCGGCCGGTGGCGAGGTACGCACGCGCAGCGTCGCCGGCCCCTTCGAGGTCACCAGTCCGCCAGCGCGCCTCGGCCAGGTCGAGCAGAGAGTCGTCGTCGAGCTCGCCCCAGCCGGCGAGTGATTCGAGCTCGGCGCGGGCCAGCTCGTGCGAGCCCATCCGCAGATGCAACCGGGCGAGCCGCAGGTCGACCTTGCGCTCGCGCGGCCTCGGTGCGACGGCCGTCGCAGTAGCCGTCTCTGTGTCCTCCCCGAAAGCGTCGCTCGTACCGCCGTTGCCCGCCTCGGTTCCGGAGGCCAGCTCTTCGCGCTCGTCAGTCATCGCCACCGGGCAATGTGAGGGCGGCATCCAGGCCACGACCCCGTCGGGCCGGAGCGACGACGGCCAGCCTGAGCCTCTCGTCGACGAACAGCTCGCCGGCCACCCGCAGGATTTCCTTCGGTGTGACAGCCGCAACCGCCGCAAGCGCTTCGTCGAGCGTCAGCACACGCTCGTGCAACGCCTCCTGGCCGCCGACCCACGATGCGAGATGGCGGGTCTCCTCCATCCGCAGCTCGAGACCACCGGAGATGTATGCCTTCGCCTTGGCCAGCTCCTCATCAGGAACGGGCTCATCGCGGAGACGTGCCAGCTCGTCGAGGATGGCGAGCAGCGCCGGGCGGAGCTGAGCGGGATCGACGCCGGCGGAGACTGCAAGTGCGCCCGCGTCGGCGTAGTCGACGACTCCCGAACCGACGTCGTACGCGAGGCCCTTCTCTTCGCGGACCGAGAGGAATAGCCGGCTGCTCATCCCGTCGCCGAGGACACCGTTCAGGACACCCAGCGTCCAGGCATCGGGATGGTCGCGGCGCAGCGCCGGGACGCCGACGACCAGGTGCGCCTGACTCGCATCCCTGTGCCCGAGCAGGACCCGCTCCCCTGCCGGCAGGCCCGGCGCGGGTTCGAAGGCGCCAATGACACCGTTGCCGCGACCGAACGCCCGATCGGCCCGCTCGACTATCTCGTCATGGGCAAGGTCACCGGCTACCGCGATGACCACATTCGCCGGCCGGTAGGCGCGTGCCCAGAAGTCGCGGATGGTCGCCTCTCCGAGCGTGCGAATCCCGGCTTCGTCGCCGCAGATCTCTCGACCGAGCGCGCCCGGCCCGAACATGGCCTGCTGGAAGAGGATCTGCGCGTACTCGGCGGGGTCGTCGAGGTACGAGCGGATCTCCTCGATGATCACGTTCCGCTCGTTGTCGATCTCGCGTTCGGAGAGCGTCGGCCGGACGATCAGCTCGCCAAGGACGGCCATCGCCCGGTCGAGCTCGCGGGCCGG
>VBFZ01000223.1 GCA_005880805.1 Chloroflexota bacterium | reverse complement strand
CTTACGCGGTCGCTTGTATCGATCGAGCTCGCCAGGAGCTCCAGAAGCTGCTCCCGAGCACGATGAGCACGATGCCCCCGAGCCAAAACGCCAGGGCTTGCCAGCCCGGTCGCCACGCTTCGAAGCACTGGACAGGCGGTATCGAGTGAGCTACTTCCCGGCAGACCAATGTCGACGGCGCGGAAGTCCCCACCACCAGGAGTCCAGCCGTCCAGGCGAACAGGCCTAGCAACCAGAGACCGCTGCGCGGCCGGCCCAGGACGTAGGCGGACGCGAGAATCAACACGGTTGCGACGATCGCCAGAGCCAATGGAATGCCGGGGATGCCGAGGCGGGTATTCCAGCTCGTAGTAAACCGCCTCAGCCGGCCCGCGGTCGACGAGCATCCGCGGCGTGGAAACAAACGACCCAACGCCGAAGACCCGACCAAGGCCAATAGCCGGAGCCCAAAAGGGCACAAAGAACAGCAGGGACCAGACGACCACAACCGCTACCCGCGCGCGCTGCCAGCGTTGGTCAGGACCAGGCTCGGCATCCGGAGCACGTTCGGCGCGCTGGCGGTGGCTAAGCACGACGGCAGCCGCCAAGGCCACGATCCACAGCGCGACGGCCCACGATGGCACGCCGAGACTCTACTGCCAGTTCATAGGCGCCAATCACTGAACCGTGTACAACCCGTTTGGGGTATGACCGGCTGTCGAAGGAATCGGAGGGTCGATTCACGCGTGCGGCCACGGCTCGTGGTGGCGGTGGCCCGGTGATCACGAGCAAGACGGAGGTCGAACGTGACGAATCGAGATGACGCAGAAAGGTGGGTCCAGCACCGAATACTGGATGGAGCACAAGCGCCAGCAGGCGGAGGCTACCGCCTAGGACGCGCGGCAGGCGAAGTAGTAGTAGAGCGGCAGGTCGAGCGCCGCGTGGAGCAGGACCACGGGGAGCAGTGACCCGGTTCGGTGGACGATGAGTCCGGCCAGCAGCCCGCCCGCCGCCATCGCGGCCATCACGGGGAGCGGTGAGCCGACGTAGCCCGGGCCGGCGTGGGCCACACCGAACACGACGGCCTGCGCGACCAGCGCCACGCGGAAGTCCACCACCCGGCCGAGCCAGCCGATCATCGCCCCGCGGTAGGCGAGCTCCTCCGTCGTGCCGTTTGCCAGGGCGAACACCAGCGCGGGCACGATGGCCGCCGGTTGGCTGACGTCGAGCTGGAACGAGCCGAAGAACGGCCCGGCGAGCCAGGCTCCCAGCAGGAGACCGGCGGGCGCCAGCACGGCGAAGCCGACGATCGAGGCAGGACCGAGCCACCCGGCCGGCGCCCGGAGGCCGAGCTCGCGCCTGCTCGACCCGATCGCACGACCGACCAGCCCGACCGCCGCGAGCACCAGGACGGCTTCCGCCAGGCGCCAGGTCGCAGGCGGGGACAATGGATTCGCACAGTCGCTGCCATCCGACGCATCAGATGGCTGCCCGCCGATCCCCCACGCAAGACTGACCGCGATCGGGACGCAGGCCGCCCATGCGTCCGCCACCGGACGGCGCGTGAGTCGCAGGACGACGAGGCCGACCACGAGCATCGTGAGGGCCGGCAGTCGGACCGCCTGCACGCCGGCGGCCAGCAGCAGCACGACGAGCGGAGCGGCGAGCAGCAGCCTGCTCCCCCACTCCGTGCGCGACGGCGCTCGCGAGAAGACGAACGTGCGCTGAGATCCCATCCAGTCAATACTTCACGAGGTGGCGGCGTGGCGCCGACGAGCGCGCTGTTGCGACGGCTCGCGGCACAGTGATCCTGGCAACGATCGCGCAGCGGTACCGGAAGAACCGCCTGGCCAAAATCGTTCGTATCCGGGTTCGAGAGCGCGCAGCATGCTACGAGCGCGGAGTGAAGGAGGAGTGCAGATGTTTTCCGGGAGACGCGCCGTAGCGGCGTTCGTCGCATTTGGCCTAACCCTCGCGATGTCGTCCACTGCCCTCGCTGGCGGCGACCACCGAAACGTCCAGATGCTCGACGCGTGTGACGGGCCGAGCTTCAATGCGACGATCGGCCCCGGGACCTGCGAGCGGGATGGCGGGCTCAGCTTCGGTCAGTTCATTGGCCAGCTCGTCTCGATGGGCCAGGCGCCGGCCTGGCGGTTCTCGCCGACTCAGCTCACCATCAGCGCGGGTGGATCGATCAGTGCCTTCAACCGGGGCGGTGAATTTCACACGTTTACCGAGGTAGCGAACTTCGGCGGTGGATGTGTGCCCCAGCTCAACGCCATCCTCGGCCTCACGCCGGTTCCGGAATGCTCCAACCCAGCGCTGTTCGGCACGACAGGCGCGGGCCCGGGTGGCGAGGTTGAGACCGGCCCGCTGGCAAGCGGAGTTCACCGATTCGAGTGCCTGATCCACCCCTGGATGCGAACGACGGTCAACGCCGGCTGACCATTTCCACGGAACGGCCGTCCTTTTCTGGCAGGCGGGAGGCCTCGGCCGGGCGACGGGAAAAAGCGTGCCCAGCTACCGCGTGCGTGACGGCGCTCGCGTGATGTCGAACCTGCGCTGAGATCCCATCCAGGTCACGACATCTGACACGCGAAGGCGGGCATCATTGCAGGGTGCAGCCTGATCTCTGGATCCCCGCCCGCACCCCCGATGGGCCGCGTGAGACGCTGTCCGAGCTCGCGAGCCTGCACGACTTCCCCGCCTCCGGTCCCATGCCCGACCGCATGGGCCACGGTGACATGCTCGTGTCGGCGCACGACGTGCGCGCAGCCCTCCAGGTCATCCCGCGGATCGAGGGCCTCAGGGTCGTCCAGACCTTCTCGGCCGGCGTCGACTCGATCGTCGATCGCATCCCGCCCGGTATCACCCTCTGCAATGCCACCGGGGTCCACGATGTCTCGGTCGCCGAGTGGGTGCTCATGGCCATCCTGGCGTCGAACCGGAGGCTTCGGCCGCTGGTCGAGGCGCAGGGGCGCGGTCAGTGGCTGCGGAAGCGTGAGGTCGCCGACGACCTGGACGGAGCGAACGTCCTGATCGTCGGCTATGGCTCGATCGGGGCGGCGGTCGAAGCCCGCCTCTTGCCGTTCGGCGCCCGCGTCGTCCGGGTCGCTCGACGGGCACGCGACGGCGTTCTGCCCATCGAGGATCTGCCTGACCTCCTGCCGGCTGCCGACATCGTGGTGATTCTGCTGCCGCTCACCCCGGACACGCGCCGCCGTGTTGATGCGGACTTCCTGTCTCACATGCGGGAAGGCGCGCTGCTCGTCAACGCATCACGAGGCGGCGTGGTCGATACGGACGCGCTCATTGCGGCCCTCGGGGCCGGCCGGATCCGCGCTGCGCTCGACGTGACGGACCCCGAGCCGCTCCCGGACGGCCACCCGCTGTGGTCGCTGCCGGGCGTCCTGATCACGCCGCACGTCGCCGGAGACGTCCGGCGCGAGGAGGAACGGGCCTGGGGGCTCGTCGCCGACCAGGTCGCCCGCCTGGCGCGCGGCGAGCCGCTCCGGAACGTGGTGGTGGATGGCTATTGACCATTCTGTGGGGCCTCCGGCCCGAAACCGGACCTGCGGGCAACACGTAGGAAGCGATATGCGAAGAAACATCCATAAAGGCCGCGCGATCCTCCTCGCGCTCGTCCTCGCCCTCGCCGCGGCAGCGTGCACCCAGGGCTCCAGCCCCAGCCCGGCGGCTTCGTCCGCTGCTGGAGCGAGCAGCGCACCAGCTGCCTCACCGGCGGCCTCGCCCAGCCCGGCGAGCAGCGGGTAC
>VBFZ01000208.1 GCA_005880805.1 Chloroflexota bacterium | reverse complement strand
CGTGTAGGCGACGGCTGCGGCCGATCGCCTGCTCGTGCTCGTGGGCGTTCGCGCGGTCAGCGCGTGCCCGGGGGCGCGCGACATCGGCCGAGATGGTGACACACCGCGAGAGGGCGCGGGAGGCGGAACCGACGGTGCCCGTCGCCGGTTCCCCCTCCCGATGCCCACGAAACATGCCCATCCGGCCGGCAGGCCCACCGGGCCACGTATCGCCGGGACCGTAGGCCCGGGACAGTCCCGTCGGAATGGGACTTGGCTGGCCACTTCGGGCCATGACCGCGCGCCGGTGGTGCGCACGCGCACCATGCATGCGCGCTGAAACGGTTTCGAAGTTCCCGCGCGGAGAGGTCAGGCCAGGCTCACGCCCACCCGCGTTGAGTTCACGTGGCCGTACCGGTCGCGTGCTGTGACCGTGAGCCAGAGGGTGCCGGCCGTTCCGCCGGCTTTCGGCCGGATCGTCACCCGCCACGTCGAAGATGAGACCCTGGCCATGTTGACCGTCCAGGCTGCGAGCCCAGGCTGGCTCACGATCAGGCGCGGCGTCGTCGAGAGTGGCTCGGTCGAGATCGCGGTGACGGTGAATGATCCGCCGCGCGTCGCTGCCGGTGTGCTGGTCGTGATCCGGAAGGCGCCGGCGAAGACGCTCATCGTGCGCGACACCGTGCGCGTGCCGTCAGTGGCTGAAACCACGAACCGGTAGGTCCCCGAGGGAACGGACGTGCCGTCGGCACGCGTTCCGTTCCACGCCCAGGTGTACGTGCCCGCCGCGAGCCGGCTTCCCGCGTACCGCGATCGCACGACCTGGCCGGCCCCATCGACGAGCTGCAGTGTCACGTTCGCCGGCCGCAGCAGCCGGAACGAGAGCGTCGATCGGGTGCTGAGCGAGTCCCGGTCCTGCGGGTAGAAGGCGACGGGCGTCCGGGACACGAAGCCGAGCGCAGCATAGACGTCGACCTGCGTGGTGGCGAGTACACCCACGTTCCCGGCCGCATCGCGGGCCGACAGCTCGACGAAGTAGCGGCCGTCCGGCACGACAGATCCGCTGGTCGATCGCCCATCCCAGGTGAACGCGCCCGGGCCACTGCCGGCCGCCAGGGAGGCGGTCCGCACGGCCGTCCCCGTCGCGTTCCGCACGACGACCGTGAGCTTGGCGGACTCGGACAGCTCGAAGGGGAGCGCCAACGTGTCCGCCGATCCATCGCCGTTCGGGCTGAAGACCGGCACGATCGTTGGATCGGCGTCCGGGAAGGTGACGACCGGGGCGACGGTGTCCACCACGAACTGGCGAACCTGGGT
This sequence comes from Chloroflexota bacterium, assembly GCA_005880805.1. Taxonomy (GTDB): domain Bacteria; phylum Chloroflexota; class Limnocylindria; order Limnocylindrales; family CSP1-4; genus CF-16. The sequence goes on along the minus strand of VBFZ01000208.1, from coordinate 4,581 downwards.
CGTCACGTTTCCGGCGACGTCGCGTGCCCTGAGCACCAGGTCGTGCGAACCATCGGTCGCAATTTCCAGCGGCCCGGCCACTCCTGCAGCCGGCGCACCGTCGAGCGAAGACGTCAGGATGGCCAGACCCGAGGTGGGATCCGTCGACGAGACCGCCACCGAGATCGGGGTTCGATACCAGCCGGGGACGTCACCCGGCGTGCCAGTCACGGTGCTGGTGATCCGCGGGCCGACCGTGTCGATCGCGAAGGATGCGGTACGCGACTCGCGGTTTCCGGCGACGTCGGTCGACCCGTAGGCGAGGGTATGACGTCCCTGGGTCGTGACGGTCCGTGCGCCGATGTACGTCGTGCGCGTGGCGCCGTCGAGGCCGGCCGTCGTCGTGGCCACTCCGCTCAGGTTATCGGACGCGCGCAGCGTGATCGTCGCGGCGGACCGGAGCCAGCCGTTGTCCCCGGCCGTGCCGCTGATCGTCGCCGTCGTCCGCGGCCTGGTGGCGTCCAGCCTGAACGTACCCGTGGAAGACACGGAGCCGTTGCCCCAGAAGTCGGCCGCCGTCAGCCGCCACGTGTAGTCGCCGTCCGGGATTCGCACGCCGTCGACGGTGAAGTCCCAATCGAAGCGCAGGACGTCGCCCGACAGCCTCAGCCCTTCGACCAGTGAGCCGTCGGGCCGGGCGATCCGCAGCGATGCGTCGAGCGGCTCGCTGAAGCGGACGCCGAGGCTGAATTCGTCTGCCAGGCCGTCGCCGTTCGGGCTGAACAGTGAAACGCGATCAAGGGACCAGATCCGCGGTGCGCCGCTATCGGCAGGCGCGAGCGAGGACGCACGAAGGAAGCCCGACGCGGTCTTGTCGAGGGTCGTCGCCGCGAAGATCCGGGTGCCGTCCGCCATGGGGTCCTCGGCGGCCGTGAGCCGGACGCCGGTGCCGACGGGCAGCGTGCTCCCTGGTGTTGCGTTCGGGTCGGCGGCCTCGGCGGCCGTGTCGAAGAGGCCTGCGCCTGTTGGATCGCTGACGGTTGCCGCTCCCGGGACCGCGATGAACGGATGCTTGTCGAGGTCAGCGACAGGTCGCCGACGATGGAGCGATAGAACCCCCGCGGGGTCGAGTAGGTGGGGTCCAGCGCGTAGCGGAGGCCGGGAGTCCTGACCGACGGGTACGGGCCGCGGATGTGGCCGTGGTAGGTCGGGTCGGCCTTGAACATCGACCAGACACTGCGGTTCGTGGTGAAGATCTGGCGGATGTAGTTGACCACCGGCTGGGACGGGAAGCTGTCGGCCAGGACGGCACGCGCGCCGGCGGCCAGGAAACCGGCCCCGAAGTTGTCGACGCGTTGCTTCGCCTGCGTGAACGTTCCCTCGGCCATGCCCGGCGACGTGCTGCCGGCCGCGTAGCACAGGTGGTAGAGGAGCACGACCGAGTTCGGCGCGAGGCGGATGTCGCGGGCGACGTGGTACTCGCCGTAGTAGACGTGCGTGTCGCCGTCGGCCCCCGCGTCGGGATCGAGCCCGAAGCCGTCCTTTGTGTAGGGCTGCCATGGAGCGTAGATCGATGGCCAGCCATTGCCGTGCCCGAGGTAGACGAGGATGTTGGCGCCCTGCGCTGCGGCTTTCACCCGCGCCCAGGTGGCTCGCGGCGTGTAGACCTTGACGACGTTCGGCGTGTAGCGGAGGGCCTCCGCGGCGATCTCATTCGCGTCGTTCTTGTAGTAGCTGTTGTACTCGCCGACCGGTCCAACGATGATCACGACCTTGGGATGGAAGGTCGTGTCGACCGCGAGCGCGCCGGCCGGCACCGCGAACGCGGCGACAAGGAAGGCGGCGACCACGAGGCAACGCGCGAGACGGACCACGAGGATCTCCGGGGGGCCGTGACGGTCGGCAGGCTGGCTGGACTGCGGCCCCGAATGGTGCTTGGCGCCGGGCGTGAGCGAAATGGCCGGTCTGTCCCCGCGCGAGCCCCCACGATCGTCACGGGGCTGCGGCGGTACCACGGCAAGCTGGGAGGCACATGACCCGAATCCTGGACCTCGACCGCGACGCCCTTGCGGCGCTTCATGGCCGGGAGCTCACGGCGGCCGTCGCCGAAGCCGAGGGCCGCACGATCGTCGCCGAGGTCATTGCCGGCGCGCCCGGCCTCGCGGATGGCGTCCACAACATGGAGGTGCTCGCGGCGCTCGGCGCCGACCTCGTGATCCTCAACTTCGTGGAGGGCGTGCTCTCCGACCAAGGCTGGTCGTTTCCCGAGCTCGGTCCCGTCGCGGACCTCAGGGCGCTGGCGCGAGCGATCGGCCGGCCCGTTGGCGTGAACCTCGAGCCGGGCGACGCACCGCCGCCGAGACGCGCGACCGCCGAAGCGGCGAAGCGCGTGCTGGACGACGGCGCAGCGATGCTGTGCCTTACGGCGAACCCCAGCATGGGCACCGGCTATGAGGATCTTCGGCGGGCGACGGCCACGCTGCGCGACGCCCTTGGCACGGACGTCGCGCTCTGGGCGGGCAAGATGCACCAGGCCGGCCGTTCCGAGCGGATCGGCCCGGAGGCGATCCTGCGCCTGATCGAGGCAGGCGCGGACGGCGTGCTTTTGCCACTCCCCGGAACCGTGCCGGGCGTTACCCGCGAGATCGCCGCTGAGACCTGTGCCGCTGCCCACGACGCCGGCGCGATCGTGATGGGCACGATCGGGACGAGCCAGGAGGGGTCTCGACCGGACATCGCGCCAACGCTCGCGCTGCTCGCGAAGGAAATCGGCGTCGATGCGCACCACATCGGCGATGCTGGATTGAGCCGGTCGGGCGACCCGGACCTGCTTTACGAATACTCGATCGCGGTGCGCGGACGGCGGCACACGTGGCGCCGGATGGCGTTCGGCAACCGCCGGAGGTGAGACGCGAGCCAGAACGGCACTATCGCGGCCGTGGCGCATCCATGGCATCCTGCTGCGACGTGGACCGGAGGGACGCCTCGTGACCGACATCGAAGGACGCCTTCGCGGCGCCTCGGACTCGCTCCTGGAAGGGCTCGACCGCCTGGAGAAGCTCGAGGAGCAGAAACGCAGCCTGACACCTGGTACGCCGGCATTCGTCAAGGCCGCCGCCGAAGTTAAGCAGCTCTCCCAGGAGCTTCTCCAGGCCAGCGCGATCCAGGAACGCCTCGCCGCGCACACGGTGGAGCTCCGCGGGGCCGGCAGCGATGTCCTGCCCGATCAGCCGATCGAGGACATGGCGCCCCGGGACCTGGCAGACATCCTCCAGGAATGGCGCGCCGCCGAGCGGCAGCTCGCCGAGGCCGAGCCGGGCTCGGCCGAAGCAGCCGGCCTCGCGGCGACGGTGTCTCGCCTCCGTGACGAGTACCAGCGCGCACACGATGTGGAGGCCGGCCAAGGGAGCTGACGGGCAGCGATCGGCCGTCGGCCGTGGCGCCGCCTCAGGTTCAGATCGTCGTCTCGGTCTCGTGCGAGAGGCCGTCCTCGATCGACAGGTAGGCCTTCAGGATGATGTCGAGGACATGCCGCGCCTGCTCGGCCGTGAGGATCGGGCCCTCGTCACCCCGCAGGCACGCGACGAAATGCACGGCGCCGCTCTCGACGGCACCCAGCTTGTCGCCCGGAGGCGGCGGAAGCAGGCCATGCACCCAACCCTCGAGGCCCAGCGGGCTGTCGTCGTCGAAGTAGATGCTCGCGGGCGCGTCCTTGTCGCTCGACTCGCCGGCGAAGCTGATGGTGCCGTTCGTGTAGTGGAGCTCCAGCCACGGCGCCTGCGTGCTTGGCGCGGCAAAGCTGGCAAGTAGCTGACCGAGACCACCGTTCACGAACTCCAGGTTCATGAGGACGTGATCCGCCGTGGTGACGGCGATCGTCCGGCCCGCGAGCGGGCCGGCCCGGACGACCCGCGTCGCGTTCGAGATCGAGCCCATCGCCTGCACCCGGCGGACGGGGCCCATCAAGGTCGTCATCGTGTGCAGCCGGTAGACGCCGTGGTCGAAGACCGGTCCGACGCCGGGGCCGTAGAAGACCGTCGGGTCGCCCGTGTACTCGCGCCACGTGGCCGGGCCCGTGTCGGCGTGATGCGCGACCGCGAGCGTGAGCTTCCCCAGCCGACCCGATGACGTGATATCGGCGAGCCAGCGGACGCGCTTCGTCACGGCCACGCCGGGAGCGCACAGGAACAGTACGCCGCGCTCGCGAGCGGTCGCGATCAGCCGGTCGGCTTCGGGAAGGGTGGCGGCGATCGGCTTCTCGGAGTAGACGTGCAGGCCGGCCTCGAGGCACGCCTGACTGGTCGCCGCGTGCGCCGGCGCCGGCGTGATGTTGACCACGGCGTCCAGCTCCGCGTCGCGGAGCATCGCGTCCAGGTCTGCGTACGCGTGGGCGGCCGGCGACCACGCGCGGACGCGCTCGACAGCACGCTCGGCGGCTCCCGGACGGGGATCGCAGCAGCCGCGGATCTCGACCCGGTTTGAGATGAGCTCGAAGGTCGGCAGATACCGTCGATGGGCCACGTCGCCGCAGCCGACGATCCCCAACCGGATCTTCCGGCTCGCCATGCCGTGCATGGAATCAGACGCTGCGGCCCGATCCGC
>VBFZ01000207.1 GCA_005880805.1 Chloroflexota bacterium | reverse complement strand
TGAGGTACTTGAGACCGGAGTCGGCCAGCACGACACCCACGGTCCGCCCGGCCTCCTCGCCCGCCAGCAGCTTCGTTGCTGCAGCGACCACGGCGCCAGATGAATAGCCTGCAAACACGCCCTCCTCGCGGGCCAGCCGGCGCGCCATGTCGATGGCATCCGAGTCGCTGATGGACAGGAAGCCGTCGACAGGGAGTCCCTCCTTCCGACATGACGGCGACGAACTGATGGCCGAACACGGCGCACACGATGGCCAATCCGGTGCCGGTGTTTCCGCTCGTGAGCTCGACCACCGTTTGGCCAGGTTGAAGCTGGCCCGACGCGATGGCGTCCTCGATGATCTGCCGGGCAATGCGGTCCTTCTTCGAGAACCCCGGGTTTAGATACTCGAGTTTTGCGACGATCCGGCCATTGAGGGGCCGGACGATTCGTTCGAGCTTGATCGCGGGCGTCGCACCGATGACCTCGACGACAGACGAAGCCAGTCCATCAGCCGGAAGAGCGGATGCGACCTCGTTCACGCGGGTGCGTCGGCGGTAGCCAACGCCGCGTGTACGCGGTCCCCGAGCGCCGTGAGCCGCTCGACAGGCTCGTTACTGAAGACGAAACGGACATGACGATCTGCTACCTCGCCACCCCAGCCGCGCATTGGCGTCGCCGCCACCTTATGGTCCAGTAGGCGGTTGGAGACCTCCAGGCAGTCGAGCCCGAGCGCGGACACGTCAAGAAGCAGCGACCATCCGCCCGCCGCTGGTATCGCTGGCAAGCCCTCTAGCTGTCGCAGCGTCTCGTCGCGCCGTCGCTGCCACTCGGCATTGGCGGCAGCCAGACCGTCGTCCGGCAAGCCGAGCGCGACGCGCGTTCCGATCTGGGCAAAGCCGCTGGCGACCAGACCGTTGTAGATCTGAACCCGGGACACGTCGTTCACGAGATCCCCCGGGGCAATAACCCAGCCGACCCGCCAGGCAATCATTCTTTGGTCCCACGGCGAGCTCACCGTGACCGTGCGATTCCGCATGTCGGGGAGCGAGGCCGGATGGCGAACGGGCCGGCCATCGAACAGGACGGCTTCGAAGCCGGCCCAATACAGCAGCCAAAGGTTTCGCTCCCGGCAGACCCGCGCGACCGCCTCCCACTCTTCATCACTTGCCACCCAGCCGGTTGGAAACGAAGCGTTGTTGATGAACACGACCCGAGTCCGATCACTCACGGCGGCCGGTAGGGCGTCCAAGTCGAGGCGCCACTCGCCATCGACGACGCGAAGCGGAACGAGCCGCGGCACCGCTCCAACGAGGCGCACCCGGTTGAGCATCCCCGCGTAAGTCGGGTCGGTGAGAACGACCTCGTCGCCCGGATCGGTGAGGCAGAACAACGCGTCCAGCATCGCGTCGCCCTCGCCGGACGTAATGACGATTTCGCGGCGCCCGTCATAGCGAGGTCCCCCGCGGCGCTCGATGTACGCTGCCACGGCCTCCTTGAGGTCGTCCCGACCCGTGAACGGCAGCCAGCTGTTCGCCTCGTCTTCGCCGATCGCCCGCCGAGTAGCTTCCATCGCCTCCGCGGGCGGCGGGATATCGGTGTCGAGGTTCTCCATTCGAAGGACGTCCGGATCATTGCCAGCGGCCGCAGCGACGCGATCGATGTTGAAGCCCGGGATCGACTCCAGGCGCCGCACGCTCATTGAAGAGCCCTCACTTCGATGGCGCTGAGAGTAGTCCACGGAGCCGCGCTCAAGGAACATGTCGGGCACTCGAAGAGGCGGTTCGGCCGTCCGTTGGGTCGACCCGCTTCGGCGCCACCGCGACGTCCGGTAGAGCGTGAAACTCTGCCTGTTTCGCTCGGTGTCCCACTCGGGTGGCCCAACGCTCAGGCGATCAGGCTCCGGAGGCCGACGCTCTATCCACTGAGCTACAGGCGCGCAGCCCGAATCTTACCCGCCGAATGTGGATAGACCTTCGGCTTCTGGTTTTACGCTCTATCGGCGCAGGTCTTCATGCTTGGCCGGACGACTTATGGGTCAGTAGAGCGTAAAAACTCTTGGCCGCGCGATCGCTGGCGGTCGGTCGTCGGGACGGTGCCTCGGCCTCGACCGCGGTCAGCGGCGTGCGTGTCACGCCTTAGGACCCGGACTCTTCGCTCCGGGTCGACAGCTGGCCGACAAGGGTCCGGGCCTTCGTTCTGGGCCGATGAGGCGCCGTTTGGCCGATCGTCTAATCATCATTGACCCGATTCGAAGGAGCGATGACCATGAAGCTGACCGCCTCAATGATGGTGACCGTGGACGGGGTGTACCAGGGCCCCGGCGGCCCCGATGAGGACCGCCGCGGCGGGTTCGACCGCGGCGGTTGGACTGCACCCTATAGCGATGATGAGGGCTGGCGCTTCCTCACCTCCTGGTTCGAGCGCGCCGACGCGTTCCTCCTCGGACGCAAGACCTGGGAGATCTGGGAACCGTACTGGCCGCACCACGACGGCGGCGATCCGGTATCGCACGGCATCAACGTGCTGCCGAAGTACGTGCCCTCGACCACGCTCAAGGACCCTGTGTGGCAGAACACCCACGTCATTCAGGGCGACGTCGAGGCGGCGGTGCGCGAGCTCAAGGCGAAGCCCGGGCGCGAGCTCCAGGTTCATGGCAGTGGCGACCTGCTCCGGTGGCTGCTCGACCGCGACCTCGTCGACGAGCTCAACCTGCGGATCTACCCCGTCGTGGTGGGCGACGGGCTGCGGCTGTTTCCGGAGCACGGCCAGACGCACAACCTGGAATTGGTCGAATCGAGATCGACGCCGACCGGCGTGATGCTCCAGACGTTTCGACCCGCCGGGCGGGCGACCTTCGGGGCCGCCGGCTGAGTGACGCTGGGCCGCCCTGGGGCCGATCGAGGGCGTTGCGCCGTGGGGCCCTGACCGCTGGCGGAGCCATATTCTTTGCATGCCATCACCGTTTGGCCGCCCGACATACCTGCCGCGCCGCG
>VBFZ01000006.1:306-11578 GCA_005880805.1 Chloroflexota bacterium | reverse complement strand
CGCGTGATCCCAGTCGCTGCGTCGTCACGGTCACGACGGTCGACGAAAGGGCACTCCGGGGGAAGGCCACCTGCAAGGGCCTGCAGTGGTTCGACGCACTCGACGTCCCGATCCTGGGCGAGCCGCCCGACACCGGCGCGCCGAAGTTCGACGCGGAGATCACCTTCGAGGCGACCAGCTAGCACGGGGGCGCGGTCCCCGACGCTGCCGATGATTCCGGGCGTGAATCGGCTGTCGATCGAATACCTCGAAGACCGACCCGAGGTCGTCCCGACCGTCGCCAGCTGGGTCTGGCAGGAGTGGGGGTTCGCGTCCGTCGAGGCATGCGCGGGCCACCTCGTCGAATCGCACCGAGGTGGCTTGCCAAGCCGGTTCGTGGGCCTGAAAGCCGGGGATCCGGTTGGCATCGTCAACCTGATCGAATGCAACCTGCCGCCTCGCTGCCATCTGACGCCCTGGCTGGCCGGCCTGTTCGTCCACGCGGACCATCGAGGCAGGGGAGTCGGTACGGCCCTCACGCGCTTCCGCGAGGCGGAGGCGGCAGCGCTCGGCGTCCGCATGCTCTACCTGTACACCGAGCGGGCGGAGGGGTTCTACCAGCGCCTCGGCTGGACCACCCTGGAGTCGCTCGAGTGGGAAGGCGAACCCGTGGCGGTGATGTCGCGGGAGCTTCGGGCAAACGCCCAGGACAGCTGAACCCGAGCCCTCGACGAGTGAGGTATGCGTGCACAGACTCGGAAGCCTGTCGACGACCGTCAAAGCCGGTCGCAGAGAGTAAAACTCGGCTTCCGTTAGCCGACTACCGGGCGCAGGCGGCCATCCCTCCTACCCCGGCGTGGCCTCGGCAGGGTTGCGTGCGCCGCGACCTGTCTCCGCGGCGACGCTGTTCGGTCAGTGCGGCTCCCCGTCTCCTCCGTTCCGCCGTCGACGCGGTGGTGACCGCCGCGGGGCTGACCGCTCCGAGTCGACGTCCGCCGCGATCGGCATCCCCTGATTTACCGAGCCCGCCACCGAAGCGGCGATCGCAGGCTCCTGCACCGGCGGCGTCCACTCGGCGCTCTCGGGTTCGCGCTCGCCCAGGAAGGGCCGGAACTGCACGATGGTTCGCTCGAACGGCTTGGCGAGCTCGGGGTGTGCCGCCTCGACGCCGGCGAACACCCACTCCAGCTCGTCGGCGATGAGCTCGTCGCGCTCGATGAGCGCCTCCGCGAGCGCGCGAAGAGCCAGATCCTTCGCCTTCAGCAGTCGCTGTGTCTCGTCGTACAGCTGGTCCAGCAGCTCGTTCGCCGCGCGGTTGTAGGGCATCGGCGGGCTGGCCGGCGGTGCGACCGGAGCCACCAGCTTGGTCGGGCCCATGCCGAACTGCGCGACGTAGTGGAGCGCCCGCATCGTGGCCGCCTGGAGGTCGCTCGCGGCACCCGTGCGCTGCGCGCCGAAGAAGACCTCCTCCGCAGCCCGACCGGCCAGCGCAACCATGATCGTGGTCTCGAGCTGCTTCGCGTTGTGCGACGTGCGCTCCTCCCGCGGCATGGGCTGCACGTAGCCCAGCGCGTGCCCGCGCCGGATGATCGTCGCCTTGGCGATCCGGTTCTCCGGCTGGAGGTAGCGAGCGGCCACCGCGTGGCCGGCCTCGTGGTAGGCGGTGTCGCGGCGGTCCTCCTTGTTCCACGACCGGATCGGCTGCTTGATGCCGAGGGTCCGGGCGTCCGCGGCGTTGAGCCAGTCCTTGTAGGTCAGCTCGTATCGCCCGTCGTCGTGTGCCGCGATGAGGGCCTCGTTGATGATCGTCTTGATCATGATCGGGGTCCATCCGATCGAGTCGGTCACCATCAGTTCGAGCGGAATCTCGGGGTCGTGCGCCTTCAGATCGAGGTAGTGCTGCACGATGTCCCTCCGCCCGTCGGCATCGGGCTCGTGGACGACGATCGTCCGGTCCAGCCGCCCGGGTCTGGTGAGTGCCGGATCCAGGACTTCGGGCCGGTTCGTTGCGCCGATGACGAACACGACCGGCTTCGGCGGCACTGGTCCCCGGACGAGGCCGAACCAGCGCAGGATCTTGCGCGAATACCGGTCCTCGACCAATTGTCCCAGCGAGTCCATCTGGTTGAGCATCGCGTTCAGGCCCAACCGGCCGCCACCGAACATCCCGCCGGCCATCATCCCGACCTGCTGCTGGCCGCCCTGGACGCCGCCGCGGCTGTAGCCGATCGAGTCGAGCTCGTCCATGAACAGGATGCACGCCCCCCGATTGCCGGGCGCCGCGTACTTCCGGCCGTAGCCCCGCGCCTGGCGGAACAGGGAGTTCATGATCAGCGCGTCGATGCCCAGGAACATCGACGTCAGCGAGCTCGCGTCCACGTAAATGAACGGGATACCCGCCTCCGCCGCAATGCAGCTGGCGAGGAACGTCTTGCCGGTCCCGGGTGAACCCGACAACAGCATGCCCTTGGGCATCTCGCCACCGCGCAGCTCGAACTCCTTGACGCCCTGCAGGATGCGCACGGTGCTGCGGGCGTGCTCCAGGAGATCCGGCTGCCCCCGGTAGTTCTCGAACGTGAGCCCGAGCTGCGGGTCGTCGGGGGTGACGACGTACTTTCGAGGCCGGGAGAGGAACCAGAACAGCGCGCCGAACTGCACGATCATGAACAGGACCGCGAACATCAACTGGATGCCCAGCAGCGGCGCGTAGGCGAAGAAGCCAAAGAGGCCTTCGACGACGTCCCGAGCGCCGACCATGAACAGGACTGCCACGAGCAGCAGTCCCAGCACGACCAGCCGTCGTCGGTTCTTCTCGAGCACGTAAGCGGAGGTGGCCATTCCCGAGCGAACGCCTGAACGGGCTCGCATCACGCCGGCTCGCATGGCCACCCCTCCTTCAGATCAGTTGATTCCAACGATTGCTTCGTTCTGGACGCGCAGGAAGAAGCCGCGCGCCACCTTCTGCCCCTGCGAAGTCGTGCCGACCGCGATGTAGGCCGCCAGCTCCTGGTCACCCAGGCGCGACGCGCTCACGAAATCGATCGCCTTGATGTCGACCAGCGGGTCGATTGCGGTCTGAAGCTTGGGCAGGTCGTCGGCGGTGATCATCGTGGCCAGGTGGCGAGCGTCGCCCTTGATTAGGTCGTCGACGACCGAACGCGCGACTGCTGGTTCGGCCGTGGCGACGAAACCCGGCGCGGTGGACGGGAGCCCGCCGCCCTGAACGGGGTGCGCTTGCAGCTGCAGGTAGCCGATCGACCCGGCGACGAATCCGGCAAGAAAGATGGCGACGGTCACCACCGCGCGGACAGGTCCGGGCTCGGGAATGGGGGCGTGCCTAGTCAACGTGGATGACCTTCCCGTCGACGAGCGTCAGGGTGTACGGCACGAGTACCTCCGGAGCGCCCTCCTTGCGGTACTCGACCACGTAGCACTGGATGACCGCTCCGGCGACCGAAGAACCGCCTACGAAGCGCATCGCGACCGGTTTGAATCCGCCGGTATCCCTGGGAGGACTGGCCAGGGCGACGGCCTGTGAGACGACGTCAACCTTGCCGCTCAGCGCAAGCAGCCCCTCCCGGTCGCTCGCCAGGTAGCTGAGCATGTACTGGCGCGCTTCGGGCACCTCGGGCGTCGAGAACAGGGAGATGCGTCCGATCAGCTGGGCGCCGAATCCGGTGAGGATCACTCCCACGAGCACGCCCGCCAGCGCGAGGCCGACGACGGAACGGGTGGCGGCAATTCGGCGGCGCATCGGCTTGGATCCTGGGCGAAATCCGCTGTGTCGGTTGTTACGTTCTCGGACCGGTCATGGACTTGTCAGGCCGGCCCGCACGCGGGATGTCCGGCTAGTACACGCCAGCGGCGAAGGTTCTGCAACCGGACCTTCTGTACGCACGCATTTCAGGTTTCTGGCTTTGCCGCCTAGACCTTGGGCAGTGCGGCCAGCGCGGCTTCGTTCGGGGTGTACTCGTAGTCGGGCAGCGAGCCCTGCAGGAACTTCTCGTACGCAGACAGGTCGAAGTGGCCGTGCCCGGAGAGGTTGAACAGGATGACCTTCGACTCGCCCGAGGCCTTCGCCTTGGCAGCTTCGTCGATCGCCACCCGGATCGCGTGCGCCGACTCGGGCGCCGGGAGGATGCCCTCCGCCCGCGCGAACGCGACCGCGGCCGCGAACGCCTCTCCCTGGTTGACCGCCGCGGCCTCGATGTCGCCGTGGTTCTTCAACAGCGAGACGAGCGGCGCCATGCCGTGATAGCGAAGACCGCCCGCGTGGATCGGCGCGGGAATGAAGTCGGAGCCGAGGGTGTACATCTTGACGAGCGGCGTCAGCTTGCCGGTGTCGCCGAAGTCGTAGGCGTACACGCCCTGCGTCATCGACGGCGCGGCTTTTGGCTCGACCGCGATCACCCGTCGCTTGCGACCGCCGCGGAAGTTCAGGCCCAGGAATGGGAACGCGATGCCGGCAAAGTTGGACCCGCCGCCGGCGCAGGCGATCACGATGTCCGGGTCGTCGCCGGCCATCGCCATCTGCTCGATGGCCTCCTGGCCGATCACGGTCTGGTGGAGCAGCACGTGATTGAGCACCGACCCGAGGCTGTACTTCGTGTCGTCGCGCGTCGCGGCGTCCTCGACCGCCTCGCTGATTGCGATGCCCAGGGAGCCGGGGTTGTCAGGCGACTCCTCGAGCACCTTGCGACCGTAGTTCGTGGTCGGTGAGGGGCTGGGCACGACCTCCGCCCCATACGTCTCCATCAGGATCCGCCGGTACGGTTTCTGGTCGTACGAGGCGCGGACCATGTAGACCTTGGATTCGAGGTCGAACAGGGAGGCCGCGAACGCCAGGGCGCTCCCCCACTGCCCGGCGCCGGTCTCGGTCGCGATTCGCTTGGTGCCCTCCTCCTTGTTGAAGAACGCCTGCGCGATGGCGGTGTTCGGCTTGTGGCTGCCAGCCGGGCTCACGCCTTCGTACTTGAAGTAGATGTGGGCCGGCGTGTCGAGCACCTTCTCGAGCCGCCGGGCGCGAATCAGCGGCGTCGGCCGGTACAGGCGATAGGCCTCGCGCACAGGCTCGGGGATCTCGATCTCGCGCTCGCCCGACACCTCCTGGCGGATGAGCGCCATGGGGAAGAGCGGCGCGAGGTCACCCGGCCCGATGGGCTGGCCGGTCCCGGGATGGAGGACCGGTTCGGGCGGGACCGGGAGGTCGGCGATGATGTTGTACCAGCTCTTCGGAATGCGACCCTCGTCGAGAACGAACTTGGTCCGCGGGGCGTCGTCTCGCTCGACCTGCACGTCGCTCTGGCTCATCGCGCGCTCCTCCTCGCCCGGGCCGGGAAGCCGCCTCTCCGGCTGCTGTTCGTTGCCCGCTGGCTGTATTGCCCGCTGGCTCCGTTGACCGCTGGCTCCGTTGACCGCTGCTTTCGTCGCCGGCCGGCTTCGCCCGAGGAAACCGCATTGTGTCAGACCTTCCGCCGAAACGGCGCAAGCAACTGAAGGCCCGCCCAGACCGCGTTTCGGCCGCTTGCGCCTCCGGTATCGCCCTGATTGGTACTCCCAACGCCAAGCCGCGCGATTGGAGTGGACCCGGCAACGGCTTATGGGCGTTTCGGACGCGCCATAAGGCCCTGAGTGGTGCAGCCTCGCTTAGGGCTGCGTCCGGGCGGGCTTGGCGATGAACTTCCGCTCGCGGTAGCACTCAGGGCGATACGCGCAAGTCCAAAGAGCGATCGGCGGCGGCCGAGCGGGGGGCGGCCGCCGGTCGAGCCGGCTACTTGATGTCGCCGCAGGCGACCGCGGTCTGCATCTCCTGCGCCGACTTCCACAGCACGAGCGCATTCGTACCCGACGTCACGTCCGCGAACGACGCGGATACCGTCGATTGCGAAACGCCGTTGACCACGTTCGTCAGCGTCGCCTTGGCGGTCGTACCGGGAGTGATGCACGGACCCGTCGCGATCGTCGCCGGGTAGTTCACGCTCGCGGCCGGGGTGACGCCTATCGCAACGAAGGTCTGGCCGTTGCCGGCGTCGGCGATGAAAGCGATCCCGGTGACGCCGCTGTTGTTCTGGGCGGTCAGCTGGACGGTCTTCGCAGTGGCCGAGTTGAGGCCGGACGGCATCGTCACACCCGAGGGCAGCACGAAACCCGATGGAAGGGCGCCCGACGGCAACGACGGGACGCTGGCCGAAATCGCCGGCAGGCTGACGGACGGGCTCGGACCGAGGGTCGGCAGGTTCAATGAAGGCGCCGGCGAAGCGCCGCCGCCACACGCGGCAATCACGAGGCCAATGGCGGTCACCAGGCCTAAACCCCCAAACCACAGACGACGATGCATGCATCTACCTCCGGCTCATGGCGGAATGGATTCCACGCGAAAAATGGGTCTCCATCACACCTATGCCGCGGACTCAGCAGCGCGCCCCGACGGGGCGCTCCCGCTTGCAGTGCCCTCTCAACCGGAGCCCGGCCTGCGGGCGCCGCGGCCAGGCCGGGTGTCAGGCCGTCACGACCCCCGCCGCCTGCTCCAGGCGATCGAGCTGGTCGAGCGTCGCCCTCGCGCCCAGGCGTTCATACGAATGTCGGGCGGCGTCTGCAGCCGCTCGAACCTCGGGCTCGTCGAGGCCCAGAAGGGCGGCCATTTCGAGCTGCATGTCCGCGAGGTCGACCACGTCGCGCAGCTCCGCGAACCGTCGTTGAGCGTCCCGATAGAGCCCCAACGCGTCCTCGCGCCGTCCCTCGAGGGCAGCGACTCCGGCGCGGACCCCCACGCGAAGGACATCCGACACCCGCCCCCGGTCAGAAGCCGCTTCCATTTCGGCGAGAGCTGCCCGTGCGGCGTCGAGGTTTCCAAGCCGAAGGGCCGCACGAGCGGTAATGAGATTGACCGGGAAGCGATGCGAGCTGGGTGGCGGGTGGGACGTGATCTCGTCGTAGGCGTCCTGGAATCGACCGGCAACATGCAAGACGACAGAGCGGATCATTCGATGCCCGCTCGCGAACTCGGCGTGAGTCAGGCCGGCAATGATCTCCTGGCTTGCCGCCTCGATCGCGTCAATGCCGTCCATCTGCCCCCGATAAGCGAGCAGCAACTCCCGGATGTCGAGCGCGGTGGTCCGGACGGTGTCCGGGACGTTGTCCTCGTCGCCGACGGCCGCGGCAGCATCGGCGGCGGCCCAGTCACCGAGCAGGAACCCCGGCCAGCCAGCACTTGCCTGCCAGTGGAGGACCACGTCCCGCAGACCGTTTCGTCGACAGATCTCGATGGCCGCCGTGCAGTTCTCGAACGCGGCGAGGATGTCCTCGTTGTCCAGGAACCCCCCGATGTTGTTCATCGCCCGGATCTGCGATCTCGGCAATCCGTACTGCTTCGCCAGCGCGATGGCTCCAAGGAGGACTGCAGCGCCTTCGCGGTAGCGCTCGAACTGGAGCACCGTGCCCTTGGTAATCAGGGCCTCGACGAGGATTCGGCGGAGATCCAGGCGCTCGGCGGCGGCAATCGCCCGATCGCACAGCTCGATCGACTCCCTCCAGTCGCCGTGAAGCATGTACGCGCGCCCGAGCTCGGAAGCGACCGCGGCGACGTCGGCCTCCAATGACGGGTCGTCAGCGGCGAGGGCCTCGACCGCCGGCAGCCTTGGCTTCAGCAGTGAGATCGCCGGCTCCATCCGCCCGTCGCTGTCGTAGACGTACGCCAGCAAAGTCGCCGCACGAGCCGCGCCCAGGACGTGACCCCCGGCGTCCAGCTCGTCGATCACCTGGATCAGCGCGGACGTCGACTCCTCGTAGTGGCCGGCCATCTGGCCGACCTCGCCGATGCGCGTGAGGAGGGTTCGTCGTTCGTGGTCGTCGGTGGTGACCTCGAGCGCTCGCTGGAGGTAGGCCAGCGCCTGCTCGGTCGACCGGAGCGCAAACGCGCGATCTGCGGCGCCCCGCAGTGCAACACGTGCTTGCGCAGCCAAGGCCTCAGCCTCGGGACCCGCCGGAGTGGCCCGGTATGCGTCCACGTAGTGGCTTGCGAGAACGCCGGCCAGTTCCTCGTCGCCCACTGTCTCGAAGTAACGAGCCGCTGCCAGGTGGCGAGCGCGGCGATCGCGCTTCGCCAGCGTTCCGTACGCGACCTCCCGGATGAGCGCCTGAACGAATTGGTACTGACCCCGCTCCGGCGACCGCGGATCAACCTCCTGCCGCAGGAGCTCCAGGTCGATCAACGCTCGCAGCCGGGGCTCCAGCGCGGCGGCCGGCTCGCCTGTGAGCTCGGCCAGGGCAGTCGACGTGAAGCTCTTGCCCAGAACGGCGGCGTCCTGGAGGAGGGCGCGGTTGGCAGGCTCCAGCGCATCCAGACGAGCCGCGATGAGCGCGTGCAAGGTTTCAGGAATCGTCAGCCGGTCGAGGCTCCCACGGACGCGATAGACATCGCCCTCGAGGACAATCCGTCCGTCGGTCACCAGCGTGCGGACCGTCTCGACGGCGTACAGAGGAACGCCCTCGGCACGGGCAATGATCGCGCGGGCGGCCGACTCGGGCAGCCCGGGGACAAAGCCGGCCAGCAGCTCACGCATCGCCGCCTTGTCGAGCGGCTCGAGGTGCAGGCTGGTGAAGTTTCGCTGCCGGGCGCCCCAAGCCGGACGCCGTTCGAGCAGCTCCGGGCGCGCAAGGGTGATCACAAGGATGGGCATCCCCTTCGACCAGGCCAGCACGTGGTCGATGAAGTCGAGCAGCCCCTGGTCAGCCCATTGCAGGTCCTCGAAGACCATCGCGACGGTGCCTTTTCGTGCGATCCACTCGAAGAATGTGCGCCACGCGGCGAAGAGCTCGCCCTGCTCACCAGGCGGAGCTTCGTCGAGGCCCAGCAAGCTCATCAACCGCGGCTCGATCCAGCGCCGATCGTCGTCGCTCTCGACGTACTGGGCCAGGGCGGCCGCGAGCTTCGTTCGGGCCGTCTGTGCGTCCTCGCCCTCCGCGATCTCGGCTCGACGGCGGACCATCTCGCCGAGTGCCCAGAACGTGACGCCCTCGCCGTACGCGGGCGAGCGGCCGTGGTGCCAGTAGACCGTCTCGACCAGGCCGTCGATGTACTTCTCGAACTCCCAGGCAAGCCGGCTCTTGCCGATGCCCGGCGGGCCCATGACCGAGACGAGGCGGACCCGGCTCTCGCGCGAGGTGGCGTGGAACAGGTCCTTCAGGAGCACGAACTCCGCGTCCCGACCGACGAACGGCGGCTCCGGGCGGTCCGCCCTCCCTTGTCCGCCGCGGCCAGCCACCACTCTCAGTGCCCGCCACGCGGGGACGGGGGCGGTCTTGCCTTTGAGCGTCTGTTCGCCGGCCGGCTCGAAGACGATCGCCTCGTCGGCGGCCCGGAAGGTGGCCTCTCCGACGAGGACCGAACCCGATGGCGCGACCGACTGGAGACGAGCGGCCGTGTTGACGACGTCGCCGGCCACCATGCCCTGGCCCTCAGCGCCGACGGTGATCGCGGCTAGGCCGGTAACGACGCCGGCTCTGAGCTGGATGCCGCCCGGGACGTTGACCTCGAGGCGCCCAACGGCGTCGACGAGGTCGAGGGCGGCCCGGACGGCGCGCTCGGCGTCGTCCTCGCGGGCGGTCGGTGCGCCCCAGACCGCCATGACCGCGTCGCCGATGAACTTCTCGATCGTGCCGCCGTAGCGGTCCATGACCTGGCGGGCGGTCTCGTAGTAGCGCGCCAGGATCTCGCGGGTGTCTTCGGCGTCAGCCGCCTCGGCGATCTTCGTGGAGTCGACGAGGTCCGCGAACAGGACCGAGACGAGACGTCGTTCGGCGGTCGGACCGACGGCTGCGTGTTCCCCGTTGGTCTCGGCCTCTGCTGTGTGCGCAACGCTCGCAGCCGCGCCGGCGGCTGAGATGTCGGCGGGCGTTCCGCACTCCGGGCAGAAGCGGGCGCCAGGCGGCAGCGCTGCACCACAGTTCGAGCAGGCCGGAGCCGCGAGCCGCGTTCCGCACTCGGCACAGAACTTCTGGTCGGGCTGTGCTTCCGCGCCGCAGTTCGGGCAGGTCAACCGTTCACTCCCTCGAGCCGTCTCCGCCGTTTGCCCCATCCCCGGCAACGCCCCTTCCGCCGAGAGCGCGCAGCCTACCGCAACGGCCGCGCGTCCCCGTCTCTTGCCTGGCCGCGGCCGGCGCAACGGCCGCGCGTCCCTGTCTCTTGCCTGGCCCGCGGCCGGCGCGCCTTGTCGGAAAGACGCCTCACGACTCTCAGGACCGGCGCCGCTCGATTTCCCCACTCCCATTCGTGGGGGGACTGATAAGCGAAAAAGCAGCCGATCGTGGCCGTCGATTCGACCGAATTCGTGCTCACAGTCGCCCGCCGTTCTCGTCGCCGAGCGGGCTCCTTCCGCTTACCAGTCCTGGGATGAATGAGCGTGGGAAAGGCTGCCCCGAGAAAGCCCAAGGAGCTCTTTCCACGGGGCACCAAAGGAGCTTCTTGCCCGATACCTCGCCCACGAATACGGGGGGCGGGTGCGGGCCGGCTTCCTGCCGGCTATTCGCCTGGCGAGTGTCAGACGCGGAATCTGGCCCCGGCGACGTCGCCGGCTCCCACGTCCGAGTTCGGATAGGAAGCCCGCGCGTGCGGCATGGCGCCGTTCCACTGCTTGTATTCGTCCCGCGGGTATCCGCCAAAAACGGGCGACATATAGAACGGTCGAGCGAAATGGCGTACGGTGCCCGGGCACTACAGCGACCTCCCGGCGCCCGGCCGACCAGCTGTCCACCGTTTGTCCACCACAGCCACCCGCGATCTCCACACCCGCCCCCTGGATCTCCACCAACCCCATCGGCCCTGTCCACCAAATCACCCACGTTCGCAACATGTAGCGGTTTGTAACCCAATCGCACCACTACATCTTGTGTTTTGGCCTTGACGGACGGCCATGCCCGGCCCTATTCTTCGAGGATCGCTCGATCCACGTGAGAGGACCCACCAGGACGGCCGCCGGCCGCTCGGCACGGGCCCGCGGCGATCGCCGTCACGGGGTTGAGCAAGGCTTCGGAGTGGCACCTCGCAGCTACGCGGATCGCACCGGCAACGCGACCGGCCAGCGCGAGGAAGAGCCAGAACGTCGCCGGGAGGGACGGCGACAGCAGGCAAACCGGCAAGACGGAGCCGGCATACGGAGGACACGCCAAATGGCGCGAGCGGCTAGCGAAGCGGTACCGGTCATGGACCCGAAGGGAAACGCGAGGACCGGGATCAGGACCAGCCGACCCTCAGCCAAGGGCACCCGCCGGCTCTCGGGTCAATGGGCCGCAAGCT
>VBFZ01000006.1:0-289 GCA_005880805.1 Chloroflexota bacterium | reverse complement strand
CCTACGACGAGGTCCAGTGGGAGACCCGGACCGCCAACATCGGCAATGAGTCCGGCAAGACCGTCTTCGAGCAGAAGGACGTCGAGGTCCCCACGTTCTGGAGCCAGCTCGCGACCAACGTTGTGGTCAGCAAGTACTTCCGCGGCCACGTCGGCACGCCGGAGCGCGAGCACAGCGTCAAGCAGCTGATCGACCGCGTCGTCAACACGATCGCCGCCTGGGCCGAGACCCAGCGCTACTTCGCGACCGACGAGGACCTCCGGGCTTTCCAGGCCGAGCTGACCCATCT
>VBFZ01000206.1:312-3883 GCA_005880805.1 Chloroflexota bacterium | reverse complement strand
CGTCCCGGTGCCGGCCGAGGCGGCGAGTTCGACGAGCTGGTCGAGCATCGATGCTCGACCAGCTCGTCGAACTCGCCGCCTCGGCCGGCACCGGGACGATCGAGATCGGGATGACCCATCGTGGGCGGCTGAATGTGCTCGCCCATGTCGTCGGGGTGTCGTACGCGGACATCCTCGGGGAGTTCGAGAGCGCTCCCGTCACGGACGCCGAGGCACGCCCGGACGGTGAGACGAGCGACGTCAAATACCACCGCGGCGCGGATGGCGTCTACGAGACAGCCGCCGGCCCCATCAGGGTTACGGTGGCCCCGAACCCCAGTCACCTCGAAGCGATCGACCCGGTGGTCGAGGGACGGGCCCGCGCAGCCCAGACCGACCGGAGCGGCCGCGACCCCGCCAGCGACCTCACGTTGGCGCTGCCTGTCCTCATCCATGGCGATGCCAGTTTCGCCGCGCAAGGCGTCGTCGCCGAGACCTTCAACCTCGGCCGCCTGCCCGGTTACACGACCGGCGGCACGATCCACCTGATCGCCAACAACCAGCTCGGCTTCACGGTCGAGCCGCGGGACGGGCGCTCGACCGACTACGCGAGCGACCTCGCCAAGGGCTTCGACATCCCCATCGTCCACGTCAACGCCGACGATCCGGATGCCTGTCTTTCTGCCATCCGTCTCGCGCACGCATACCGCGAGCGCTTCCATGGCGACGTCGTCGTCGATGTCGTCGGCTACCGCCGCCACGGGCACAACGAGGAGGACGAGCCGGCGTACACGCAGCCCATGATGTACGAGCGGATCGGCGACCATCTGAGCGTCCGGCAGATCTATGCGCAACGACTCGGGGCGGAGGACGGGATCGACGAGGGACGAGCTGAGGAGGAGCTTGCCGCCGCCGAAGGCCGCCTGGCCGAGATCCAGGCGTCACTCGAGGCAAGCCCTCGGGAGGCGCCGATGCCGCCCGATGGCGCGAGCCGGCCGGCCAGGCACAGCCGATCGTCGCGAGCCGCCGTCGCTGCTGAGCAGCTCCGGGCGATCAACGAGGAGCTGCTCGCCGTGCCGCCAGGGTTCACCGTCCACCCGAAGCTCAGCCGCCAAGTCGACCGGCGACGCGCGGCACTCACGCGGGGCGGTCGGATCGGCTGGGCTCAGGCTGAGGCGCTGGCGTTCGGCTCGCTCCTGCTCGATGGAACTCCGATTCGCCTGACCGGCCAAGACGCCGAACGCGGCACGTTCAGCCAGCGTCACCTCGTGTTCCACGACGCTGCGAACGGCCAGAGGTACGCGCCGATCCAGCACCTGTCGGGCGCCAAGGCGCCGTTCGAGCTCCACGACAGCCCGCTCTCGGAGTTCGCATGCCTCGGCTTCGAGTACGGCTATGCAGTCGAAGCGCCCGAGGCGCTCGTGCTCTGGGAGGCCCAGTACGGCGACTTCGCCAACGAGGCCGAGGTGATCATCGACCAGTTCATCGTTGCCGGGCTCGCCAAGTGGGGCGAAACCTCACGCCTGACGCTGCTTCTGCCGCACGGATATGAAGGCCAGGGGCCCGAGCATTCAAGCGCGCGGCTCGAGCGCTACCTCGCCCTTGGGGCCGAGGACAACGTCCGCGTCGCCAACTGTACGACGCCGGCCCAGTGCTTCCACCTCCTGCGCGACCAGGCACGCCGCGAACTTGCACGACCGCTCGTTCTCATGACTCCTAAGGGCTTGCTGCGTCTGCCGGCCGCCTCATCGGCTCTCGGCGAGCTGGCGAGGAGTCGTTTCCGGCCGGTCCTCGACGACCCGGAGCGATCGCGCGAACCGGGACAGGTGCGCCGGCTCGTCCTGTGCAGCGGTCGCCTCTACTACGACCTCGCCCTCTCGCCAAAGCGGACCAAGGCCCGTCACGTCGCCATCGGCCGCCTCGAACTCCTCTACCCGTTCCCAGGCGCCGAGCTCCGCAGGCTCATCATGAGGTATCCGAATCTCGAGACGCTCGTCTGGGTTCAGGAGGAGCCGAAAAACATGGGGGCCCGGAAGTTCGTATTGCCCGCCGTCCTGGATGTCGTGCCGGCGGGTCTGCCGATCACGGACGTCGCCCGACCCGAGCGATCGAGCCCGGCCGAAGGCTCCCACGCCGTGCACCGCGTTGAGCAGGCCCGGATCGTCAACGAGGCGCTCGGCGGCTGAGGGTCGAATCGGGCGCGAGTCCGGGCAGGATCCCGCCTCGAGACTCTCGGTTCAGTCGTCGAGGACGAACGTCACCAGCAGGTTCACCTGGTACTCGGTGATCTGGTTGTCCTCGATGTCGACGCGTTGCTCCTTAACCCACGCGCTCGTCACGTTGCGAAGCGTTTTCGTTGCCCGGGCGATGCCCTGAGCGATGGCGTCCTCGAAGCTATTCGGGGACGTCGCACTGATCTCGGTCACGCGGGCGACGGCCATGGCGTGCTCCTTCCTGCAGGTGGTTCGTCAGCCGCGATGTTGACATTCGAACGACTCCAAGGTCCAGGGTCCGCACATGGCACCCACACCTGTTTGCGCCGGCTGCACCTCGGCGTCGAACGGTCCAGCGGCGGGCTCGGTCTAATGGTCGAATCGCCCGGCGGAGGACGGTTGGGACGCTGCGGTCTAAGGTGGGCGCATTACTCGTCGAGGAACCTGGTGGCGACGAACCGCCGCGTCACGCTCGATTCGTTCTCACGAGCGACTCAGGGCGAAACTGGGCCTCTAGATCCGCTGGCCGCTTGTGAGACGATTTCGGGTATCCAGGGTCGATTTCGACGCTAGCGGCCCGCAGCGTTGATTCTGGGCGGGCAACCCCTCGAAACGAATAGCTGATAAGTGCGCCCGTTTGTATCGGGTCTCCAAGCACGGTAGCACGGCGCATAGGGCCAGAGACTTACGAAACGGCTGCTCTACCGCTGAGCTATGTCGGCTCGGAGCGGGCGTATAGGTGATGACCTTCCCGCCCAGGCGGCCGGGAACGTTGGGCTGGCTTGACATTCCGAGCGAGGATGACGCCGTGGTACTGGGGTTGGGCGTCGTTGCCGCGATCGCCGCCTGGCTGGGCTGGCTGACGATCTGCCCCGCGCTGGGTTTTCCGACGCTGGCCACGGCACCCATGTTCAACAGGGTGCTCGTGCCCAAGGACGATCCGTCGGGCTCCTGGTTCGGCTGGGCGTTGTTGCTCGTCGGGCTGGCCATCGCCGCGCTGCTCTACCTGGTGATCGCCGCCCGAGGCCGACTGCGTCCGAGCATAGCGTCGGGTCTCGCCTACGGAGTCGCGTGTTGGGCCATCGCCGGGGCCGTCGTCATGCCCCTCCTTGGGATCGTCTTCCCGTCCGCCGGGGCGGCCGCCCCTTCGGCCTTCAACCCGCCCGACCCGATGCACGGCTCGTTCATGATGCTGCACCTCGGGATCGGGGCACCGATCGCAGCCCTGATCGCCTGGCTCGTGTTCGGGGCGGTTATCGGCGCAGCGGCGGGCTGGCGCGCGGCGGTGCAGCAGCCCACCCGCCGGTGGGGGCTCATCGGCGCCGTCTCGATCGTCACGCTGATCGTCCTCGGGGTCGCATGGTTGCGCGTGAGCTCAT
>VBFZ01000206.1:0-200 GCA_005880805.1 Chloroflexota bacterium | reverse complement strand
CCGGCTTCGCGTATTCGCTCAAGGGCGTTTCGACTCTCGAATTCACCGACGGGCGCACCGTGCGTGTCGCCCCGGGCGACGTCGGCCTGATCGGCACCCAGGCAGCCCACACCCACCTGAATACCGACGACCGGCTGCCCAGCGCGGCGCTCGCCCTGGTGATCCTCGGATTGGCGGGCGTGGTTTGCCTGATCGGCCTG
>VBFZ01000202.1:3634-4082 GCA_005880805.1 Chloroflexota bacterium | reverse complement strand
CGCCTGTCCAATCGGTGCCGGTCGTGTTGACCTTCGAGTCCGTAGTCCTCGTCATTACAACGTTCACACCGGCACCCAACAGCATCGCGCGAAGGCGGAGGGCGATCGTCAGATTGGCCGTCTTCTCGTAGAGCCCGGGCCGGACAGCGCCCGGGTCGGGCCCTCCGTGACCGGGATCGATCGCGATTGTGATGACGCCCGGTGCCCATGGGTAGATTTGACTCCGCGCCTTGGAGAACCAGCGGTCCACCTTGAACGTGCTCCCGGAGCGCGTGGCAGTGATGCGGAACCGATAGCCGCCGTCGATGGCCATGGCACCGCTCGCGAGCCGGCCGTTCCACGATACCGCATAGGTGCCGACTGCTCGGCTGACCGCTGCCTGCAGGGTCCTGACGAGGCTGCCCTTGTAGTCGATGATGCCGACCGAAACCGACGCCGCTGCCGACAG
>VBFZ01000202.1:0-3578 GCA_005880805.1 Chloroflexota bacterium | reverse complement strand
AAAACTCTCGGGCTTGCCGTCGCAGAGGCGACTGGGTTTGCCACCGCCCCCTGGACGATCCCGGGCGCCGCAACTACGAGTCCGAGGAAGACGATAACCGCGGCTGTGACGGACGTACGGCGGCGACGGAACCTGGGCCGGGGCATGGTCGAGACCCTATCGGCGGCTCGACCTGATGAAAATGGTACTTGCGGTCAGGCCCCTCAAGACGAGCCTAGTCGGATGGGACCAGCTCGTGGGCCGAAATGTCGACCTCGCTGCCCGCGAATTTCAGGGCGGCGTTGGTACCGGCGCGCGATCTCCCGCGGCACCGGCCGCGACCGGCACGCCCGACCGTGCGACCTCGACGGCCCGCCGGTAGGCCGTCATGTACGCCGGTGCGGACGAGCGCTCCCAGTCGAAGTCGACCGCCATGGCCCGATCGACCAGCGCCTCCCATTCCGACGCATGCTGCCCCGCATATGGGAAGAACTCGACGGCCCGGCGAACGCCATCGAGCAGGCTGGCGGGGGTCGGTTCGTCGAACACGAATCCCGTCCCCTGCCCGGGGTTGGCGGTCTCGTCGATCACGGTGTCGCGAAGGCCGCCGGTCCGGTGCACGATCGGCGGCGTTCCATAACGCATCGCGATCATCTGGCCGGTGCCGCACGGCTCGAAGCGCGATGGCATCAGGAAGAAGTCGCTCCCGGCGTAGATGCGCCGCGCCAGCGCCCGGTCGAACTTCTCGATGAACACGACTGCATCGGGCCAGCCTTCCGCGAGGTCGCGCAGACCCGCCGCGATCGTCGAATCACCGCTGCCAAGGACGATCAGCCGTGCTCCACCGATGACCGCCCGATCGGCAGCGTCGGCCAGGATGTCGAAGCCCTTCTGGTGGTCGAGCCGGCCGATGACGCCGATGACGGGGCCCGCGTCGTCCGGGTCGAGCCCGACCTCGGCCAGGAGCCGCGCCCTGCAGGTGGCCTTGCCCGCCCGATCGGCTCGGTTGTAGGTAGCGGCCAGATCGGTGTCGGTCGCGGGGTCCCAGATGTCCGCGTCGATCCCGTTGATGATGCCGGTGAAGCGGTCGCCCTTCCAGCGCAGCGCGCCATCGAGCCCGAACCCGCCTTCGCGCGTGAGCGCCTCGTGCGCGAAGCCGGGGCTGACCGTCGTGACAATGTCGGCGTGCTCGATTCCCGCCCAGAGAAGGTCGAGACCGGCTGGATCGGGCGCGAGGATGCGGTTGTCGGGGTCGAGGCCCAGCTGAGGCAACTCGCTCCGGGGAATCCAGCCCTGGTAGGCAAGGTTGTGAATGGTCAGCATCGTCGCGGCGTCACGGAGCAGTGGATCGTCGGCGTAGAACAGATCGCGATAGAGGACCGCCGGGCATGCGTGCCAGTCGTGGACATGGATCACGTCGGGTGGCACGGCATCGCTCCGCAACACCTCCAACGCCGCGCGGCAGAAGAGGCCGAACCGCCAGGGATCGTCCTCGTACCCGTAGATGTCCGCCCGATCGAACGCCGGCGGGTAGTCAATCAGCCGGAGGCGGTAGCCGTGCGTTTCCGTCTCCTGGACGCCGACCGTCGCGCGACTGCCGATCGCGCGCGGATCCGGCACGACTACGGCCCCGGTGTCGCGGGTCTCCTCGGGCACCGGCACACCGCGGTAGCGCGGCAGGAAGACGTCGACCAGCTCACCAGTGCCGTCGGGGATCCGCCCGAGGGCGCGTGCAAGTGCGTCGACCACATCGGCCAGGCCGCCGGCCTTGGCCCAGGGCTCGCACTCAGCAGCGATGAAGGCGAGGCGCATCATACGGATCGTATGCTCCGCCCGCGTAGCACGCACCGCTATCATCGCGCGCGATGGAGCCGACCTTTCAGGTCCCGACACTTGCCGGCACCCCGTTCCGACTCCCGCCGGCGCTCGAAGGGCTCAGGCGACTCGCCTACAACCTCTACTGGACGTGGCATCCGCGCGCAAAGGTGCTCTTCTCGCGGATCGATGCCACCGCCTGGACGCGCTACCGGAACCCCGTTGCGGTAATCGCCGGCTCCGTTTCCTGGTCGGAGCTCCTCGATAACCCGGCGTTCATGGCGGAATACCAGTCCGTCATCCGCGAATTCGATGCATACATGGCGGATGGCGCGGACCACTGGTTCCAGCGCAATCACGCGGAATCCCTGGACGGCCCGATCGCCTACTTCTGCGCCGAGTACGGCTTCTACGAGTCGCTCGCGATCTACTCGGGCGGCCTGGGCGTGCTTGCGGGCGACCACACCAAGTCCGCCAGCGACATGGCGCTGCCGTTCGTGGCCGTCGGGCTCCTCTATCGAAAGGGCTACTTCCGACAGACGATCGACGCCGACGGGCACCAGGAGCACGCCTACCCCGACTACGACCTGTCGCTCATGCCGATCCAGCGGGTCCAGAGCCAGGACGGGGAGCCGCTCAGCGTCGAGGTGGAGCTGCCGGACCGCACGCTCACGGTCGCCGTCTGGTGCGTGCAGGTCGGTCGCGTTCCGGTGCTGCTGCTCGACACGGACATCCCCGATAACGACAACGCCGACCGGCCGATCACGCACATCCTCTACGTCCGCGGGCGGGAGATGCGCCTGCACCAGGAGCTGGTGCTGGGGGTTGGTGGCGTGCGGGCGATCCGCGCGCTCGACATCTTCCCGTCGGCCTGGCACCTGAACGAAGGCCATAGCGCCTTCCTGCTCGCCGAGCGGGCTCGCGAGCTCGTGGCCGAGGGCGACACACTCGATGACGCGCTCGACGAAGTACGCCGGGACAGCGTCTTCACGATCCACACGCCGGTCTCGGCAGGCAACGAGCGGTTCGACGCCGATCTCGTTCGGCGCGTCGCGGGTCCCTTGTTCGAGGGCGACGGGCGGCCGGGCACCGGCGGCGTTCCGATCGACCGGCTGCTGGACATCGGCCGCGGCGTCGATGGAACCGAGAACCAGTTCGACATGACCGCCTTCTCGCTCCGGCTGACGAACGGCGCGAACGCGGTCAGCCAGCTGCACGCACAAACGGCCAATGCGACCTGGTCGGGCATCCTCTCGAAGCCGATCATTGGGATCACGAACGGCGTGCATCCGCCGAGCTGGCTCGGGACGCCGGTGCGTGAGCTGTTCGAACACCACCTGGAGGCCAACCTCGACGACCTCGACGGCCCGGACGACAAATCGGGCTGGTGGGAGGAGCTCGACAGGATCCCCCACTCGGAGATCTGGGAGGCTCACCAGCGCCAGAAGCTGGAGCTGGCGATCTTCGCGCGCGGTCGCCTGCGGGCGCAGTTCGCTCGCCATGGCGAGGCGCCCTCAGTGCTCGACGAGCTCGAGGCCGCGCTGGATCCGAATGCGCTCACGATCGGCTTCGCGCGGCGCTTCGCGACCTACAAGCGCGCGGGATTGCTGTTCTCCGACATCGACCGCCTGGCACGACTGCTCTGGGACGAGGAGCGCCCGGTGCAGATCGTCTTCGCCGGCAAGGCGCACCCGGCCGACCGGCCGGGCCAGCAGGTGATCCAGGGCATCTTCACCCAGTCACGCTCGCCGAAGCTGCGTGGCCGCGTGTTCATCCTCGAGGAC
>VBFZ01000201.1:3628-5096 GCA_005880805.1 Chloroflexota bacterium | reverse complement strand
GGCGAGGGCGATGCCCAGCCCCTCAGGATTCGGGGCCAACAGACTCCGGGCGGCCTGGGCGGGGTCTTGATCCGAGCCGAAGGGCCGTCCGGTCCGGCGCCCCTCGGCGGAGGCGATGGCGGCGAGCTCGCCACGATTCGGCGTCAGGACGTCGGCCAGGCCGAAGATCGATCGATCGAGCCCGACTGCCGGCGCCGGGTTCAGGATGGTCCTCGCGTGAGCGTCACGGCCCGCGCTGAGTGCCGCGCGGGCGGCCGTGGGCGGGATCTCGCAGCTGACCAGCACGACATCGCCAGCAGCAAGCCGATGCGCCGAGAGTCCCTCGCGGACGTCATCTGCCGACACCTCCGCGTTTACGCCGGAGGCCACCGAGATCTCGTTCTCACCAGCCTCGTCGACCAGGATCAGTGCCACGCCGGTCTTGCCCGCGACCGTGCGGAGCCCACGCAGGTCGACTCCCTCCGCCTCGAGGGCATCGTGCGCTGCCGCGCCGAACTCGTCGTCGCCGATCGCACCGACGAACGCGGACGGCACGCCCAGGCGGGCAGCGGCAACGGCCTGATTGGCGGCCTTGCCACCCTGATGCTGCTCGAACGTCCCGCCGATCACGGTCTGGCCGGGAGCGGGCAGCTGCTTGCCGCGGATCACGAGATCCACGTTGACGGCGCCCACCGTGATGACCCGTCCGGTCATGCGCGTCACTCAGGCCGATGGTGGGGAGGCCGTCGACCGCCAGGCTGCGTCAGCCGGTGACGAACTCGCCGCCGTCGACCCCGATCACGTTGCCGGTGACGAAGTCGAAGCCGGGCTCGGACAGCGCAACGATCGCGTTGGCGACGTCCTGCGGCGTCGTCATCCGGCCCGAGGGGTTGCGCCGGACCGAGGCCTCGATGATCGCGTCGTGCTCCGGGATCTTCATCAGCGCGGGCGTCACCGTCACGCCCGCCCGGACAGCGTTGACGGTCACGCCGGTTCCCTTGCGCGCCAGCTCCATGGCCAGCTGCCGGCAATGCGATTCGAGCGCAGACTTGGCCGCCGAGACCGCGCCGTACGTCGGGACCACGCGGGTCGAGCCCTCGGACGTCATCGCGTAGACCTTCGAGCCGCGCTCCAGGAAACCGACACGGAGCAGGTCCTGGACCCAGTACACGAGGCTGTTGGCCATGACGTCGAGCGTCATCTCCATCTGCTTGCGGTTCACGGCCTCCTTCCGCTCGTCGGCGATGAACGGCAGCAGCGTCCCGAACGCCAGCGAGTGCATCACGACGCGAACGTAGGGATGCCGGCTGGCGGCGCGGCTCTCGTCGAAGCGGGCCCTGAGGGTCTCGAGGGCTGACGCGCGCTTCTCGTCGTCGGCGGCGTTCATGTTGATGTAGAGCGCCTCGGATCCGGCGTCGACGATCTTCTGCTTCACGTCCTCGACGTGGGCGAGCCCGGCGCGGAAGTCGAGGTGGATCCCGCAGATGTT
>VBFZ01000201.1:0-3612 GCA_005880805.1 Chloroflexota bacterium | reverse complement strand
GCCCATGCCGGACGAAGCGCCGAGGACGAGCGCCCAGCGCTCCCGATCGTCGTGAGGCATCAGGGCCCTCCTGGTCGAGCGGGGTTGGCCGCGGTGATGAGCGTGGGGGTTGGGCGCCGCGAGTCTACCGCCGGTCACGGACGTCCGACATCGAGCCTGTGCGCGCCTGCACCGACCGCGAGTGTTGCTCGCCCCCGCCCGCAGCATCGACCGTCAGACGATGTCGTCGCGCTCCAGGGCCTCGATCTCGACCGGCGCGTAGCCCAGTTCCTCGAGGATCAGCCGGCTGTGCTCGCCGAGCATGGGCGGCGCCGAGCGGATCGACGCCGGGGTGGCCGACAGCTTGAACGGGATCCCGACCTGGCGGACTGCTCCGAGCACGGGATGGTGAACCGATACGTCCATCGCGCGAGCCCTCGCCTGGGGCATGGCGAATGCCTCGAGGACGTCGTTGATCCGGCCGCAGGGGATGTCCGCGTCCTCGGGCGCCCGGACAGGCGTTCCGCGACGAAGGGCCGCAGGACGGACCGGTTCGTCACCCGATCCGCGTTGGTGGCGAAGCGCGGGTCATCGACGAGCGCCGGCAGCCCGAGCGCTTCGCAGAAGCGCGGCCACTGCCGCTCGCTCCCGACGGCGATCGCGATGTTCCCGTCGCCCGTCGCGAACGTCTCGTACGGGACGATGTTCGGGTGGGCGTTGCCCAGCCGCCGCGGCGCAACCCCGGACACGAAGGCGTTCTGCGCCTGGTTGATGAGCACCGCGAGGGTGGACTCGAGGATCGAGACGTCGATTCGCTGGCCCCGGGCCGCCGCCCGCTCGCGTCCGAGCAACGCGCCCAGGATTGAAACGACGCCGAACAGCCCCGTGACCACGTCGCTGATCGCCACGCCGACTTTGGTCGGGTGCCCGCCCTCGTCGTCCGCGAAGCCGGTGATCGACATGAGGCCCGCCTCGGCCTGGATGACGAAGTCGTAGCCCGGCCGGGCAGCGTCGGGCCCGTCCGCACCGTAGCCACTGATGGCCAGGTGGACGAGGTCGCGGTTCAGCCGAGCCAGGGCTGTATCGTCGAACCCCAGGCTGGCGAGCCGCCCGACCCGAAAGTTCTCGACCAGGACGTCCGAACGCTCGAGGAGGCGACTCAGCACCTGGCGGCTGCGGTCGTTGCGCAGGTCGAGCCGGAGCGAGCGCTTATTGCGATTGACCGCTGCGAAGTAGGCCGCGACGCCTGGCTCGCCGCGCGCGCCTGCGCGATCACCGATCCAGGGCGGACCCCAGCCTCGGCTGGAATCACCTTCGGGCGGCTCGACCTTGATGACGTCAGCACCGAGGTCGCCAAGCAGCATGGTGCATAGCGGGCCGGCGAGCACGGTGGAGCAGTCGGCGACCAGGAGGCCGGCAAGTGGACCGCGAGGCTCTGCCGTCGGCGGGCGGGCTTCGGATGCGGGTGGGGGCTCGGGTGACGTCGGCGTGGAGGGCATCGGCCGGATGGTAGCGGCGCGAACCCGGTGCAAATCGAACGCCTTGGCCCACTCGGGCTAGGATCGCCCCATGACGACCGATTCGACGAACGCTCCCAACGGTGCGACGTACCACGACCGCCTCACGCTGATGACGATTCACGCTCACCCCGACGACGAGACGATCGGCACCGGCGGCGTGATGGCCAAAGCTGTTCGCGACGGCCGCCGGGTGGTCCTCGTCACGTGCACGCGCGGCGAGATGGGCGAGATCGTTGTGCCCGAGATGGACACGCCGGACAACCACCGCCGGTTGGGCGAGATCCGGGCCGGGGAGCTCGAGGCCGCGATGGGCGAACTCGGTGTCACCGAGTGGGAGAACCTCGGCTACCACGACTCGGACATGATGGGCCGGGTCGGGAACCTCGATCCGCGATCCTTCTGGCAGGCGAACCTGAACGACGCGACCCGCCGGCTGGTGTGGCTCGTGCGCCGATATCGGCCGCACGTCATGACGGTCTACAACGAGTTCGGCGGCTACGGCCACCCCGATCACATCCGCTCCCACGAGGTCGGCGTGGCGGCCTACGAGCGCGCCGACGATCCATCGTGTTACCCGGAGCAGATCGCGCCGGAGTTCGGTGGCACCGGCCCGAGCGTTGACGAAGGAGGGCTCGCGCCGTGGTCGCCGCGCAAGCTCTACGAGCAGGCGATCCCCTCGAGCGTGACAGAGCAGATGGCCGAGCAGCTCAAGGCTCGCGGGCTGCCCAACCCCTGGGAGTTACCCGAAGACGCCACTGCCGAGCAGCGGGCGGAGTTCGAGGAGCGCATGAAGCAGATGCTCTTCCCGGACGAGGCGATCACGACGCGCGTGGATATCAGCGACCTGCTCGACGCGAAGTGGCGGGCGCTGAACCGCCACGTGACCCAGATGTCGAAGGATTTCCCGTTCATCGCAATCGGCCTGGACGGGTGGCGCGAGTTCGGGGGAGCCGAGACGTTCATCCTGCGCGATTCACGCGACGTCGAGGTCAGGCTGCCCGAGACCGACCTCTTCGCCGGCCTCGAGGCCGCTGCGCCGGAGTCTGGGTCGACCGTCTCCTGACTACCAGGGCAGCATCCCCTTCGAGGCGTCGAAGAGCTGACCCAGGACCACCCGCCCGTCGCCTGCCGGATCGAGGAAGTTGGGTTGCGCGCCGTCGAGGATGATCGTCGGGTGGAGACGGACCTGGACGAGAGTTCGCCCACGGAACGTCATCTCGAGAAGCATCCCTTCCATCGTGGGCTCGGACCACGTCTGGTCGAACACGAAATTGCCGAGCGCGTACCAGATCGGCTTGCCCTTGTAGAGCTCCATGGCGCCGACCCAGTGGGCATGGTTGCCGATCACCATGTCCGCTCCTGCGTCGATGACGGCATGAGCGAGCGCCTGCTGGCCGGCGAACGGCGTCGGGTCGTATTCGGTGCCCCAGTGCGGGTAGACGAGGACGAGGTTCGCCCCCGCGCGCCGTGCCGCGGCGACGTCGGCCCGGACTCCGGCGGCCGTGAGCTGGGCGCTGCCCGGCGTGCTCGGGCCGGCCGCGTAGTACTTCGCGATCGTGTCGTAGGCGAGGATCGCGACCCGGATGCCGTCAATCGTGAACCACGCGGGCTTGTGCGCGGCAGCTGACGTGGCGCCCGCCCCGCTGTGCCGCAGCCCGAAACGGTCGAGGTTGGTGATCGTCTGCAGGATCCCGGCCCGGCCAGCGTCGCCGATGTGGTTGTTGGCCAGCGAGACGTAGTCGATCCCCGCATTCCGGACACCGGCGATCAGCGCCGGATCCGCGGAGAAGACGGTTCCCTGCGTGTGGAATCGGAAGGCATTCGGCGCAGGGTTTTCGAAGTTCGCGAGCGCGAGGTTCGCCTTCGTCAGAAGTGACCGCACGGCGCCGGCGTTGCCCGTCCGGCGGGTCGTCGGATAGGGCAGCCCGAACAGCGAACAGCAGGCGTGGCCGGTGATCTCGGCGGTCCCGCCGTTGAACGGGAAGTTCACCCCCTTGCCCAGGATCCTGACCTGCTTGTAGACGCCGCGGTCCAGGAGGATGTCGCCTCCGGCCACGATCGTCCACGTGCTCGCAGCGTTGAACGCCCCTCCAGTCGTCGCAAGCTGCGCTCT
>VBFZ01000200.1:2609-10368 GCA_005880805.1 Chloroflexota bacterium | reverse complement strand
GATGCGGGTCGTGTCAGCTCATCGAACGCCCGACCTGCTCTTCGAGTACGCGGAGGGCGCCGCGGGCCGCGGCATCCAGGTGATCATCGCGGGTGCCGGTGGGGCGGCTCACCTGCCCGGCATGCTCGCCGCCAAGACGCTGCTGCCGGTCATCGGCGTGCCGATCCCCACCCAGCATCTCGGCGGCATGGACTCGCTCCTCTCGATCGTCCAGATGCCGCGCGGGATCCCTGTCGCCACCGTGGCGATCGGGAATGCCGAGAACGCCGCGCTACTCGCGGCGGAGATCCTGGCGGTCTCGGACGATGCCCTCCGCGAGGGCCTGCGGGCGTACCGCGAGGCGCAGACGCAGGGCGTCCTGGAGGACCCGTCGAACCAGCCGGCACGCTGACCCCAGCCCGGCGACGGCCTCCGGACAGGCGCGGCGTACACTCGAACGATGGGCGAGCCGCGATCGATGGACGACTCGCGCGGGGAGCCGGGCATGCCCAGCCTCGATCGCCAGGACACGCACGGCGCACGACCGCGAAACATCCCGGAGCTCGAGCCCACGCCGCTGCAGCCGCTCTACATCAACCTGTCGGTCATCGGGCTGATCGCCGGGGCCGTGGCCATCACGGCCCTCGAGGTCGGCGTCTCCCTCGGCAGCCCGATCGTGAAGCTCTGCGTCCTGGTCGGCGGTCCGGCCCTGATCCTGGCGACCGCGGACGCCAGCCTGCGCATCTGGCGCTCTGCCCGGGCGTGGATGCCGGTCGACCCCGTGATGGGCTTGTTCCGGATAACCTGGCTCATCCCCGCCTTCGTACTGCTGGCAGCCATCGTCGTGGTCGGCTCGCTGGTTCTGCAGGCCTGATTCAGCGGGGATGGTGGAAGGACTCGACAGGGGCCCGGACGGTCGGTCGACCGACATCGAATCGGGCCGCGGTGTTCCGGCCTGGCTCGCGGCGACGCTCAACTACTGCACGCGGTGCGGCGCGCCGCTGACCTTCGGGCCATACGACGGCGAGAACCGTCATCGCCTGGGATGCGACTCGTGCGGGTTCATCGCCTACGTCAACCCGCGACTCGTCGTCACCACGATCCCGATCCTGGACGATGGCCGCGTGGTGCTCATCCGGCGGGGGATCGAGCCAGGCTACGGCAGCTGGGCCCAGCCGGGCGGCTTCCTCGAGGTCGACGAGACGGTGAGCGAGGCGGGCATTCGTGAAACGCTGGAGGAGACGGGCCTCGTCGTCCAGCTGGGCGAGATCGTGGGGATGTACTCGCGGCTCGAGGCGGCGGTCGTCGTGATTGCCTTCGAGGCATCGGTGACCAGCGGGACGTTCGTGCCGGACGCCGAGACCCTCGAGATCGCCCCGTTCGCGCCGGAGGCGATCCCCTGGCGAGGGATCGCATTCAAGACGACCCGCTGGGCGCTGCGCGACTGGCTGTATCGACGCCATCCGGAGCTCCATCCCGAACCGGAGTGACGGCTGGACTCCCGGGACAACCGGCAGCCAATCTGCCGTTTTTGGACGAGTGAGCGAGATACGCTAGACTCCCCGCTCACAGAGGGCAGGTCCCCAGAGGACCTCCGACAATCGAAGACGCGCCACCGGCAACCCCCAGGTGCCGCATCGGGCCCGTCTCCTGTCGCTACCGTCACCGGCAGAGCTCGTGCTCGGCGTGAGTCGCCGACCCGTCATCACGATGTACCCCCGCTGGCCCTTGCGCGGATTTCGCGCGGGTCGCTGCCGCCCCCGTCACCCTCTGCCGGAACGCGTCCCGGACTTCCGTTCGCCGTGCTCACCACGGCGTTCTGGCAGAGAGGAGCGACATGTCGTCCGCGTTCATCGGCGCCCAGGGGGCGTCCCAGGAATCCACGCTCCGCTCGGAGGCGACCCGCCTCGGCCCCCGCCGTCGCTTTCGGCGCGTAGGAACGGCTGCCGTCGCCGCGACCGTGCTTGCCCTCGCGGTCGCCGGCACCACGTCGGCCTACTGGCCCGTCGCCAGCCGCTCGTCGTACGTCTCGCAGTGGTACTCCAGCCACCATCGCGGCATCGACCTCGCCGCCGCCTCGGGGACGCATATCGTGCCCGCAAGGAGTGGGAGGGTGGTCTTCGCCGGCTGGAAGAGCAACTGCGGCGGCTACCAGGTGTGGGTCTACCACGGCAACGGCCTGTACACGGCCTACTACCACATGCGGAAGGTGTACGCGCGCCGCGGCCAGTACGTGACCGCCCAGCGGACCACCATCGGACTGGTCGGTCGCAGCGGCTGCGCCTCCGGCTACCACACCCACGTTGAGCGCTGGCACGGCTCCCCGTGGCGTTCGGGCTCCTACCGCGTCAACCCCTGGACGCTGATCGACTACGGGTATTACTTCCCGAGTCGCTACCGCTGATCTCGCGCCGGTCAAGGCGAAGCGACGTCAGGACGAAGGGACGTCAGGGCGTCGCTTCGCCGCTGATCGCGAGCATCCGCGTCGTGTTGCGGACGTTCGGGTTCGTCGTCGCGAACACGGCAAGGAAGCGGTCGCCGATTGGAGCAAGCCCGGCGTAATCCCCCAGGAACAGCCCGAAGGCATCGGGCGCGAAGGCGAGATCGAACGACGTGTCCGTGAGGCGCTGCTCGCGCCACGTCTTTCCATCGCGGGAAGTCGCGAGATAGCGATCGGTCAGCAGCCTCCCGCCACTCACGGTCATCCCGTAGTAACTCACGCCGATCGTGCCGTTGGCCGCGGTCGCGACCGACGGCGTGAACGCGAAACGGGCCCGTCCGCCCGGCGGGACCTTCGCGGGCTCTGACCATGTCCTTCCCCGGTCCTCGGACACGGCAACGTTGACGCTCGCCGCTCCCGATGCGGCAAACCGCGCGTCCGACCAGGTCACGACGACCCGCCCCGAGGAGGCTTCCGTCGCTACGCTCGGCAGGCCGTGCCCGGAGCGGATCGGATTTCCGGTCAGGGGGCTCGTGAGCTCCCGACCAACGACGGGTGCGATCGGCTTGGGCGCCGACCAGGTCCTGCCGCCATCCTCCGATCGAATGAACGATTCGGAAGCCTGGCGACCACGCGGCGTGTCGACGACCAGCTCGAACACGTCAACCAGCACGTCGTCGGGCAGCACCGCCATGACGTTCCCGACGGGCACGCCGGAGGGCTGCGCGATCGTGCGCGCGGGCTCCCAGCTCGTGCCCCCGTCGCTCGAACGGGCGAGGAGAATGTCGCCGCGCGGCGGCTGGCTCTGGCCGCCCGGCGCCTCTTCCGAGCCGGTGGTGCGGTCCCAGACGACGTAGACGAGGTCGGCATCCCGCGGGTCGATCGCGACCGACTCCTTGTCGTTGAAGCGCGTGCCGGCGTTCTGCGCGAGCGCGAGCGGCGTGCTCCACGTATCGCCGCCGTCTGTCGACTTGCTGACCAGGACCGTAGACGACACCGTCAGGTCCGAAGACGACCCATGGGTCAGAGGCCCGTGGGTAGGACGACGCGCCTGGCTGCCCAAGCGAGCAGGACGTGAACGCAGGAGCACTGCTCCGCCACGTTCGGCCGCCGTCGTGGGTCACCGCGTTCAGGATCCCGCGAGCGCCCCCGTTCGACCAGCGGTCCTGTTGCCAGGCGGCGACGATGTTCGCCGGGTCGGTCGGGTTCACCGTGACGTAGGGCTCCACCTCGGAGCTCAGGAAGTTGCGGCCCGGTCCCCCGGCCCGACAGGCCACGAACGGATCGTCGCCGGAGATTCGGACGTCGATTGCGAGCGGCGGCGGACTCGGGCTGGGGCTGGGCGGCGATGGCGACCCCGACGGGGAGGGGGAGGGAGCGCTCGGCGAGGGAGGTGCCGACGATGGCGGGGCCGACAGCGAACCCGCGGGTGCGCTTGGGCTCGGGCTCGCGTTCGGCCGGCTGGTGACCGCCGCCGTGAGGATGATCGCGCCGACGAGCGCGATCAGACCTCCGGCAAGCAGCAGGCCGCGGCTCTGCGGCGCGCCCTCTCTCGTCGACACCTCGCGGTCCGTCAGCTCAGGTCGATGAAGACGTTCTTCAGTTCGGTGTACAGCTCGAGAGCGTGCATCCCGAGCTCGCGACCGACGCCCGACATCTTGTAGCCTCCGAACGGCGCCTCGGTGTGGACGCTGCTGTTCGAGTTGATCGACAGCACGCCC
The DNA here is from genome assembly GCA_005880805.1 of Chloroflexota bacterium. Taxonomy (GTDB): domain Bacteria; phylum Chloroflexota; class Limnocylindria; order Limnocylindrales; family CSP1-4; genus CF-16. The sequence goes on along the minus strand of VBFZ01000200.1, from coordinate 6,228 downwards.
GACTGAACGGCCTTCGCCATGCGCAGCGCCTTGCCGATGTCCCGCGTCCAGATCGAACCTGACAACCCGTACGGCGTCGCATTGGCCAGCCGAACCGCCTCATCTTCGGTGTCGAAGGCGATGATCGAAACGACGGGCCCGAAGATCTCCTCGCGCGCGATTCGCATCTCGGCCGTGACGTTGTCGAACACCGTCGGCATCAGGTAGGCGCCGGCGGCCAGAGTCGGATCCTCCGGCGAGCTGCCACCCACCACCAGTTCGGCGCCTTCCTCCTCGCCGACCCCGATGTAGTCGCGCACGCGGTCCCGCTGACGGAAGGTGACCAGCGGACCGACCTCCGTCTTCTCGTCCGACGGGTCGCCCACGCGAACCCGTCGCGTGGCGTCCGCGAAGAGCTCGACCACCCGGTCGTGCGTGCGGCTGCGTGCGCAGCAGTCCTGACCGCAGTTGTCGAAGACCGAGTACGGCGCGCTGGAGGCGAACTTCTCGAGGTCGCCGTCGGCGAACAGGATGTTCGGGCTCTTGCCGCCCAGCTCGAGGCTGATCTTTTTCAGGTTTCCGGCGGCCAGCCGCATGATCTCCTGGCCCGTGGCCGTCTCACCCGTGAAGGCCACCTTGCCGACACCGGGATGCGCCGCAATGGCCGCCCCCGCCGTCCCGCCCGGTCCCGTCACGACGTTGACGACGCCCGGCGGGAAGCCGGCCTCGAGGGCAAGCTCGCCGAGCCGGATCGCCGTCAGCGGCGAATAGCTGGCCGGCTTGAGGATGCAGGTGTTGCCCGCCGCCAGTGCCGGCCCCAGCTTCCAGGAAGCCATGTTCATCGGGAAGTTCCAGGGCACGATCAGGCCGACTACCCCGATCGGCTCACGGAGCGTGAAGTCGAGGCCCGGCTTGCTGACCGGGATGGTCTCCCCGAAGACCTTGTTGGCTGCCCCGGCGTAGTAGTCGAACACGAGGCTGACCCCGAGTGCCTCGTCGCGGGCCGACGCGATCGGCTTGCCGACGTTCCGGCTCTCGAGCTGGGCGAGCGCCTCCAGGTTTTCCCGGACTAGCCCGGCGTAGCGCGCGAGCGCGCGCCCGCGCTTGGCGGCGCTCCAGCTGGACCAGCCGCCGGGCTCCTCGAAGGCCCGCCGGGCCGCCGTGACCGCCCGATCGACGTCCTCGGCGCCCCCGAGCGGGGCAGTGGCGATGACCTCACCGTTGGCGGGGTTTACGACCTCGAATTCCTGACCGTCGGCGGCCGCGGCAGGCTTGCCGTCGATCAGCATCTGAACGGCAGCGGGGCGTGGTGGGGCAGCCGTCTCGGGGGCACGATGCTCAACGGTCATGCGAGTCCTTCGTGAGTCGGCGCCCGGCCGTATCACCGGGTCGCGAGAGGCAAGGGCGCGATCATACGACGGCCACCCCCCACGTCGGTCAGTCGAGTCCGGTGGGATGATGACAGCCGAATGAGGTGCGCATGACGCAGATCGCCACTCCCCCGAAGGCCGGCGCGGCGGCGCGAGCCGGGCGCTTCTTCGACCAACATCGGGAGACCCTGGAACGAGCCGTTCGGGCGATCCGGGAGCGCGCCTACTGGAGCCCCTATCCCGAGGTGCCCAGCGGCTCGATCTACGGGGAGACCGCGAACGATGACGGGCGGGAAGCCTTCGAGGCGCGACTCGGGCGGCCGTTCGACCTCGATCAGCCCGGGCCGGGCGGCGAGGTCGGCGACGAGCGGTCCCCGTTCGGGTTCGATCTCGGGATCCGCTATCCGCGAACGGAGGTGGAGACTGCGATCGCGGCCCTGACCGCGGCGCTCCCGGCGTGGCGCGCTGCCGGTGCCGAGGCGAGAGCGGGCGTGTGCCTCGAAATCCTCGATCGACTCAACAAGCGCAGCTTCGAGATGGGCTACGCGGTCATGCACACGACGGGCCAGCCCTTCGTCATGGCTTTCCAGGCCGGTGGCCCGCACGCGCAGGATCGCGGTCTCGAGGCGGTCGCCTACGCCTGGTCGGAGATGACCCGCCACGCCGATCACGTGACCTGGGAGAAGCCGCAGGGTAAGCGGGACCCCATTCGCCTCGCGAAGTCCTACCGGGTCGTTCCGCGCGGCCTCGCGCTCGTCATCGGTTGCAACACGTTCCCGAACTGGAACTCCTATCCCGGGCTGTTTGCAAGCCTGGTGACCGGCAACCCGGTCCTCGTCAAGCCGAGTCGGCGCTCAGTTCTGCCGCTTGCCCTCACGGTGAGCGTTGCGCGCGAGGTCCTGGCCGACGCCCGCTTCGATCCGAACGTCGTCATGCTCGCGGCCGAGGCCGAGGACGAGCGGCTGGCCAGCGACCTGGCCGTTCGTCCGGAGATCCGGCTCGTCGATTTCACCGGCTCGACCGCGTTCGGCGAGTGGCTGGAGCGGAACGCCACCCAGGCCGGGGTCTACACCGAAAAGGCCGCTGTCAACAGCATCGTCATCGACTCGACGGACGATTTCGACGCGATGGCGGGCAACATCGCGTTCTCGCTCTCGCTGTACAGCGGCCAGATGTGCACCGCGCCGCAGAATCTGCTGGTCCCTCGCGACGGGATCCTAGTCGGAAGCGTGCGGTGGAGTCTCCGGCAGGTGGAGGAAGGGATCGCGGGAGCGATCGACAAGCTGCTGGCCGATCCGGCGCGCGCGGTCGAGGTCACGGGAGCGATCGTCAACGACCAGGTGCGCGAACGGGTGGAGCGTGCACCCTCTCTCGGGCGGGTGATCCTCGCGTCGCGTTCGATCGACCACCCGCAGTTTCCGGATGCGACCGTTCGAACGCCAATGATCGTGGGACTGGACGCTGCCGATGAGACCGTCTACATGCGCGAAGAGTTCGGCCCGGTGTCGTTCGTCGTCGCGACCGATTCGACCGCCCACAGCATCGACATCCTCAGGCGCACGGCACGCGACCGGGGAGCGATCACCGCGGCCGTGTACTCGACCGACGAGGACATCCTGTCCCGCACTAACGAGGCGGCGGCGGAAGCCGGCGTTGCCCTGTCGTGCAACCTGATCGGCAACATCTGGGTCAACCAGTCGGCCGCGTTCTCGGACTTCCATGCGACCGGCGCGAATCCGGCGGCGAACGCGTGCCTGACAGATCCGGCGTTCGTTGCCGGGCGCTTCAGGATCGTCGAGTCACGGCGACCAGCTCCGCCGGCCGAGGACTCGACGCCCGTCAGAAGTAGTTGACGCTGATTCCGCCGTCGACGACGAGCGAAGCGCCATTGGTCCAGCGGCTTTCGTCCGAGGCGAGATAGACGGCCATCGCCACGATCTCCTCGGGCTTTCCGAAGCGGCCGGTGGGGTTGCGCGCCAGCCGGATCCGCTTCGCTTCCTCGTCCTTGACCAGCCAGTCGAGGAGCAGCGGAGTCTCCACTGGTCCCGGGCAGATGGCGTTGCTGCGAACGCCGTTCGGGCCGAACTGCACGGCCAGGCTGCGCGTCAGGCTGAGGATCGCGCCCTTCGATGCCGTGTAGGCGTCCTGCGGTACGGAGCAGCCCAGGAGCGCCACGAAGCTCGCGATATTGATGACCGACCCCGACCCCTGCTCGACCATGTGTGGGATCGCGTACTTGCAGCCCAGGAAGACGCCGCGCACGTTCACGG
>VBFZ01000200.1:0-2467 GCA_005880805.1 Chloroflexota bacterium | reverse complement strand
GTGGTCGACCATCGCCCGGGCTTCGGCCTCGTTCGAAACGTCGGCGCGGACGAAGGTCGCCTGGCCGCCGGCTTCCGTCACGGTTCGGGCGGTGTCCTGCCCGGCCTCCTCGGTCACCTCGGCGACGACGACTTTCGCCCCCTCCCGGGCAAACAACTCGGCGGCGACCCGGCCCATGCCGCTGCCGCCCCCAGTGATGATGCAAACCTTGTCCTCGAGTCGCACGGTCCCTCCTTGCCCATGCGGGCCCCGGATCCCCGGTTCACGCTTGCCGGTCGTCGCTGATCGGCTCCCGATTGTGGGCCCTGGCGATCAGGTGCGCGGCGGCGCCGCCGAATCGGCCTCCGCGACCAGATGCGCCGGAGTCGTGGTGGGACCGACCTCCAGCCGCGGGATGAGGAAGCGGTTCGTCCAGTCCACGGGTCCAACCTCGCGATTGATGACGGCCGCGTCAAACCCGGCGCGAGCCACCCCGGAAACAACCCCTGGGTCCCAGTCGCTGAAGGGATAGGCGAAGGTCGCCGGGCGCTCGCCAACGATCGACTGGATCGTGAACTCCGCCTCGACAATCTGCCGTTCGAGTGCCGTGCCGGAGAGCCGGGTGAGGTTGACGTGGTCGACTGTGTGATCCCCGATCTCCATGCCCGCGGAAGCAAGGCGCGCGATCTCGTCCCGTGTCAGATCGCCGGGCTCGCCCAGGCGCCCGGTGACCACGTAGTAGGTAGCGACGAGGCGGAGGGCGACGAGCGTCGGAAACGCGTTGGTGAATCCGTCCTGGTTCCCATCGTCGATCGTGATCGCAAACGTGCGGGGAACCGGCGGCCGGCCAGCCTCCAGATCCGCGGCGAGCTGCGCGACGGTGATGGTGTGCCAGCCCGCGGCGACGAGCGCCTGGAGCTGCTGGCGGAACAGATCGGACGGCACCCACAGGTTGGGGAAAGCGACCGGACCGGCAGGCGGAGTCGAGATCCGGTGGTACGTGAGGATCGGGATCCGAAAGGGCTCGTGGGAATCCGGCGGGCGCGTTCCTGCCAGCGGCCAGCGCACAACCGACGCGACACGAAGATTGGGCGATGGCGGGACGAGAGGTGGGGCCGGCGTTGCCTGGGGCGAGGCACTGCCAGAGGCGCTGGCCCGGGGTGGGTAGGTTCCGGACGCGGCAGGATTTGGAGCAATCGTCGCGCACGACCCGACGGTGATCGCCAGGACGAAAGCGATGATTGCCGCCCGCACGACGCCAACGTAGGCCGGAAAGCTTGCGGGGACGCAGGTGAACAGGCGGTGATCTCTTAAGGTTCGCGCGCAGCCTGGGCTGGTGGGATCAAGCCGCGCTCAGCCCGCCGCGACCGCGTCGGCCTCACGTATCTCCAGGACGTTGAGTGCTGGCACCGGGCGGCTGAACCCCTTCAGGTTGAGCTCGCCGACCGGCTCGGCCACGACCAGGTCCTCGACCATGGCGTGGGCGCGCTGGCTCACCAGGATCTGGTTCGCGCGCGCTTCGCCGCTCAGGCGCGACGCGAGGATGACGACGTTTCCGATGGCCCCGTAGTCGTAGCGCCCCTCGAAGCCGATCCGGCCGAGCGTCGCATAGCCGACCGCGATCCCCACGCCGAGGTTGAGCTCGTAGCCGCGCTTGTGCCATCCCTCAGCGAGGTCGGCGAAGCGCTCGCGCATGGCGACCGCCATCCGCACGGCGCGCTCGACATGGTCGGCCTGCGGCACCGGGTCGTTGAAGAAAACCATCACCCCGTCGCCAGCGAAGTGCTCCAGCGTTCCGCCGTGGTCCACGATCTGTGCGCCCATCATGCGGTGATAGTCGGCGAGGACAGCGAAAAGCTCCTCCGGCTCGGCCTGCTCCGCGAACGAGGTAAACCCGCGGAGGTCGCAGAAGACGGCGGTGATCTGCCGTCGGTGGCCGCCGAGGAGTTGTTCGCCCTCCTGGCTGGAGACCAGCGCGGCGACCTGCGGCGAGAGGAACCGGCTCAACTCGTGGCGCTGGCGCTCGATCGTCCGATTGAGCCCCGCCAGGCGATCGAGGTACTCGAGCTCGAGGTCGTGGAGCCGCTTCTGCGCCAGCGAAGCGTTCACGCGGGCGCCCAGGATCGAGGGATTGAACGGCTTGGGCAGGTAGTCGGTGGCGCCCAGCGCGATGCAGCGCACAGCGCTGTCGAGCTCGTCGACACCCGAGATCATGATCACGGGCAGTTTGCGCAGCGACTCGTCGCCCTTGATCGCAGCGAGGGTCTCGTATCCATCGAGCTCGGGCATCACGACGTCGAGCAGTACGACGTCGATCGGCGGCTGGCGGCCCGCCCGCAGCAGCGCGAGGGCGCTGGCGCCGTTCTCCGCTTCGATCCATTCGAGCCCGAGACGCGTCAGCAGCTGCCCGAGCAGCTTCCGGTTGACTGGGCTGTCGTCGACGACGAGGGCGACTCCCGCGCGCGCCGAGCCGTCGGAGCCCTCGGCC
>VBFZ01000205.1 GCA_005880805.1 Chloroflexota bacterium | reverse complement strand
TCGCTGCTCGAAGCCATGGGGAGGCTCGGTGGCGACGACCGGCTCGTGCTCGCCTACCGCTACTTCTTCGAGCTGAGTGAGGCCGAGATGGCCGACGCGCTCGGCGTTCCGCGCGGAACCGTCAAGTCCCGCCTCTCACGGGCGATGAGCCGGCTTCGGACCAGCTTCGGGGAGGCGGTCCAATGACGGAACGATCCGACCGAAACCGCACTGTAGACGAGCGCCTCCGCGCGATGTCCGACGACGAGCTGGGCGCCGAGCTGAGCGCGCTCGGACGCACGCTCGCGTGGCCCCCGACGCTGGCCATGGCCTCCATGGTCACAGCCCGGCTGGAGCGTCGTCAATCCGCCTGGCGGAGGTTCGGCCAATCCTTGTTCGGTCGGCCCGCACGTCGTGCGCTCGTTCTCGCCCTGATCGCGCTGCTGGTGGTCGCCGGGATTGCCGGTGCGCTCGGTCTCGGCCTGCCCGGGATCCGGATCCTGTTCGGCCCGTCTGCATCGCCGAGCCTGTCTGTGCAGTCGCCGTCGCCTTCGGGATCGGGCCCTGTGGGATCGCCGTCCGCCAGCCCACTGGGTGGTGCCGCCCTCGGCCTTGGCCGCCGGGTAACGCTGGAGGAGGCACAGTCCGCCGTCGACTTCGCGATCCTGCAGCCCCGCGTGCCCGGACTCGCGGCTCCCGACGAGATCTGGCTGGAGGGCGCCGGCCACGATGGCGTCGTCTCGCTCGTGTGGCTCGCACACGGTGGTCAGGCCGCCCCGGGCACCAACGTGCGGATGCTGCTGACGCAGTTCCGCGGGGAGGTCGACCCGGGCCTGTTCACGAAGGTCCTGGAGCCGGGCACGATCCTCGAGGCAGTGCAAGTCGGGGGCGACCGCGGCTTCTGGATCACCGGCACGCTGCACCAGGTCGTCGTCCGCATCCCGAACGGTGACGTCCGCGGCGACACCGTCCGACTGGCCGGCAACGTGTTGTTGTGGACACAGGGTCCACTGACCCTGCGGCTGGAGACGACCGATGGCAGGGATCAGGCAGTGGAGATCGGCAACTCGGTCCGCTAGCCGGCCCGCGTGCTGGTACCGGCCAAACCTGCCGCGCACTGACGCGTTTTCCATCGGCGTGACGTCCGAGCCAATCGCGTAGGCCGATCGTCAGGCTTCGTCGCGCCGTACCAACGGCTGAAACTGGGCTCAATCGCGCACGCCGAACGTGCAGGACCCTGAATACGAGGATCCGATGCCCAGGGGAACTGAGGACGAAACCGCATCCGTGACCCTCTTGAGCCCCAGCTCGAGTGGGTCCGGGACCGACGCGAACACGTCTTCCCGGAGCTCAGCGCTCAAGCCCGGGTACCAGACCGCTCTCGCGAGCTCCGGCCAGAGATCACCGATCTCCAGGCCGCACGAGCGGCAGCTCGTGCTGGTCGTCGAGGACGACGTCGCCATCGGCGCACTCCTCGAGACGCTGCTCAACCGTGCCGGCTACCGGACACTGCTGACCACCGACGGTGAGGCCGGGCTCAGCGCGATCGCTCGGGCGAACCCGGACCTCGTCCTCCTCGACGTCGGCCTGCCGCGGATGGACGGCTTCGAGGTCGTGCGCCGGCTTCGGAGCGACCCGCACAGCCAGATCCTGCCGGTCATCATGCTCACGGCCCATTCGCGCACCGACGATGTTGTCACCGGGCTGGACGCGGGCGCAGATGACTTCCTGAGCAAGCCGTTCCAGCACGCCGAGCTCCTCGCTCGGATCCGCAGCGCCCTGCGCCTGCGCAACGCCCTGGTCCGGATGGAGTCCGCTCACGCCGCGGTGGCAGCCCTCGCCAACGCCGTGGAGGCCAAGGACTCACTGACCGAGCGGCACTGCCAGCGACTCGCGAACATGGCCCTCCGCCTGGGGGCCAAGCTCGGCCTCGGCCATGCCGAGCTCGAACCGATCGCCTACGGCGCACTGTTGCACGATGTCGGCAAGATCGGGGTCCCCGAAGCCATCCTCACCAAGCCGGCTGCCCTCGACGCGGACGAGCGGGAGCTCATGCGCCAGCACCCCGAGATCGGCGCCCGGATCTGCGCGCCGCTTGCCGGCTCGGCGGCCTTCGCGCCGATCGTGCGCCACCACCACGAGCGGTGGGACGGCAGCGGCTATCCGGACGGCCTGCGAGGCGAGCGCATCCCTCTTGGCGCCCGGATCGTCGGCCTCGTCGACGCATTCGACGCGATGACCCACGACCGACCGTACCGGAGAGGCAGGGACCTGGAGGAAGCCGTGGCCGAGGCGAAAGGCCAGGCCGGCCGCCAGTTCGACCCCGACCTCGTGCCCGTCCTCATCGGCGAACTGGAGCACGACGGCATCGACCTCGACGAGGACGTCCCGACCGGGTCGCTGCTGCCGGCCGTCTAGGCGGCAGCCCCAAGGACTGCGATTTCGCCATGCGTGCAACTTTCCCGGCTGCCAGGGTCACGCCCGTGCCAGCGGGACCGACGAAAGGGAGGTCGCCACGGACCCGAACGCACTGATCACGCTCGGGATCGAGCTGCTCTTCGCGATCGTCTTCCTCCGGGCACTCATCACCTACCTTCGAGATCGCGATCCACTCAGCCGCGACATCACGCTCGTGTTCAGCGCGATGGCCGCACTGTTCGTCCTCCAGCTCGTCACCCAGGTGGTCGGGCCGCTCCCTCCAATCGTCGGCACCGTTGCCGTGGCTCTGCTCCTGGCGCAGCCCCTGCTGACGCTGCGGCTGGCCGCAAAGCTGGGTCGCGTGGCGCCGCTGCTCCTGTGGGCGGCCGCAGTCGCCTACTGCGTGACGATCGTCCCGTTCCTCGTCGCGGTGCTGTCGGCGCAGTCCGCCCAGTCAGGGCAGGCCGGCGCTGGCACCGGTCAGGCGCAATCCTCGACGCTGGTCGTGCTCGCCGCGATCGGCGTCTTCGTGGTCACCGAGTTCGTCGCCTCCGGCTTCCTCATCCTGCAAGCGCGGCGTCGCACCGGCTCGGCCCGTGCCCGACTGGTCATCGCGGCGATCGCGACCGTGGCTTTCGCGACGGCACTCCTGTCGGCCGGCGCGGGCATTGCCAGCTCGGAGGCCGCTGGACCATCGGCTGCCGTTTCGCGCGTGGTTGCGCTGGCTTCGGCGTTCGGATACCTGGTGGCATTCCTGCCGCCCGCGTTCCTTCGCCGCCTCTGGCAGGCCGACGCCGCGTATCGCGCCGGGCAGAAGCTATTGGCCATGCCGCCGAGCTGGTCCGCCGGCGAGATGTGGTCGCAGTTCGCGAAGGCTGCTCGAGACGTGACCGGCAGCGATCGGGCGCTCGTGCTGCGGGACGTGCCGGGTGATCCAGGCGGGTCGGTCCGTGTCATCGCTGTGTCCGGACTGGAGGCCGAATTCACCGGCTTCGACCGGGCCGAGCTCGACAGCCTGCTCGCGGCAGCGGGGCGAGGATTCGAGCGACTCGGCGACCAGGGACCGATTCGCGCCGACCTCCACCGGCTGACCGACGCCCGCTTCCTCGAGGCGGTTGAGCTCCACGCTGAC
>VBFZ01000005.1:2630-13842 GCA_005880805.1 Chloroflexota bacterium | reverse complement strand
CGCGCCGCGACGGAGCGGATCGGTGCCGCCGCCATCGTGCTGGTGGGGGCCTTCCTGCTCGCACTGGACCGATAGGCGGCAACATCAGCCCTGGTCGCTTCTCGCCCTCCGAGGACCGAGGCCGATCTCGGGGAGGCCATCGGCCCGAGGACTCGACCTTCCGAAGAGCCGGCGCGATCCGTAGCGACTGCTCACGAGCGCGACGCCGCCGATGATCAGGGCCGTCCCCGCCAGCACGCGGGTGTCCACCTGCTCGTGGAGGACCAGCATCCCGAGGGCGATGCCCACCACGGGCAGCAGGTAGGCCCTGTCGCCCGGCGGGAGCCCGCCGATGAGCCTCGCGGCACGCTGGAGCGGCAGTAGGATGCGGCGATCATGACGCCCGAGACGATCCGGCGTGCACCCAAGGCAATGCTGCACGACCACCTCGACGGGGGCCTGCGGCCGGGTACGATCGTCGACCTGGCGGGCGAATACGGGTACGGCGGCCTGCCGACCAGCGACGCGGACGAGCTCGCGGCCTGGATCCGGCGCGGGGCCGACCGCAAGTCCCTCGAGCTGTACCTGGAGACGTTCGCGCACACCGTCGGCGTCATGCAGGAGCGGGACGCGATCGTCCGGGTGGCGGCCGAGTGCGCCGAAGACCTGGCCGCCGATGGCGTCGTCTACGCCGAGGTCCGCTACGCACCCGAGCTGTCGACGGAGCGTGGCCTGACGCTCGACGAGGTCGTCGAGGCCAACCTCGAGGGCTTCCGGATCGGGATGGAGCGCGCCGGCGCGGCCGGGAGCCCGATCGTCGTGAGGGCACTCGTGACGGCCATGCGCCAGGCTGCCCGCTCGGTGGAGGTGGCGCAGTGCGCCGTGCGCTGGCGGGACGCGGGCGTGGTCGGCTTCGACATCGCCGGCCCGGAGGCCGGCTATCGCCCCACGCTCCACCTGGACGCCTTCGACTACGTCCGCCGGGAGAACTTTCACATCACGATCCACGCCGGCGAGTCGTTCGGGGTGCCGTCGATCTGGGAGGCGCTCCAGTGGTGCGGCGCGGAGCGCCTGGGCCACGGCGTCCGCATCGTCGACGATATCCAGGTCCAGCCGGACGGCGGCGTTGCGCTGGGCCGTCTTGCAGCGTACGTGCGCGACCGGCGCGTCCCGCTCGAGATGTGCCCGACCTCCAACGTCCACACCGGCGCGGTCGCGTCGGTCGCCGACCACCCGATCGACCTGCTGCGCCGGCTGCGCTACCGCGTCACGGTCAACACCGACAACCGGCTGATGAGCGACGTCACGCTTTCGAGCGAGTTCGCGGCGCTGGACGAGGCGTTCGCGATCGGCCTCGGCGAGATGGAGTGGCTGACGATCAATGCGATGAAGAGCGCCTTCGCGCCGTTCGACGAGCGGCTGCGCATCATCAACGAGGTGGTCAAGCCCGGCTACGCCCGCCTCCGTTCCGAGGCCAGCCGGGTCGTCGCGGCCGGGGTCTGACTCCCATGCTCGATCGAATCCGCGCCTTCTTTCGCCGCAGGCCGGGCACGAAGGCCTCCGACGTCTTCTCCTCCCTGCGCCAGAGGGTGCTGCACGTCAGGCCTGAGGACGTGAAGGTCCTGGAAGGCCGCCACCTGGGCCCGGTGTTCTGCGCGCTGATGGAATTCGGGCTGCCGAAGGCGACCGCCTCGGTGGTCGTCGTCGCGGACGGAACGGTCAGCTTCTACACGAGCACCGGCGGCGGAACCATCGGCGGCGGCGAACACGCTGTGGTGCGCGAGGCGGGCATGCGCTTCCTGGACGTCGCGGGCGACCACGCCCGTTCGCTCGAGCTCACGACCGACTTTCCCCTGCCCGAGCCCGGCCACGTCCGCTTCCAGGTGCGGACCTCCGGTGCCGACCTGACCGGCGATGCCCCCGAGGATGCGCTGCAGCGCGGGCGGCACCTGCTCTCGCCGCTCTACTTCGCCGGGCAGGACGTCCTGACGGAGATCCGGCTGCTGTCCGACGCAGGCGGGGTCCGGCCCAGCTAGCGGGCCCCTCAGAGGCGAGCCGCCGAGGCCTCCGGCAGCGCGACGACGAACCGGCTTCCGCCGAAGCCGTTGGCCTCGATCCAGACCCGGCCGCCCATGGCCTGCATCAGGCGTCGGGCGGCGTACAGTCCGATGCCCGACCCGCGCAGGTGCCGGCGATCGACCCGGACGAACGCTTCGAACACGGACTCCCATTCGGACGATGGCACGCCGCGCCCGTCGTCGGTGACGTAGACGCGGATTTCGCCGCCCTCGCGCCACGCACCCAGGCTGATGCCCTCGCCCTTCGGGGCGTACTTCGACTCGTTCTCGAGCAGGTGTTCAAGCACCTGCCGGAACCGCGACTCGTCGCCGAGGCCGATGAGCGCGTTGCCGGGCGGCGACCAGCGCAGCCTGTGCGGCCGCAACACGAGCGTGAGCGTCTCGATCGACTCGGAGACCACGTCGCCGATGTCGAACGGTTCGCGGGCGAGCTTCGTCAGGCCGTCGCCCCGGACCGCGGCGAGGATCGAATCGACGAGCCTGTCGAGGCGGGTGACCTGCTCGACCGCTGCCGACCGCCAGTTGTCGGCCGATGCCCGGGCGGGCGGATCCTCGGCTCCGCTCGCGGCATCGGCCAGGAGGTCGAGGTAGGCGCGCACGATCGCGAGTGGCGTCCGGAGCTCGTGTGTCACGACCGACAGCAGCTCGGCGCGCGCCTGGTCGAGCGCCGTCAGCGTGGCGAGCTGGGTTTCCGCCTCGGCTTGCACGCGACCCTTCTCGACGATGCCCGCCAGCAGCGCGGCGATGGTCTGCAGGAACCGCACGTCGTCGTCGGCGAACACGCGCGGATCGGCGGTCTGGACGTTGAGCACGCCGACGAGCCGGTCGTCCCACGTAAGCGGCACCGACAGCATCGAGGTCAGTCCTGCCACGTCGAAGCCCGGGATCCACTTGAAGTGCGGGTCCGTCCGGACGTCAGGCACCTGCACCGGTCGACGCTCGGCGGCGGCCAGCCCCGTCACGCCTTCGCCAACGGCCATGTGGACCTTGCCGACGTGCTCCTTGTCCAGCCCGTTCGTTGCGGCGAGCGTCAGGGTTGAGCCGTCGCGCTCGAGCAGATAGAACGAGCACACCTCGACGCCGATCGCGAGAGTGGTGCGGTCGACGAGCGTGCGCATGAGGTCGTCCCAGTCCCGGGCGCGGGTCGCGAGCTGGGCGAACTCCTGGAGCAGCGAGAGCTCCCGCAGCTTGCGCTCGGTATCGAGCTGGCCGTTCGCGGCCGTGCGATTTGCCGCCGAGCGCGGCGTCCGACCCCTCCTCGGGGCGGGGCCGGTACGCTCAGCCGACGGAGACTTGCGGGCGCTCATACGGACCAGTGACGCATACCTCGCCCGATTCGTCGAGTGGCGAGGAGCCCGTCCGGCGCACGCGGTAGCAGTGGTGGATCGCCGTTTCCCCGGCCGAGAGCATCGCGCTCACCGGGCAGTACTTGCGCGCCGAGAGCTCGATCGCACGCCGCACCGCCCGAACGTCGAGGTCCGGACCGACCAGGTCGTGGACGACCTCGATCGTCGTGAAGACCTGCGGATACTCGCGACGCTGCTCGCTCCTGGAGTGCACGGCGTATTCCGAGACGACCTGCCGTTTCTTCGCGAGGATCGATACCACGTCCATCCCGGTGCATGCGACGAGAGCGGCCATCAGCAGCTCGGTCGGACGGCTGCCGGTGTTTCCGTCGGAGTCGTCTGCGGCGATCGTGTGCCCCGATCCGGTGGTCGTGGTGAAGCCCATCCCGCCCTGGAAGCGGCCCTCGACGGTCTTCTTGAACGTCACGCGACGGGTTCTTCCAACGGGGGAATGCCGTCAGCTGCGCCGCTCTCGGCCAGGAACTGCTCGCGGTATAGCCGGGCATACAAACCGCCTGCCCGCAGCAGCTGGGCATGCGTGCCGCGCTCCAGGATGCGGCCGCGCTCGTAGACCAGAATCTGGTCGGCGCGCAGGATCGTCGACAGCCGGTGGGCAATCGCGATCGTGGTGCGGTTCTCCATCAGCCGCTCCAACGCCGCCTGGATGAGCCGTTCGCTCACGGTATCGAGAGCCGAGGTCGCCTCGTCGAGGATGAGGATCCGCGGGTCCTTGAGCAGCACCCGCGCGATCGCGACACGCTGCTTCTCGCCGCCCGACAGCTTGTAGCCGCGCTCCCCGACGATCGTGGCGTAGCCGTCTGGCAACTCGAGGATGCGATCGTGAATCGCCGCCGCCCGCGTGGCGACCTCCAGCTCGGCGTCGGTGGCCTCGGGCCTCGCGTAGCGGAGGTTGTCGCGAACGGAAGCGTGGAACAGGTACGTCTCCTGGGTCACGAACCCGATCACCTCGCCGAGCGAGGCGAGCGTGAGCCGGCGCACGTCCCGCCCGTCGATCTCGACCGCTCCCGTGTCGACGTCGTACAGGCGGGGGACGAGATAGGTGGTCGTCGTCTTGCCCGAACCCGACGGCCCGACGAGGGCAACCAGCTGCCCGGGCTCGACCTCGAAGTCGATGTCCTCGAGCGCGAACGGCAGCGGCGCCTGACCGTTTGGCCCGAATCCGTTCGTGAGGCCGTCCAACCCGTCGCCCGGCCCTTGCCCATCGGTTGCCTCCTCGACGAGGGCCTCCTCGGCCTCCGGCGCGGCTTCGTTCGCCGTGGACAGCGCGGCGGCAACCTCATGCCGGTGCCCGTCCGCCGCCTGCTGGGCCTGCGTCGAGGGAACCGCCGCGGTCGGGTAGCGGAAGCCGACGTGGTGGAAGCGGACGCTGCCCCTGACGCTCCGGGGATCGAGCGCAACGGCGTCGGGCGCGTCGACGATCTCCGGATCCATCTCCAGGTACTCGAAGATCCGGTCGAAGAGCGCGAGCGAGCCCTGGATCTCGACCTGCACGTTGAGCAGCTGGCCGAGCGGGAAGAAGAGCCGGCTCTGGAGGGTTGTGAAGGCCACGATCACGCCCGCCGTCGGTGCCGACGGGTCGCCGTTCGCCGCGAGCGTACCGGCCAGCCAGTACACGAACGCCGGCGTGATGGAAAAGATCGTGCCGATGATCATGAAGAACCAGCGGCCGACCATCGCCTGCCGGATCTGGAGGTTGGCGAGGATCCGGTTCAGCCGGCGGAACTTGTCGAGCTGCGGCGCCTGCTGGCCGAAGGTCTTCGTCAGCAGGATGCCGCTCACGCTCAGCGTCTCTTCTGTCGCGGCGGTGATGTCGGCGAGCGACTTCTGCGTCTCGCTACTCACCGCGCGGCGCACCTTGCCGACGCGGAACGTGAGGTAGGCAAAGAACGGCAGCAGGCCGAGAGACAGCAGCGTCAGCCGCCAGTCAAGCAGGAACATGGCGACGATCGTGCTGATCGTGACGGCGAGGTTGCTCGTGACCGAGCTCGCGGTGTCGGTGACGACGGCCTGCACCCCGCCGACGTCGTTCGCCAGGCGGCTCTGGATCTCGCCCGTCCGGGTCTCCGTGAAGAACCGCAGCGGCATCCTCTGCAGGTGCGCGTACAGCGCGTTGCGGAGGTCCTGCATGACGTTCTGGCCGATCGCGTTGTTCATGTAGCTCTGCCCGACGCCGATCAGCCCGGAAATGATCGGCAGCACGATCATCAGGCCGACGTAGAGGTTGAGCAGCTCGTAGTGCTGCCCGACGATCACGTCATCGATGAGCAGCTTGAGGAGATACGGGTTGACCAGCCCGATCAGGCTCGTGGCCAGGATCGCGGCCAGGACGACGACGACCTGCAGGCGATAGGGCCGGAAGAAGGCGACGATCCGGCGCAGCGTTCGACCGCGCCGCTCCCTGGGTATGGGAGGCGCGTCGTCGAAGCCGGGCCCGTAGCGCATCATGCGACCGCCTCCACGCGGGAAGGTCATGCTCGCGACGCTATCACGGAGCGCTGAAGGCCGACGCGGGCAGGGTCAGGGCGCGACGGCTTCCGCGACGATCGTGGAACGGCGCGACGCGACGGGCTTGACCGCGAGGTCGCCGATCAGCCCGAGCGTGAAGGTGGGCAGCCGTCTGCCCCACGCGCGGGCAAGGTGGCCGGTCGTCTGGATGTCCACGCTCGTGAAGCCCGCCGACGCGAGGGCGGCCTGCAGGGTCCGGGGGTCGTTGCACGCGCCGACCAGCGGGTGGGCATCGGCCGCGGTCGTCTTCACGAGCCGCTGCAGGCGCGCGCGAGCCCGAGGCGGGATGCCGAGATAGGAGCGGACGAAGGGATGCCGCCGATTGACCGTCGTGATCACGAGGTGCCCGCCCGGCCGCAGCCAGCGCCGGAGGTTCGCGAAGGCGGCCGGCGGATCGGCGAAGTGCTCGACCGTGAAGTTGGAGAGGATCACGTCGAACGACGCCGGCGGAAAGGCCTCGCTGTCGGCGCACAGGTCGGCTACGACGAACTCGTCGAGGTAGGCGAGCGAACCGTCTGGCGGGGAATGGACGTCCGCACCGACGAACCGGCCAATCCGCGATCGATAGGCCGCCAGGATCGAGTTTCGCCCGCAGCCGGCATCCAGTGCGGCGACCAATCCGCCTCGGGCCTCGGCATCTGCGAAGGCGCGGTCCAGCGCGCTGCGGACGAGTTCAGCGGGCGGCGGACCGATCCGCAGGGTCGAGATCAGCGCGTCGCGACCTGCCCTGCTCACCAGGCGGTGGCGGTGCTCGATTCGGTCACGCCCTGCGCTTCGAGCCAGCGCTCTGCGTCGATCGCGGCCCTGCAGCCATCCCCGGCGGCGGTGACCGCCTGGCGATACCGGTGGTCGTGCACGTCCCCGGCGATGAACACCCCTTCGATCTTCGAGCCTGTCTCGTCGCGGACCTCGAGGTAGCCCATTGGGTCGACGTCAAGCCAGCCCTTGAAGATCTCCGTGTTGGGCTTGTAGCCGATCGCGACGAACAGCCCCTCGACCTCCATTTTCTCGGGCTCGCCACTGACCCGGTCGCGCAGCCGCAGTCCTTCGACGTGGTGCTCGCCGAGGACCTCGTCCACGATGCGGTTCGGATGGATGTCGATCTTGGGGTGCGCGACGGCCCGGTCCTGCATGATCTTGCTGGCGCGGAAGTTCTCCCGGCGATGGAGCATGTGGATCCTGGAAGCGAAGCGCGTCAGGAAGAGCGCCTCCTCGAACGCCGTGTCGCCACCGCCGACGACCGCGATCTCCTTGTCACGGAAGAAGAAGCCATCGCACGTGGCGCACGCCGACACGCCGCGGCCACGCAGCCTGGTCTCGCTCTCGAGCCCCAGCCAGAGGGCCGAAGCGCCGGTCGCGATGATCACCGCCTGCCCGGTGTACTCGACCCCTCGCGCCCAGGCCCGGAACGGCCGTTCGCTCAGGTCGACTCGATCGACGTCCACGTCGACGATGTGCGATCCGAACCGCTCGGCCTGGGCCCGGAAGAGGGCCATCAGGTCGGGGCCCTGGATGCCGTCCGGGAAGCCGGGGTAGTTCTCCACGTCGCTCGTGATCATGAGCTGGCCACCGGGAGCCGAGCCGGCGAGCACGATCGGTTCGAGGTTGGCCCTCGCGCCGTAGATCGCCGCCGTCAGCCCGGCCGGGCCGGAGCCGATGATGAGCAGCTTCGTGTCCGTTCGCCCGCCGCGCCCGGTGTCGACCGACACGCCCGTCGGGGCACGATCGACGTCGGACTCGATGGCGATCGGCGCAAAGCCTCCGCCCACGGGCACGCTCCCGTCGGAGGAGCCGGCATCGCCGGAAAAGTCGATCGAGAAGGGGTTGAGGGGGGTCGAGGCTGGATTGCCCGTGCCGTCTTCCGGCGGGGCCTGGCGTTCGGTCATGCTGAGCTCAATCGTAGCACGATGCAGATACTCCCCGGGGGTATCGGCAAGGCCCGGGTTGGAACGGCGTCGAAGGCGGCCCGGCCTAAAGGTCGCGCAGCTGCGGGATCACGTCCCGACCGATGATCTCCAGCCGCTCGGTCTCGAAGACGTTGCCCACGCTGAAGATCACGCTCTGCGCGCCGGCATCGGCCAGTTCGCCGAACCGGTCGACGATCTGGCTCGGCGACTGGGAGTGGTCGCCGCCCGTGGGCGACACCCGGACGAACTGGAGCGTCGAGCGCTCGATCTCTTCGAACGGCCGACCGACGGCTGCACAGTGCTCGCGCAGGATCGCGTACTTGCGCGCGATGCCGGCCGGCTGCCCGAACACGTTGCAGGCGTCGCCGTACTGCGCGACGAGGCGGAGCGTCTTCCGCTCGCCACCCCCACCGATCATGATCGGAACGCGGGGTCGCGAGATCGACTGCGGGGAGTTCAGGAGCCGCGAGGCGCGGTAGTGACGGCCATTGTGCTGGCCTTCCGTTCCGCGCTCGCCCTGCCACATCCCATGGGCGATCTGGAGCGTTTCCTCGAGCATCTCGAAGCGTTCCCCGAGCGGCGGAAACGGGAAGCCGAGACCGCGCGACTCCTCCTCGTTCCAGGCCGCCCCGATGCCGAGCCAGGCCCGCCCGCCGGACAGGACGTCGAGCGTCGTGGCTGCCTTCACCCAAAGGCCGGGGTAGCGGTAGTGGACCCCCCCGACCATCAGGCCGAGCCGCGCTCGCTGCGAGTTCGCGGCCATGAACCCGAGCGTCGTCCATCCCTCGAGCATGGGTTCCGTGGCAGGGCCAACGCTCCGGATCTGGAAGAAGTGGTCCATGACCCAGATCGAGTCGAAGCCGACGTCGTCGGCGCAGCGCACGATCCTGGCCAGTGTCGGACCGATCGTTTCGGTACCGCCCGGATACGTGAACGACGGAATCTGGAGGCCGAGCTTCACCGGGATCTCCTGCGCATTGGAGCGTTTCCCACGCTGGCGGGAGGCGGCAAGCCTAACGGAAGAGGTCGTTTTCGGACGGCATCACGATTTCCCGGATCGAGCCTTCGCCGCGGGTGAAGATCGCACCGCGAACCAGCGCCGCGGGACGTCCAGCCGTCTTGCCCAGTGCGAGCTCGGCCGCCGAGGCGAGCTCGTCGGCGACGGCGCGGACCGTCGAGCGCATCACGCGGCCGTCGTGGTCAGGGGTGCCGCGGAGGTCGTCGAGCGGTCGCATTCCCGAGACACCGATGGCAACGTCGACGATGCCGACGCGCCATGGCCGCCCGAACGAGTCGGAGACGATCACAGGGACGTCGTTCGCGAACCGCTCGCGGAGGATGTCGCGGATGCGGGCGGCGGACGCATCGGGATCCTCGGGGAGCAGCGTCACCACCGCGCCCGACTCCTGACCGACGTTGGAGGCGTCCACGCCTCCGTTCGCGCAGACGAACCCATGCCGCGTCTCGGTGATGAGCACACCGCGCTCCATGCGCACGACCCGCACGGCCTCGCGCAGGACCACCTCGACCTGGCGAGCGTCCCGGTCGAACTGTCGGGCGAACTCGACAGCGTCCGGGCGGGGCTCGATCGTCGAGAGGTCGACGGCCGCTCCTTCGGCCTTGGACACGACTTTCTGGGTGACGACCAGGACGTCATCGGTTTGCAGCGGGAGCGCGCCCGGTGTTCGGTCGAGCGCATCGGCCAGGAGCGCGCCGAGGTTGTCGCCGACACGGACCTCGGGGACCCCCTCGAGGCCGATCACCCGGAGCTCAGCCGGCATGCACCCTCTCGGGGGCCTGCTGTTCGATGAGCAGCAGGTCGTCGGGCGTGTCCAGGTCGAGCGTGAGCGGGCCGTCGAGCTCCACCAGGCGGGCGCCGGCCTCGGCCGCGCACTCCGCATGGGCTGCCCGGCTGTCGCCTCCGAAGCCGAACTCGATCGCGTCCGGGGGCGCAACCAGCAGCACGTTGGTGCCGCGCCGGTGGCGATCCGACACGAGCACGACGAGCGGCCGTTCCGGATCGGAGAGCCGCTCCAGGACGCGCCCCAGGGCTTCGGGCGAGATCAGGGGCAGGTCGATGGGCAGGACCACGATCGCATCGGCGCCGGCGGCCAAAGCCTCCTCACGCGCCTCGCGGAGGCCGCGGTTGAGGCCCTGGCTGCGCTGCCGCAGCGGGCGTGCCCCGGCGGCCAGCGCCAGGTCCCGGACGGCCTGGTCGGGAGTCACCACGAGCACCTCGTCGATGCCCGGCGTCGCCACTGCCGCCTCGATCGTCCGATGCGCCATCCGCGTCGCGAGGTCGCGTCGCTCCTCGGCGTCCAGCGTTTCGCCGAGGCGCGACTTTGCGCCCTCGAGCGTGCCGACCGGGATGATCGCGAACACGTGGCCGTGAGTCGGTGCGGCGCGGTTCATGGCCGCATCCTACGCGCGCAGCTCGGCTGCAGACTCCAGGACACCGCCTGCAAGTCGGGCGCGACTCGCGTCGTCCGTCATGACCGTGTCCGTGACGAGCACCTTCATCCCGAGACCCTCGATCTCCGGCGCGAGGCCGGCGTCGACACGATCGACCACGAACAGGTCGATGATGCCCTCGTAGAGGCGCGCGACGCCGAGCGCGGTGGCCTCGTGGCCCAGCGACGCGAGCATCCGATCCGCAGGGCCCTTCAGGGCACGTCCGCCGACGATCGGTGAGACGGCGACGACGGGGGAGCCACCGCGACGGGCCGCCGCCAGCAGCTCGCGCATTCCCGGAACCGCGAGGATCGGGCCGATCGAGACGATCGGGTTCGACGGCGCGATGACGACGATCTCCGCGTAGCCCAGCTCCCCGCGCACGCGAGCCGGCACGGTGGCGCGCTCGATGCCCGCGAATCGGACCTCGTGCACGGTCGGCTCCTGGCGGAGGCGCACGAAGTAGTCCTGGAAGTCGAGCCAGCCATCGTCGGTCCGCACCTGCGTTCGGACGCGGTCGTTCGTCATGGGCAGCACGGTCGCGCTCACCCCAAGCGGGGCCGCCAGGCGGAGCGTCACGTCGGCCAGCAGCTCCCCGCCACGGACCCGGTACGTCCGGACGATGTGGGTCGCCAGATCGCTGTCGCCGAGGCGGAACCACGTTTCCTCGCCGTATCGGGCGAGCATCTCCGATGCGTTCCAGCTCTCGCCGGCCAGGCCCCAGCCCTGTTCGCGGTCGGCGAGGCCAGCGAGGGTGTACATGACGGTGTCGACGTCCGGGCTGACCAGCAGCCCGTGCCGTTCGAGGTCGTCGGCGGTGTTGACGACGACGGTCAAGTCGCGGCCGACCGTCGACTGCAGCCCCTGCGCCAGCTTGGCGCCGCCCACGCCGCCGGCCAGCGCGACGACGCGCATCCGTCAGGTG
>VBFZ01000005.1:0-2625 GCA_005880805.1 Chloroflexota bacterium | reverse complement strand
CTCGCGCACCTCGCCGATCCGGGCGATCGTCTCCCGGTCGTAGGGCGCCGGAAGTCGTGCGATGACGTGCCGGAAGCCCATCTCCCGGTACGGGACGATGGCCTCCGCGACGGCGCGTGGCGGACCCAGCAGGATCGGGACGCTCGTGATCTCGGTCAGCCCGTTGTGTGCGAGGAGGCCCTGAAAGGCTTCCTGGGCATCGTCTGCGGAGTCCCGGACGACGATCGGAAAGCTGATCGTCATCTCGATCGTGGCTGGGTCGCGCCCGACGTCGCGGCAATGCCCGAGAAGCGTTTCCATCTTGCCGCGCGCTTCGTCGACGAAGCCACTCGTGTTCCAGGCGTCCGCGTGGCGGGCAACCGTCCGCAGTGTCTTCCGCGGACCCGAGCCGCCGACCAGGATCGGCAGGTGCGACTGGATGGGGGGCGGCTCGCAGACGGCCTCATTCAGCCGGTAGTGGTCGCCCTGATGCGTGACGCGGTCGCCGTCGAACAGGCGGCGCAGCAGCGGCACCGCCTCCTCGAGCCGGTCGAGCCGCTCGCCGACGCTGCTGCCGAACTCGATGGAGAACGCATCATGCTCGCGCTCGAACCATGCGCCGCCAATTCCGAGGATCGCGCGTCCGCCGCTCACGTGATCGAGGGTCGTGGCCAGCTTGGCTGTCACTCCGATGTTGCGGAGGGTGTTCGCGCCGACCATCAGGCCGACGGTGACGCGCTTCGTGAGCGCTGCCCACGCCGCGAGCGTGAGCCAACCTTCGAAGATCGGCTGCTCCCAGGCGCCCTGGATTGCGAGCAGGTGGTCCCACGTCCAGAGCCCGTCCCAGCCGGCGGCTTCCGCGGCAAGCGCGGCGTCGCGCATGTTCGGCCAGTCGGAGGACTGGGACCAGAGCTGGGCGCCGAATTTCATCCGAGCGGCGCTAGCTGGTCAGCTTGGGCAAAACGTCGCGGCCGAAAACCTCGATCCAGCGGTCCTGATTGCGCCCGACGTTGTGGAGGTAGACCTGGTCGAAGCCCATGTCGAGGAACTTCTGGATCTCCTTGCGGTGAGCCTCCGGGTCGGACGAGATCAGCATCCGTCCCTGGAAGTCCTCGGCTCGTACGAGCTTGGCCATCTGCGCGAAGTCGTGCGGCGAGCGGATGTCCTGCTTGGGGAACTTCATGCCGCCGTTCGGCCACTCCACGATCGCGTTCTGGAGCGCCTCCTCGTCCGTGTCCGCCCACGAGAGGTGGAGCTGGAGGATGTAGCGGAACTTCGATGGGTCGTTACCGGCCTCGGTGCAGCCTTCGCGGCACTTGGCGAAGATCATCTCGATCTTCTCCTCGGGCGCGCCTACCGTGATCAGGCCGTTGGTCAGCGCCCCGGTCTTCTTGGCCGTGACCGGCCCGGCCGTCGCGACGAGGATCGGCGGCGGCTCGTCGGGCAGGGTCCACAGGCGCGTGGCCTCCATCCTGTAGTACTTGCCGTCGTGCTTGACGTCCTTGTCCCGGCTGTTGAACAGCTTCTTGATGATCTCGATGGCCTCGAACATGCGGCTGATGCGCTCGGGCGTTTCCGGCCAGTAGCCGCCCAGCACGTGCTCGTTGAGGGCCTCGCCGGAGCCGAGACCGAGCCAGGTCCGACCCGGGTACATCGCCTCCAGGGTCCCGGCCGCCTGCGCGACGATCGCCGGGTGCATCCGGAACGAGGGGCACGTCACGCCAGGCCCGAGGTCGCCCTTGGTGTGCTCGCCGAGGGCGGTCAGCACATTCCAGACGAAGGCCGCGTTGCCCTGCTGGGGGACCCACGGCTGGAAGTGATCCGCGGCCATCACTCCTTCGAACCCGCACGCCTCGGCATGGGCCGAGTAGTCGACCACCTCCCGTGGCCCGAACTGCTCCAGCATCGCCGCGTAGCCGATCTTCGCCCTGGCCATCTCTAGCCTCTGTACTCGAACGTCTGCTCGACTTCGACGAGGAACGTGAGCCGGTCCTGGCCCTCATACCGTGACGGGTCGCGGTCGTAGCGGCGAGCCAGGGCCTGGATATCGGCGATCGCCTGCGGCCCTTCGTGCAGGAGCCGCGCCTCGCCCTTGAGGCCGACCCAGTGCTCGGGGTCCGACCAGTCCTGGACGGCCATCGTGATGCGCGGGTCCCGAAGGAGGTTGCGCGGCCAGTGCCGCGTCCGCCGGCTGTTGATGATCAGGCCGTCATCCTGCAGGCCATACCAGATCACGGCCTCGTGCGGAGCGCCATCCGGGTCGACTGTCGCGATGGTCGCCCAGCGGATGCCCGCGAGGTAGGCGCGCAACTCCGGAGTCAAGCGATCGGCCGCCGGTCGGGCGGCCCGGGCAGGCTCGCTCACGCTCCGGATGGTACGCGACGGCGGGAAACGTGGCGGGCGACAGGTCCGTCGCGATCAGGGCAGCGCGGACTTCCTCATCGAGGCCGCGTCGAGGCCGTCAGCGCCGCGAGGCGCTCGTCGTGGTCAGGCCCGCCCGTGCCGCTCAACGTCGCGACGACCCGACGGGGCAGGCGACGCGGCGGTGCGGGCTCGAGCGCGGGCCGTCCCAGCAGGAAGCCCTGCCCGAATTCGACCCCGAGCTCGATCAGTGTCTCGAGGTCGTGCCGGCGCTCAATGCCCTCG
>VBFZ01000204.1 GCA_005880805.1 Chloroflexota bacterium | reverse complement strand
GCGCGCAGCTGGGCCCGCAGCTGCGCAGCCAGCCCGCGCGCGACGCCGCCGGGCGCGCGACCCAGTCCGCGAGCGAGGCCGCGACCCCGCCCGGGAGCGAGGAGGCCAGCGAGGCCGCCACCCAGGCCGACGCAGACCGATGACGATGACCGGCCAGGCCTTCGACGCGGTCGCGATCGGGTCCGACATCCAGCGCCGCGTCGGGGTCAAGACGTCGCGCGACGAGCCCCTGGCGCGCTTCACCACGATGCGCGTCGGCGGGCCCGCGGACCTCTTCGCGGTCGCCCACAACGCATTCGAGCTGCGCGGGCTGATCAAGTTCGCGCGAAGCCGGCGACTGCCGCACCTCGTCCTGGGAAGAGGCAGCAACGCGGTGATCAGCGACCGTGGCGTGCGCGGGGTCGTGATCCAGGACCGGGCGGAGGGCGTCGAGATCCGTGACAACCGCCTCCTCGCGGAGGCCGGCCTGCCCATGGCGCGCGCAGCCACCGTCACCCAGGGTGCAGGTCTCTCGGGTCTCGAGTTCGGGCTGGCGATCCCGGGTACGGTCGGGGGTGCGGTATGGGCGAACGCCGGCGCCCATGAATCCGACATATCGGAGGTGCTCGAGTCTGCGACGGTCCTCCTCGCCGACGGCTCGGAGCGAACCCTCCCCCTGGACGAGTTGCGGCTCGGCTACCGGGACAGCCGGTTCAAGGGCGACCCCCAGGAGATCGTCCTTTCGGCAACATTCCGGCTCGAACCTGCCTCGGCGGACCAGATCAAGCTCCGGCTCGACGATATCCGCCGCTGGCGGCAGGCCCACCAGCCGCTCGGCCTCCCGTCGGCCGGCAGCGTCTTCCGGAATCCGGAGGGGCGATCGGCCGGCGCGCTGATCGATGAAGCCGGCTTGAAGGGCTTCTCCGTCGGCGGTGCGACGGTCAGCGAGAAGCACGCCAACTTCATCGTCAACGACCGGCGGGGGAGTGCCGCCGACGTGCGGCGCCTCGGCGAGCACGTCCAGGCCGAGGTCGCCCGCCGGTCCGGGGTCGAGCTCGAATTCGAGATCGTGTTCCTCGGCGACTGGGCCGGCTGGGTTATCGGCGAGGGATTCGCGTGAGCAAGCCGGATGGTCCGGTGGCCGTCCTCTACGGCGGTCCGTCGGCCGAGCACAACGTGTCGATCGTCTCCGGGAACGCGATCGCCGATGCCCTCGAAGCCGGCGGCACAGCCGTGCAGCGGATCCTGATTGCCGGCGGGTCATCGGCGCGACGGACGACCACCAGCCGATTACGACGACCCTTCGCGGCTCGACGCCCAGGGCCCGATTTCGGCCGGCATCGCGATCGACCTGCTGCATGCCGCCGACCCGCGGCCGGTCGTGTTCGTGGCGCTCCACGGCCCGTTCGGCGAGGACGGCACGATCCAGGGCATGCTCGGCGCGGCCGGCCTGGTCTACACGGGCGCGGGCGTGACAGCGTCCGCCCTGGGCATGGACAAGGCCGTGTTCAAACGCCTCGGGCGTGGTCTCGGTCTGCCGGTCGTTGACTGGCGGGAGGTGACGCAGCATCGTTGGGAGGCCGGCCGCGAGGCCGTGCTCGCGGACCTCGGCGCGTTTGCCGAAGGGACCGGCGACCAGCGGCTGATGATCAAGCCGGCGCGCCTCGGCTCCTCGGTCGGCATGACGCTCGCACATGCACCCGATGAGTACGCGCCGGCGCTCGAACTCGCGTTCCGCTACGACACGCTCGCGCTGGCCGAACGCTACCTGCCCGACGCGCGGGACCTCGAGGTCTCGGTCGTCGGCAACGATCCGGCGCGCATCGAGCTGTACGGCCCGGGTGAGATCCTGGCCGGCCACGAGTTCTACGACTACGAGGCCAAGTACACGCCCGGCTTGTCGGAGACCAGCCCGCGTGCCGAGGTCCCGGATCGGACGCGGGCGGTGATCCACAAGATCGCGCGCGACGCCTACCGCGGCATCGGCGCCGAGGGCTTCGCCCGTGTCGACTTCCTGCTGCGCGGCGACGAGGTCTACCTGAGCGAGATCAACACGATCCCGGGCTTCACGCCGATCAGCCTGTTTCCGGTCATGTGCGCCGAGGGCGGGTACGACTTCGGCGGGATTTGCCGGCGGATCGTCGAGCTCGCGCGAGAGCGGCACGCGATGGCGGCGCGGCCGCCACTCACGCCATCGGACCTGCCGCGATGAGGACGAGCGTCCCTGTCCGGCGAACGGTCGGCTACTCGCGCGGTCGGCGGGCGATCCGGCGCCGCTCCGCGGGGCTGTCGCAGACACGTGCCGGCGCGGCGCTCGCCGCGGTCGTGTCGGCGATCGCCCTGTACGGCCTGGTCGCCTCGCCCGTGTTCGCGTTCCGGCACCTCGCGATCGAGGGAGCGTCGCTCACTACCGAGGCCGACCTCGCGGCGCAGCTCGGCGTCGAGCAGGGCGCCAACCTCTTCCAGTTGACGACGCGTCCGATCTCGGACCGGCTGGCGACCCTTCCCACGGTCGCCTCGGTCGATGTCAGTGTCCGGCTGCCCGACTCGCTGGCGATCCAGCTCCACGAGCGAGAACCGATCATGGTCTGGCAGGTGGCGGGCGGACGATTTCTGGTCGACGCCCAGGGTTTTCTGTTCGCGGTCGCTCCCGACACGTCGAGCGGATCCGCCCGAGGACTGCCCGTGATCGACGATCAGCGGGCGGCGTCAGCCGGCCTGGCAGTGGGGCAGTCGCTGTCGCCGATCGACCTCGATGCGGCTACCCGACTCGGTGCACTGAAGCCGTCCCAGCTCGGCAGCATCGCGAGCAGCCTCGCCTTCTCCGTGGACGACACCGACGGCTATGTGGTCGGCACGCAGCCCGCGTCGTGGACGGCCGTCTTCGGCTTCTACACCCCGACAATGCGCAAGGCCGACCTGATCCCGGGCCAGGTCCGGCTGCTCGGCAGCCTGCTCGCGAAAGCCGGCGAGTCGAAGGTCGCCCGCGTGATCCTCGCGACCGACCGGGACGGCACCTACGAGCCTCGCGCCACACCGCGCAGCAGCGCGAGCCCGAAGCCATGAGGCGCCGCTCGCGAGACGTCTCATCGGCGCCGCGTTCGAGCCCGGGGTGGGCCTCCGCGGGTTGCCCCGGCGCACCACGGTCGGTTAGCCTTGCCGAAACCCCACCTACGAGGACCGACTTCTCGTGCTACTCCCCCTGGCGGGTCTCCTGGTGGGCGTGGTGCTGGGGCTCATCCTCAAGGTCAATGTCAGTTTCGAGTTCACGCGCTACTCGGCCGTGGCCATCGTTGCGGCACTCGATTCGGTCTTCGGGGCGGTTCGCGCCGAGCTCGACGGGGTCTACGACAATCGAATCTTCATCACCGGCTTCGTCACGAACGCCATCGTCGCCGTACTCCTGGCGTTCATCGGCGACCGGCTCGGAGTGGACCTCTATCTCGTCGCCCTGATCACGTTCGGGCCGCGCATCTTCCAGAACGTGGCCCTCATACGGCGGCACTTCCTGTAGCAGCGAGGAACCGAACGGCAGGTGGAACGCGAAGCGGTGATGGTCGGCATCGACGTGGGGACGTCCAAGGTCTCCACGCTCATCGGCGAGATCGGGCGAGACAGCTCGCTGACGATCATCGGCAAGGGAATCGTTCCGACGACCGGGCTGCGCAAGGGCGTCGTGGTCAACATCGACCAGACCGTCCAGTCCATCGCCCAGTCTGTCGAGCAGGCCGAGCGCTCGTCCGGGTACAAGGTCGACGCAGCCTTCATCAGCGTCGCGGGCGAGCACGTCAAGAGCCAGAACTCGCACGGCACGGTTGCGGTCAGCAGCCGCCGGCCCGAGGCGACCCAGGAGGACATCGCGCGGGCCACCGAGGTGGCCCAGGCGATCCAGATCCCGTCGAACCGCAAGGAGCTCCACGCGCTGCCGCGCGACTTCTCGGTGGACGACCAGGAGGGCGTGAAGGACCCGCTCGGCATGAGCGCGATCCGCCTCGGTGTCGAAGTCCATATCGTGACGGCCTCGGCCACGGCCATCCAGAACCTCACGAAGTGCGTGCTCGCGGCGGGGGTGAAGATCGACGAGCTCGTGGCGGGCGCGCTGGCCTCGGCTGAGGCGGTCGTCTCCGACACGGAGCGGGAGCTGGGAGTGGCGATCGCCGACATCGGGGCGGGCACGATCGACCTGGCGATCTTCGCCGACGGCTCGCCGTTCTATACCGGTGTCCTGCCGGTCGGTGGCAACCACGTCACGAACGACCTGGCGATCGGGCTCAAGACGAGCCTGCAGGCCGCCGAGGAGCTGAAGATCCAGCACGGGACGGCCGACCTGTCGAGCATCGACGAGGACGAGAC
>VBFZ01000203.1 GCA_005880805.1 Chloroflexota bacterium | reverse complement strand
CGAGCCAAGCCGGTACGAATCGGCCCCGGCGCTGGGCGGCCTGGGCCGGCTGCGCGACGCCCTGCGTTCCATCTTTCCCTGAACTCTCGGGCCCAGGCGTCGCCAGGCTTCGCCTGGGACCTCGGAGGGCGAGTCGCAGCTCGTCGCAGAGGTTGCCTGTTCGTGATGCACGTTGAAGACCACTGAGCTGGCGGTTCGGAC
>VBFZ01000026.1 GCA_005880805.1 Chloroflexota bacterium | reverse complement strand
CTCGCACCCAGGCACTCCGCCGCCTCCTCGAAGACGGGCGGCAGGTCTTTCAGGGCGACGATGAGCGGCGTCAGCATGAGCGGGAATGTCCCCACCGTCATCGCGAGCACCAGACCCCAGACGGACGTCGTCAGGTGGTAGGTGAAGTTGAACGTGAGAACCAGTGAGATGCCGATGACGGCGCCAGGCACGTAGAGCGGCAGTGCCAGCGCCGAGTACAGGAATCGCTTGCCGGGAAACGGGTAGCGAACGATCGCATATGCAGCGGGCAATGCGATTGCGAGGTCGATCGCCAGGGACAGGAACGCGATTCGGATGCTCCAGAAGAGGTTTTCGCCGAAGCTCCCGAGGACGTACTGGAAGTTCTCGATCGCGTACGTTCCGCCGGGACCGGTAAACGAGTAGACGAGCAGCGCCAGGAACGGCACGACGAAGACAAACAGGCAGAACCAGATATAGGCGTGGCTCGCCAGGTCCACGAGGCGACGCCGGGTGATCCTCACGCTCCGCCGTTCGCGCTCGAACGCCGGCGCCATCGACGGGACGCTCCTGGCTGTCATTCGATCAGGGCTCCGCGTGAATAGCGCAGCGAGAAGTACGTGACGACGAACGCGAAGGCCAACAGGACAACGCCCATCGTGGTCGCGAGGCCGTAATCGGTCTGGACCACGCCCTTGAGGTAGAGGGTCCAGGCGAGGGTCTTCTGCTCATTGACGGAGCCAAGAAGGAGTGGCTCCGCGAACGTTCCGAGGCTCCAGCCGAAGACCATCAGCGCGCCCGCCACGATCCCGGCCCGTGTCAGCGGCAGCAGGATGCGCACGAATGTCTGCCATGGCCGAGCGCCCAGGCAGGCAGCAGCCTCCTCGAGCGTGGGATCGACATTGCTCAGCGCGGTGCCCACGTTCATCACCATGAACGGGAAGGTGAAGATCGACATCGCGAACACGACCGAGGGCAGGCTGTAGAGGACCGCGGTGTTCGGAATGTTGAATAACTCGAAGAGCGGCGTAGCCGGACCGCCGGGCAGCAGGATAAACCGCATCCCGAACGCGATGTACAGCGCGCCGAACATCGGGAAGACCATGAAGGCGCGAACGATGTCCCGATACCGAACCTTGCGGACGAGGATGTACGCAAAAGGGATGCCGAACACCAGGTCCACGAGCGTCGCAAGGCCAGCCAGCTGGATCGTCACGCCCAGGTTCGGCAGGTAGCGGTTCAGCATCGCGCCGTAGTTCTCGAGCGTCGCGGTGGGTCCCGCCGGCGAAAGAAAGGTGTTCGCCAGCGTGAAGCTCATCTGGACGATGAACACCAGTGGGTAATAGAGGAAGAGCAGCGATACGACGATCGCCGGAAGCAGCATCGCAAGCCCAGTCAGGGCGCGACGACGCTCGCGGCGCGCGGTCCCTGGCGCGACGCCCGGGATCGGAAGCGAGAGAGGCTGTCCCGTCATGCTCGCGATCGCCTGTTCGATGAAAGAGCTTCCTCTCCCGCCGGAGCGAGAGAGGAAGCCACTCTAATACTCGTAACCGGGACGGAGTCCCGCCGCTCGGTCAGCCAGATGGACGCGGGCCACTGACGCGGTCTAGCCCTGCCCGGTCTTCTGGGCGTAGTAGTCCATCCACTGCTTGACGCCCTTGTTGTAAGCGTCCCAGTCGACCGTCTTGAACTGCGTCTTGATCTGGTCGAGGGTCGGGAAGTAGCTGAAGTAGTCCTTGGTAAACCAGTCCGGCACCTGGGACACGTAGTCCGGGCCCAGGAAGCCTTCGCTCAACTCGCTCCATGGACCGTGGTCGATCGGCCACTTGTTGGGGAACTGCACGTCGGGGCCGAGGCGCCAGTTGATGAAGATCTGAGCCAGAACCGGGTGCGGCGCACCCCTGGGAATCCACAGATAGCCGTTGACGGGGTAGATCGCCGAGGGCAGCAACAATTTCGCATCGTTGTTCTTGCCGCTGAAGTACTCGAGCCGGGCGAGGCTGTTCCAGAACGTCACGGCGTACGCCGCGCCGGAGCGCAGCAGCTGCTGCATCTCGGACGAGTCGGAGGTGTACTTGAGGACGTTCGGGGCGATGTTCGCGGCCATCCAGTCGACGACCTCTTTCATCTGGGCGGGGTCCTTGTAGTCCTTGCCCATCTCCGCGGCAAGGCCAAGGAGGAAACCGCCGGCCGTGATGTCGCCCGAAACGGGCAACGTGATCTTGCCCTTCAGAGCCGGGTTGGCCAGGTCCTTGAGGCTCTTCAGGAAGGGCGCTTTCGAACCCTCGTACACGACCGCCGGGAAGGCGGTTGACTGGAACCCGATCGACGTGGGCACGTGCTGGAACGTGTCGAGGACGAGCTTCTGGTTGGGGACGAGGTCCGAAGGGAGGTAACTGTCGACGGCGTTGTTCGACATCGCCTCGGACCAGTAGTTTTCCTCGATCGCCATCACGTCGTAGGGCGAGGGATTGCCACCCTTCTGCGCCGCATACAGCTTCGTCAGGTAGACGCTAGGCGCCTGTGAGCCCTCGTAGGTGAACTGGATGTCGGCCCCGTACGTCGTCTTCACATACGCCTTGAACTGCTTGACGAGCTCGTCGTTGGCCGTGTACGTCCAGTTCGCGACGACAAGGTTGCCCTCCTTGGCGACCGCGCTCTTGATCTCGTCATCGGTCATGTTCTTGTTCACGATGCAGACGTGCTTCGTGCCGGCTGCTGCGTTCGCGGGTCCGCACTGAGGGGCGGCGCCCGCGCTCGGTGTCGGCGACGCACCGAGTCCTGCGCACGCTGCGAAGACCATGGCTGTGGCAGCCAGCAGCGCGCCGAAGCGCGATCCCGACTTGCCATTCATGCGCTGGATCATCGACCTCCTCCTTGCCCTGCTTGCTCAGTCCATCCGTCCGGACGCCGCCCTCATGCGGCCGCCCCAAACGTGTCATACAACCCCGTGCGCACGGCTTCGACGACCTCGTCCGTCACTGGTCGCACGTCGGCGATCGTGTACCAGAGGTCGGCATAGCGTACGTACCACGCCAGCCGGCGCATCGCGGTCGCGGCGTCGTCCCAGGTGATCCCCATGGCCTCGGGCCGGATGTCGACACCGAGCCGCTGGAACGCCCCGAGGACCTTCTCAGGCTCGTTGTCCTGGAGCACGGCCCCGACGTACGTGCCAAGCCCGACCGCCTGGCCGTGGATGAAATGCCTGCCGCCCGTCACGTATTCGAGGGCGTACAGGTAGCAGTGATCGACACCGTCCATGTGCCGCGAGTTCCAGCCCGCGTTGTGGAAGGCGGCCCCTCCCCAGCGGTGCGCCAGCATCAGCGCCCGGATGCCCTCGTCGGTCACGTCGCGGATGTCGTCGAGATGTGCGAAGACCAGATCGAAGCGCTCGCGCGCCTCCGCGACGAGCTTCTCGTCATACGGCCATCGGTGCTCCTCCTTGCCGGTCTCGTGAGCGAGCTTCCAGTCGAAATGTGCGGTGTGGTAGCAGAGGACATCGCCGACCCCGCTGCGGTTCAGGAGTGGCGGTGCGCTCCGGATCACGTCGAAATCGACGTAGACGCCCTGTGGGACGGCGTACCCGATGGCCACCGCCTTGCCGCCCGTCCTGAGCAGCGGCCGGTGACCGAATGGAGCGTTGGTGGTCATTGCGGTCGGGACCTGGAACAGCGGCAGCCGCCGGCTCCACGAGAAGAACTTGGCGACGTCGATCGCCTGCCCGCCCCCCAGGCCGATGATGCTGCCCAGCGCCGGGAGAGCCTGCGCGTCAGCCGTCAGCTGGTCAAGGTCGAGCGTCTTGACCTCGTAGACCGCCGCGAGGTGCGAGTCGAAGAAGTGCTCGAAGGCCGGCCACAGGTCGGACATCGTGACGACGAGGTATGGCCGGTACGCGAAGTTGGGGAGCTCGCCCACCAGCTCCCGTCCAAACACGGTCGGGAACTCGGGCGCGGTCGTCCCGGGCGCTGGAAACAGAGCCGAGCTCATCGCAGTGAGGTCCTGTGCCAGGACGCCCATGGCCCTCCCAGCCGCGTCTGCCTCGAACGCCATCCCCTGCCTCCTCCGCAGGGCTCAACGATGAGGCTTGACGTTTTCAGTCACGACGAACGATAGTCCGACTGTCAAGCGCGGAGGGGGCGTCGAGGGAGATGAGAGAAGCCATTCCCGCGATCACGCTGCGCGACGTAGCGGAGCGGGCCGGCGTCTCGACCACGACCGCCTCGCGGATCCTGAACGGCCGCGAATCGGGCGTCCAGATCCGGGAGTCGACGCGTGAGCGGATTCTGGCCGCGGCCGAGGAGCTGGGCTACAAGCCGAACCTGCTTGCGCGGGCCCTGCGCGGGAGTCGCAGCTCGCTCCTGGGCGTCATCGTCCGGGACATCTCCGACCCGTTCCTGTTCCAGGTCCTGCGCGGAATCAACGTCGCCGCGCGGGCACGGGGCTATCGGCTGTTCCTCGGCCACGTCGACTACCGGCCCGACATGGCGGCGATCTACGGCTCCATGTTCGAGCAGTCGCATGCCGACGGGATCATGGTCATCGGCGACCTGCAGGGCGGCGATGCGGCCCTGGAAGACCTGGCGCGTCGCCACCGCTATGTCGTCGGAGTGAGTGACCGGATCGAGCGCGGCAGTGTGCCCGGGGTATACGTCGACAACGAACGGGGAACCGAGCTGGCGCTCGAGCACCTGTGGGGGCTCGGCCACCGCAACATCGTGTGCGTCTCGGACGAGCGGATGGCCGACGGCCCGTTCCGTGCCAGGCTGTATGAGCGATTCATGGCTGAGCACGGGGTCGGCGACAAGGCGCGGGTCTACTTCACGACCCAGCCCGACCCGGAGCCGAGCTACCGCCTCGGGCGCAGCCTGTTCGGCCATTTCGACCGACCTTCCCGGCCCACCGCGATCTTTGCCGCCTCCGATACGCTCGCCATCGGCCTCATCCAGGCGGCCTTCCAGACGGGCATCGCCATTCCCGGTGACGTCTCGATCGTCGGTTTCGACGACATCGACATCGCGGCGTTCACGGTGCCGCCACTCACGACGATCAGCCAGGCAGGCGTGCGAATGGGCAGTGAGGCGGCGCGCATGGTCCTCGACATGATCGAGAGCGGGACGCCGGGCCTCGAGGTCGTGGACGTCGTGATCCGGCCCGAGCTCGTCGTGCGTCAATCGACCGCACCGGCGCGCGTGGAGGCCTGAGCATTGGACGAGTACCCCCGCTTCGACCTGACCGGCCAGGTCGCCCTCGTCACCGGCGCGGCGCGCGGGATTGGCAACTCGATCGCGCTCGCGCTGGCGCACGCGGGCGCGGACGTCGCGCTCGGGCTGCGGGACGCGGCTACGGCCGGCAGCCTGCCCGATGAGATCGAGGCGATGGGCCGCAAGGCGCTTCCCGTGCAGATGGACGTGACCGACCTCGGCCAGATAACCGCCGCCGTCGAGGCGGTCGAGTCGCAGCTCGGGAGGCTCGACGTCCTGGTGAACAACGCGGGGCTGGGCCCGAGCGACCTGGCAGAGAACGTGACCGAGCCGAACTTCGACCTGACGCTCGCGGTCAACGTGAAGGGCGTGTTCTTCGCGAGCCAGGCGGCTGGGCGGATGATGATCCGCCAGGGCTATGGACGGATTGTCAACCTGAGCTCCCAGGCCGGCTTCGTCGCCCTGCCGACCGAGTCGGTCTACTGCATGACGAAGGCGGCCGTCGCGCACCTCACGAAGTGCCTGGCGGTCGAATGGGGCCGCTACGGGATCACGGTCAACTCGGTGGCGCCGACGTTCATCCAGACGCCCGGGACTGAACCTGACCTCGCGGACGACGCGTTTCGGGCCGACGTCCTGGAGCGGATCGCGGGCCTGCACCGGATCGGCCGCCCCATGGACGTGGCAGGCTCGGTGGTCTTTCTGGCGTCACCCGCGGCGTCGCTGATCACCGGCCACACGATCCTGATCGATGGGGGCTGGACAGCCCGCTAACGGCAACCTCCCCAATCGACAGTTGCACGGTCTCCGAGGTCGGAGGGGAGCCCCGCGACGCCATCCGCCCGAGGATCAGGGAAGCAGTTGCCGGAGCGCGAAGACGAGATTGGCCGGGCGTTCCGCCAGTCGGCGGACGTACCACGGATACCAGTAGCTGCCGTACGAAACGAGCGCCCGAACGTTGTAGCCCTCGGCCGCGAGTCGGCGCTGCTCGCCCGCCCGGATCCCGTACAGCATCTGGATCTCGATCCGGTCGCGGTCCAGGCCGTGAGCCTCCGCGAAGCGCGCGCTCTGCTCGATCAGCGGCAGGTCGTGGGTGCCCAGGATGGCGCGTGCTGCGCGCCCGTCGGCAACCGCCGTAAGAAGGTCCGCCGCGGCAGCCAGGTAGGCGGCGTCGACCTCTGGCCCCTTCCGATAGGCGATCGCCGCCGGCTCGTCGTAGGCCCCCTTGACGAGCCTGATCGCCGGCTTGAGCGACATCAGCCGTACCAGGTCGCCCGGCGTGCGGTGCAGATAGGCCTGGATGCACAGGCCGACGTTGTCGTGGGCCGCCTTCGCCCGCTCGTACAGGGCGATCGTTCGCTCGACGTACGCGCTGCCCTCCATGTCGATCCACAGCCAGCTGCCGATCGCCGCGGCACGGCTCGCGAGGTCGTCGACCAGCCCGTATGTCCGCTCTGGGTCGAGGTCGAACCCCAGCTGAGTCAGCTTGACCGAGACCTCCGCGCCGAGGCGCCGGCGATCGATCTCGCCCAGGAGCTGGCGGTAGTGGTCCGCGATCGCCTCCGCATCCTCGAACGCCGCGAGGTTCTCGCCGAGGAGGGTGAACACGGCGCGGATGCCCTCGGCTCGATAGCGGTCGGCGGCCGCCAGCGCATCGGCCATGTCCTCGCCAGGCATGAACCGCCTGACCGCACGCCGGACGAACCGCCAGCGCGGCACGTGGTCGCGAAGCCACCGGTTGTGGGCCGCCCACAGCAGGATCCGTCGCATCGACCAGGACTCCTCGGGCCGGGTCCGCACGGCGGAGGTCACCGGGATGGGACGACGCCGTTGGCGGGAGGGCCGAATGATGCCTGATCCTCGATCTCCCCGGACGGCATCATGGTCCGCGTGACGCTCGAGCTGGCCGCCGGCGACGCAAGAGCCTCGATCGACCTCGAGGCCGGTGGCCGGCTGGCCTCCCTGCGGTTGGGGGACGCCGAGCTGCTGCTCCGGGAATCACAGCCGGAGTTCATCCTGCCGTCGGCAACGTGGGGCTGCTACCTGATGGCCCCGTTCGTCGGCCGGATCCGCGGCGGCCTGGTGGAGTTCGGGGGTCGCCAGATTGCGCTGCAGCGGAACTTCGGTGCGCACGCCATTCACGGCGCAGTGTTCGACGTGCCCTGGCAGGTCGAGCGGTCGGGCCGCTCGGCGGTGACGCTAATGCGTGAGATCGATCGTGAACGGTGGCCATTCGGGGGCGTAGTGCGCCAGCAGGTGAGCCTCGAGCCGGACTCCCTCCTGATGTCGGCGGAAGTGACAGCCGGTGAGGCGATGCCGGCCTCGCTCGGCTGGCATCCCTGGTTCCTGTACCGGAACGGGACGGTGAGGCTTCGACTCGAGTCGGCGCAGACGCTCGAGACGACCGAGGACCTGATCCCGACCGGGCGCGAGGTGCCCGTCGACGGGTTGACCGATCTGCGCGCGGGTGCGGACCTGACGGCGCGGACGCTCGATCACACCTACACGCGGGCGGTGGGTCCGGCAGTCATCGAGTGGAGCGACATCCGGCTGCACATCGACTTCGAGCCACCGTTGTCGGCGGTCGTCGTGCACTCGCCCGAATCCGGCTTCTGCGTGGAACCGCAGACCGCGTGGCCCGACGCCTTCCGGCTGAGCCGCGAGGGCTTCCGCCAGACCGGCGCCATGCACCTCCCGGCCGGCGGCCGGCTCGAAGCGTCGATGCGCTGGTCGTGGAGCGCCCTCGGGACGTAGGCGACGTCCACCCAGCCCTCACGCGCGCTCAGACGTCGCGTCGGAAAGGCACCTCCGCGACGGGCTCGATGGGCTTCGGTTCCGCGGTCAGCTCTCCATCGGGGTCAGCACGAGTGCCGCCGGGCTCCCCGCTCCGCGGTCGAGCCGGACGCGGACGCCTGCCTCAAGGCCTTCTCCAACCGCCTCGGCCAGGAGGCGCTCCCCGGTTGGCAGGCCCGACAGGACGACCCGGCGCGCATGTCTCCCGGCCACCAGGGCGATGCCCGCCTGGATGGAGGCCCGGTCGTACTCGAGGGCGGCGCGCGTGCGTCGTCGAGTCGACGAGCGCGGCGCGCGAACGATGTCCACGCCTCGACCGTACCCGTGGCCCCCAAGAGGCCATCGCCATGGAGCCGGTCCACGCGCTCAACAGCCGCTCAACAATCGCGGCATGAGCGTGGATTCGCGCTCCGTGGGGCCTCATCAGGCGTCATCCGGCGGATCGTCCCTCACCCGATAGCCCACCCCTGGCTCGGCCACAAAGAGGTCCGTCGCCCGGCCGGATGGGTCGGCTTCCGCGAGCTTTCTCCGAAGCCGGCTGACGTAGACATGCAGGTAGTGCGACTCCTCGGAGTAGCCGGTGCCCCAGACGGCCCGCAGGAGACGCCCCCTCGTCACGACCGTTCCGGGGCGTGACATCAGGACCTTCAACAGTTCGTGCTCGCGCGGCGTCAGTTCGACCAGCCGGCCGTTCACGTGCACCTCGCGGCGCGCGACGTCCATGGTCACCGGCCCGATCGTCATCTGACCGGCTCCGTCGACCGCTCCACCACCCGCGCGCCGGAGCAGCGCCGTGATTCGTGCGCGCAGCTCGGCCAACCCGAACGGCTTCGTCAGGTAGTCGTCCGCGCCCTGCTCGAGGGCCGTCACCCGATCGTGCTCCTCGCCGCGCGCCGACAGGATCAGGATCGGGGTCGTGGCTTCGCGCCGGACGCGCCGCACGATCGTCAGTCCATCGCGGTCGGGCAGGCCCAGGTCAAGCAGGATCAGGTCGGGCCGCTGCGCGTCCCACGCCCTGGTAGCCTCGCCCGCGGTCGCCGCTTCGACGACGCGGTAGCCGTGCGCCGCCAGGTTCGCCGCGATCGGGGCGCGCGTGGCGTCGTCGTCCTCGACGAACAGCAGGTGAGCGGCCGGGGCCGCCACGCCGGTCATACCGCGCCCATTCGGGGGTGGCTCATCAAGCTGACGATGGGTGGCGCGGTGGTCCCGCCTCCCCCTGTGCGACGCCCACAGGCGTCGGCTCCTCGTGCGAGTCGATCGACCTCTCCGTCAGTCGCGCCCGAGGCAGCCGGAACCTGATCGCCAGCCCGCCGAGCCCGCTGCGCTCGGCCGACAACTGGCCACCGATCGCCTCCACCAGGCCACGCGCGACGCTCAACCCAATGCCCAGCCCGGCGCGCGCGGACCGCACCGTCGGCCTG
Source organism: Chloroflexota bacterium (assembly GCA_005880805.1). Taxonomy (GTDB): domain Bacteria; phylum Chloroflexota; class Limnocylindria; order Limnocylindrales; family CSP1-4; genus CF-16. The sequence goes on along the minus strand of VBFZ01000026.1, from coordinate 55,842 downwards.
CGATAGAACTTCTCGAACAGCCGGTCGAGGTCCTCGTCGGGCACCCCCGGTCCGCCGTCCTCGACGAGCAAGTCCACGAACCCGTCGTCCGCGACGCTCGCGGTGACGCGGATTGCGGCACCGGGGCCCGCATAGGCGGCGGCATTCTCGAGCACGTTCATCAGTGCCTGGTCGAGAAAGATCGCGTCGACCATGACTGGCGGCAGCTCGTCCGGCAGGTCGACCTCGACCCGCTTCGGCTCGACGATCGCCTTCTCGCGGCGGACGGCTCCACGGACGAGCTCCGCAAGCTCGTGAACTTCGAGCTCCGCGCGAAGCGCGTTGCCTTCGATACGGCTGAGATCCAGCACGTTCCGCACGACGTCACTCAGGCGTGCCGCCTCGTCGTCGATCGCGCCCGCCGTCTCCCGCGTCGCCTCGGCGGACGGTGCCGTCTCTTCGTCCAGCAGCTGCCCGGCAAGCGCACGAATCGTGGCGAGCGGCGTCCGGAACCCGTGCGACACGGAGTCGAGCAGCGCGCTCTTGAGCGTGTCGCTTCGGCGCGCGACTTCCGCCTTTGTCGCTTCCAATGCCAGCTGCTCGCGGCGGAGTGCGAGCGCGACCTGGTCGGCGGCCAGCGACAGCAGCCGCGTCTCGTCCGGCCCGGGCACGCCCTGCTGGTGTCCGCGCACCGCCCAGAGCGACCCGAGCCGCTGGTCCTCCGCCTCGATTCCCAAGCGGAACATATCGCCCGTGTCGGAGCCAGGGGCGACCTCGGCACGCGAGGCGTCGGCCTCGCGGCCCGGCTGCCGGCCGGCGTGAGTACGGACCCACTGGTCGGCTGCGTCCTGTGCTCCCCGATGCAACGTCCAGTAAACCGCGGCGGGGGGTCGACTCCGGCCGGCGACCGCCCCGGCTAGGAGACGCTCGCTGGCGGGGTTGTTTCCGAGGGCGATCCACACGCTGTCCATGCCCGCACCGACCTGCAGACGCTGGACGATGTCCTGGGCTGCGACCTGTACGGACGCCGCCGTCGCGAGCGACCGGCTGACGCCGAAGAGTGCGCGCGCCTCGTCGGCACGGCGCGTCGCGTCAGCCGCGCGGTCGGCCTGCAGGGCCGCGAGGCGTGCGATAACGACGGCGACCACGAGGAACAGGAGGAGGCTCAGCCACTCCTGCGGATCGGCGACGGCCAACGCAAAACGGGGCGCGGTGAAGAGGAGGTCGTACACGAGCACCGAAAGGAGCGACGTCGCGACCGCCGGCCAGAGGCCGTAGCGGGAGGCCATGACCACCACCGCGAGGAGGTAGACCGACGATGCATCAGCGACGCCTGCACCCGATTCGAGTGCGGCTGCGACCACGGTGCTGACCGCCAGCGTCGCGGCGGCGACCGCAGCAGCCTCGAGCGCTCGACGACCCCGACCGCGATCGAATCGAGGGCGGCGGAGGACGTCCATCAGGTCATGCTACGCCGACCAGGGAGCGCGGCCGGAAGCGGGCAATGAAACGGGCGGGCCGCGTCGGCGGTCCCGCCCGGGACTGTACGGGAGCCGCCGAGGTCAGTGCGGGAACGGGGGCCCGCCATCCCCTGCGAAGGCGGTGCCGATCGCCGCGGCGGTCAGGGCGACCGCGGTGAGCGAAGCCACCAGGACCAGGCGAATCCGACGAAACAGCTCCATTGAAATTCCTCCTTCCCTTTCCTTGAGTGCGGGACTGGCGGATGCTAACCTCGCAAGCATGCGTGAGTCAACTATTGCTAAACAACGCAGCGCCGGCCCGGAGTCCGACTTTGCGCGGGCGCTGGGGGCGGAGCTACGAAAAGAGCGCGTTGCACGCGGCCTGACCCAGGCGCACCTGGGCTACCCGCTCACCCGCGCGTTCGTGTCCTCGGTCGAGAGTGGGCGGACCGTTCCCTCGCTTGCCAGCCTGCTGCTGCTCACGGACCGCCTCGGGATCAGGTGCGGTCAGCTGCTCGACGAGTTACAACCCAGTAGACCGACGCGTTATCCTGCGGGTCATGCAGCTGACCCGAACCGCGCGATCTCACGTCGAAGCAGACCGGCCACTCGCTCAACGAATCGGCGGTCGCCTGAGAGCGGAGCGGCTCCAGCGCGGACTTACGCAGGCACAGCTCGCTGAGGGCAGGTACACCAAGGCCTACGTGAGTGCCCTCGAGAACGGGCACATCAAGCCCTCCATGGCCGCCCTGAATTTCCTCGCCGGGCGACTGGGCATCCCGGCCACGACCCTCATGGGCGAGGACGTCAGCCGCTGGAGCCGACTCGAGGCCGACCTGATGCTCGCCAGCGGCGACTGGCAACGCGCCGCCGACGCCTACGGGGACCTCCTGTCAACCGGAACCGCGAGCCCCGCGATCAAGGCCCACTTCCTCAAGGGTCGCGCGGAAGCCCTGTGCCGCCTCGAGCGCGGTGGCGAGGCGGTCAGGCTGGCGACCGAAGCGGTCGAGCTCTTCACGGCCGCCGGAAACGTCCAGGACGCCGCCCGTGCTGCCTACTGGCAGTCGAATGGGTTCTACCTCCTGGAGAACTCGCTCGAAGCGCGCCGCATCCTGACCGGTCTCCTCGAGCAGCTAAAGGACGGCCTGGCGCTGGAGCCGGACTTCAAGGTGCGGGTGCTGATCGCGCTGGCGGCCATCGAGTCGCGCGACATCCATGGAGACGTCGCCCTCTCATATCTCGAAGAGGCCCGCGGAATCTCCGCCGAGTTCGATGATCGGCGCCGGGCGACGTTCGACTTCACGCTCGCGCTTTCGTACCAGGAGCTCGGCGACTTCGAAGGTGCGCTCACCCTGGGCCTCCAGGCGGCCGCCCTCTTCAAGGCGAGCGACGCCCAGCTGGAAGCGGCTTCGGTCGAGAACTCGCTGGCGATGGTGTACCTGAAGCGTGGCAGCCTCGACCTTGCCCGCGAGCAGGCCGCTGTCGCGCGACGAGAGTTCGAGCGGCTAGGCAGCGAGCGCTGGCTGGCACACGTGGCAGATACCGAGGCGCAGATTGCCCTCAGAGCTGGCGACCGCGACGGAGCCGCCGCGCTTGCCTCGGAGGCGCTGCAACTGGCCGAGGCCAGCGGGAATCAGAAGGCGTTCGCGGACGCGGCGCTGACGCTGGCCCGCGCCCGCAGGCAGCAGGGCGACCGCGCGGGTGCGATCGAGATCCTCCAACAGGCTGCGGAGCGGGCGCGCCAGCAGGATCGACGCATCCAGCTCGAGTCCCTGCTCGGTGAGTGGGCCGACATCGTCGCCGAGGAAGGCGACCACGCCCGGGCCTACGAGCTATCGCGCGAGGCGCTGGCCGTCAGCCGTACCCGCAGCGCCAGCTGACCCGGGCTCTCCCAGTTCGGCCGGCCGGGCCGTGGCGGCCCGCGTTTCGAGCCAGTTACTCGCCTCGGAAGACGTACCAAATCGAGCGCGCGTCACCCTTCGCCTGGGTCCAGGGGTCGCGCGAACGGACGTACGACCGCGGATAGCGCTCGCGGATGATGCGCTGCAGCCTTCCCTGGACCTCGCGATCGCCACGCAGTTCGCTGACGAGGACGCCCTCTTCCTCGGCCACGACGTCGAATGCGCCGGCGACCGCGAACCGAAACGCGGTATCGGCGCTGGGAAAGGTGTGGAGCAGCAGCTCCGTGGCTTGCATTGGCGGCTGACGATCCGTCTGGGCGCTGGATTCGCAGGGGCGATCAGGATCGTCCAAGCAAGGCTCGCAGACATCATCCGAACGGCGTAATCGCGGCCCAGCGAGGGGCCTACTGGATGTGGATCAACCCTTCTTCCTTATACGCCCGCGGTGTCGCGCAGACGACAGGAGGGGTGTCAAATGCTTCTCGACGGGATTGGGGTCAGGAACCTCCGTGTCGGCCGTGGCGCTGGCGCCGAGCCCGGCGCATGCCCGCCTCGAGGAACAGGAGAGGTATCGACACGAGCAGCACGAAGACGACGAGCTGCGCGAGCTGGGCGCTTTCCATGGACCAGACAGCCTCCCGGTGGCTTGCGGACCGGGCACCTGGTCCGATGGTCGAGGCCGGCGACTGTAGCCGCCGCTCCGGGAGGCGGCCATAGGGAGGGTTTCCTATTGAGGGTCGACCTCGGTACTGCCGCCGGCCGGGCGTGCGGCCGGCTCAGCGGTCCGGTAAATCGGGGCCTTCCGGCTAGAATGCGGGCCGCGCGCCCGTAGCTCAGTGGACCAGAGCATGTGGCTTCGGACCACAGGGTCGGGGGTTCGAATCCCTCCGGGCGCGCCATTCCAGGCCGGACACGGTCTTGCAAAACGGGTCCGCGGATTGGCACGACCGCGGTATCCGCGCCGGTAGCCTTTGTGCGGCGCCATACGCGCGGTGGCCAACACCACGTTTGAGATCGGTAGCCCCCGCCTCCGTCGGTCGTCATCCGTAGCCGTGCGCCAATTGCCAGGGCACTGGTAGAGGGGCGTCCGGCGGAGGCCTTTGGTCATGGCCTCCGGTCTCGACCAGGGCAGTTGCGCGATCGCGCAACAACCAGCACCCTTTTCGGGTGACCACCACCAGAGTCGAAGAGGTCGAAGGCCTCGCCGAGCTCCAGATCCTGGACACCGACGGCAACGGCTCCGCTGCCGAATCTTCGGCAACCGCGAGATTCCCGCGCCTGCGTTTGCGCCAGGGCGCAAGCGAGCTGCTCGGCCTGTCCTGGGAGCTGCCGCTGGCGCGGTGGCACGAGGACGGCTTCCGGGAGATGCAGGTCGGGCCGTCGCGACACCTCGTTCGGTTCCTGGCGACCGACGGCCGCCTCTTTGCCCTGAAGGAGGAGCCGCTCGAGACGGCGCAGCGCGAATTCGCGGCGCTGCGACACCTGGAGGAGCTGGGCCTGCCGGCAGTCTCGACCATCGGCCTGGCCGAGGCGCCGGATCGCGATACGGCCATCCTGGTCACGGAGTACCTCGCCAACTCGCTGCAGTACCGCCGTCTCCTCATGCGCTTCCCGCTTGGACCCGGCTCCTACCGCGACCGCCTGCTTGACGCGATGGCCTGGCTGCTGATCGATCTCCATCGGGCCGGGGTCTACTGGGGCGATTGCTCGCTTGCGAACACCCTCTTCCGTCGTGACGGCGACAAGATCCAGGCCTACCTGGTCGACGCCGAAACCAGCGAGGTCCACCCGAGCCTGTCGGACGGCCAGCGCCGAAACGACCTGGACATCCTGGTCGAGAACGTCGCGTTCGGACTCGCCGATCTGGCGGCCTACCAGGGACGCCTCGAGGACCTGGACGCGGCCATCGAGGCGGCCGAGTCCGTTCGCGAGCGCTACGAACTGCTCTGGGAGAAGCTCCACGAGACGCCCGAGCTCCGGCCGCACGACCGGCACGCGATCGAGAAGCGGATTCGCAAGCTCAACGATCTCGGCTTCTCGGTGGACGAGGTCGCACTGGAGCCCGGTGCGCCGGACGGACTCGTGCGCCTGACGCTTGCGGTCACCACGCGCCTCTTCCACGCCAGGCACCTCGAGCGGAAGACCGGCATCGTCGCCATGGAGAACCAGGCGCGTCTCCTGCTGAACGACCTCCATGAGTACGCGGCCTGGCTGGAGTGGTTCGAGGGTCGACCGCTGGGCACTACCGGGCCCGAACGCTGGCTGCGGGACGTCTTCCGACCGACGACGCAGCGCCTGGCCGAGGTCGTCGGCCCTGACGGGGACATCGTGCAGGCCTACTGCGACCTCCTCGAGCACAAGTGGCTCATGTCCGAGCGGGCAGGTCGCGACGTCGGGCTCGAAGCGGCGATCGAGTCCTACCTGGCGCTCGGGGCGCCGGCGCCGGAGCGGCCGGGCGGCAACGAGGAGTCACCCGTTTCGGCGCCCGCCGCGAGCTGACACGGCTGGGGAGCCTGCCAAGGACTCCCGCGTCCCGGGCTGTAATGCGGCTGAAACCTTGACGGCGCGATCCCCGGCCCGTGCAATCTAGGCCGCATCGTCGAATGCACGCGGAGTGCACGTGGAACGGCCCGACCAACAGCTATCGGCAGTGACCGCCCGGGAGCGTGTGACGGTCCGCCTGCCCGTGAGCCTCTGGCGCGCGATTGTCGCCTCCCAGGCGCAGGCTTCGGATCACCCGCTGCCGTGGGCCGCGCTCCTCGCATTCCTGGCCATTGGCCTGAAGGCAGCGGCCAATGCCGCGGCGGGCACGGACGTCGGTTTCCTCCCGTACGTGGTTGCGGTCGCCCTTGCCGCCTGGTTCGGCGGTCTGCAGGGCGGTCTCGGTGCGACCCTCTTCTGCCTGGCGGGCGAGGCGCTCGTGTTCGTCTTGCCGCTCGGCCACGCGGCAGTGCGCAATCCCACCGCGATCCTGGAGGCCGGCCTGTTCGTCATCGTCGGGATCCTCATCAGCGCCTTGAGCTCGGCCCTCGCCACAGCCCGGCGGGATTCGGATCGGCTCCGCGGTCGGGCCGAGGGCCTCCAGCGCCTGGCAATCGAGCTGAGCCGCGCCGAGAGCTTCGACGACACGGCGGTGACGATCCTCGGGGTCTCTGAATCGATCTTCGGCGCCTCGGCAGGCGTCGTGTCCATCCACCGGCCGGAAACGAACACTCTCGGATCCACGCCCAGTGGAGGACTGCCAGGGCCTCTCGTCGAGGCGCTCCGCGCCGTGCCTCTCGATGGAAGCCTCCCTCCGGCGGTCGCCTTCCGCTCGGGGCGAGCCATCCTGCTCGAGTCGCCGGCCAGCATCCGCAACGCCTTTCCTGCAGAGCTCCAGGCTGCGCTCGGGGACATCCGCGCGCTCGCTTGTATCCCGCTGATCCTCGGTGATCGGCCCATCGGCGTCCTGACCCTGGCGTTCAACGATCGAAGCCGGTTCACGCGCGACAACCTCGAGTACCTCACGACGATCGTGGACGCGTCTGCACAAGGGTTCGCGCGTGCAGTCCTCTTCGAGGACCGCAAGAAATCCGAGCTTCGCCTCGGGCTGCTGGTCCAGGCCTCCGAGGTGCTGGCTGGCGGCTTCGACTACCAGGCGGCTCTCCCGCGACTCGCGCGACTTCTCACCGAGGAATTCGCGGACTGGGCGCTGATCGAGTGGTCCGAGCCGCACGGGACATATCGGGCTGCAGCCCGGCGCGACCAGGAGGGCTCCGCCGGGCCTGAGTCGGTGAGCCGCGTCGACCGCCTGGAGCCGCCACGGCGTGCCCTGCTGATCGACTCGCTCGAGCTGGCCGTGGAACCGGCGGCTGCCAACGTTCTCGCGCGCTTCGGCTCGCGATCGGGCGTGCTCGCTCCCGTGCCCGTCGAGGGTGCCCGCGGCGGCACGGGTGTGCTCGCGTTCGGGGCGAGCGAAGCCCATCGGTTCGGTCCGGCGGACGTGTTGTTCGCCTCCGACCTCGGCCGTCGCCTCGGCGTCGCCGTCCAGGTCGGCAGCCTGCTTCGCGAAGCGACGCAGTTCACCGCGACCGTCGATGCCTCCCTCGACGCGGTGATCCTGATCGACCCCGAGACCCTCCGAATCCGCTACGCGAACGACGGCGCGCTCGCTCAACTGGGGTACACGCGGGCCGAACTGATCGACATGCCCGCACTGGCGATCAAGCCGAAGTTCGACGAGGCTTCCTACCGCGAGCTCCTCGCGCCGCTCGTCGCCGGTCGCCGAGCCGCCCGCACCTACCCGACGACGCATCGCCGCAAGGACGGCGTCGACATCCCGGTCGAAGCCTTCATGCAGTGCGTCACCCTGCCGGATGGCGAGCAGCGCATCATCGTCTCCGCCCGGGACATCAGCGAGCGCATCGAAGTGCAGAGCCGTCTGTACCGCCTCGCCACGTCGGAGCGCGCCAGGAGCGCGGAGCTCAGGGCGATCATCGAGTCGATGCGCGAGGCGGTTCTCGTGTGCAATGACGCAGGCGATGTGGTCCTGACGAATCAGGCCGTCGTCGAGCTTCTTGACGAGCCGATCGCGCGCTACGAGGACCTCGCCCGGCTGCTCGGCCCGTTCGAAGGGGAGCTTCCGGAGCTTGGCAAGGCTTCAGGGCCGGTGGAGATTCGCACCGAGCAGCCGCTCCGCTGGCTGGAGGCGACGGCCTACCGGGCGGTCCCCTCCGGCGAGGGCGAAACGTCGGGCTCGACTGTCATGCTCGTGCGGGACGTCACCGAGCAGCGCCAGGCGCAGCTGGCCCAGGAGGCATTCATGGGCATCCTGTCGCACGAGTTGCGCACGCCTGTCACCACGATCTTCGGCGTGACGAAGATCCTCCGGCGGAGGCGACCGGAGGCCAGCCCCGAGGTCGAGGGGCTGCTGGGCGACGTCGAGGCCGAATCGGAGCGGCTGTACCGGCTCGTCGAGGACCTGCTCGTCCTGAGCCGGGCGCAGGCGGGTCGCCTTTCGCTCGAGCCGGAGCCCGTGCTCCTCCAGCACGTCGTGCGGACGATTCTCGACTCGGAGCGGCGGGCGAGCACGGGCGTCACGTTCGTCGAGCACGTCGCGCGAGACCTGCCGCCGATCGCCGGTGACCGGACCTACGTCGAGCAGATCGTCCGCAACCTCGTTGGCAACGCCGTCAAGTACGGACCCGACGCAGCCGCGGAAGTGATCGTCGAAGCCGAAATGTCCGGTGACCAGGTCCTCTTCCGGGTGCTGGACCAGGGTCCCGGGCTCAGCGAGGAGGATCCGCAGCAGCTGTTCGAGCTGTTCTACCGGTCACCGTCCACTGCCCGCTCGCAGCCCGGAGCCGGGATCGGCCTGTACGTCTGCCGAATCCTGACCGAGGCGATGGGAGGCCGGATCTGGGCTCGCACGCGGCCTGAGGGCGGCTCCGAGTTCGGCTTCAGCCTGCCCGTGTTCGAGGAGCAGATCCGGGAGGAGACGCGAGCCCCCGCGACAGTCGGCTGAGAGGCGCTGCTAGACTTCGTGCCCGCGTTTACGAACGCGGCGCACCTCCCGAGGGCTACAGGAGGGAACCCCCATTCGGCTGTCACCCCGCGAACTTGGGGCCGTCCGGCGGGAGGGCTTCCTGACCCGCTACGCGCTGATCGGTCCCGTCGCGTTCGCGCTCGCGGAGCTGCCCCAAACCGGCTCGCAGGGCACGAGTCTCGAGGACGCCTGCGAGCAGGAGCACTGGGGCATTGTCCTGAAAGGCGAGGTGTCGCTGGCGGCGGGTCGGAGAAGCGAGTCCTTCCAGGCAGGAACCGCCTTCTACGTCCGGCCGGGCAAGCCGGCGCATCGCTTCCGGGGCGACGGTCCGAGCGCCATCGCGGGGTTCGTGCCCGTGCCGCCCGATCTCGACGTCACCGAGGACTCGCTCCGCGGGCAGGGCTTCGAGATTGTCCGCCGGCCACCCGCCCCTCCCTCGCTCCCCTCCATGATTCGCCTGGGTGGCGCAAAGCACTACACCAGCTCGCCCGGCGACGTCGCCGTCGAGCTGGCCGTCATGGGAGCCTGGGTGTGTTCGCGAACGATCTTCGGGAGCTCGAGCGGCTACGCCAGCGACTGGTGTGACCTCCCCCACTGGGGGGTCGTCCTCTCGGGAAACGTGGGGATCCACTGGGAGAACGATCTCGAGCTTCTGTCCGCGGGTGACGTCTACTACGTCCCGGGCGGGCCTCCCGGTCATCGGCTCGAGGCGCCCGACGGTGCGACGACGCTCGACTACACGCCGGTCGCCGATATCGGCAGCGTCGAGCGGCAGGCCGACTGGCGGCGAATCGCCTTCCGGACCGTGGTCAGGGAGGTCGCCGCGGCCTCGCCTCGCGCCCGCATCCAACGCAGGTCACGCCACGATTGTCGCGCGATCCGCCCGTCCCCGAGGCCGGTGTCCGTGCCCGTCTGAGCACCGGGTGGCCATATCGGACCTAGCCGATCGTACGAGACGACTATCGCCACGACGCTCGGCGGGGCGCACAGTCAACGTGATGGAGTCCCAGTTCGCTCCCGACAAGGACCTGCCGGCGCTCTACCGGGCCGTCCTCGATACGGTCGACCTGCTCGAGCGCCGCGGCCGGCGCGAGGTCGCCGCGGAGATTCGCCGGGGAGCGACGCAGGCCTACTCGACGGCGTGGAACGAGGGCCAGCGGGACCGCCTCATCGCGCTGCACGAACGCGGACAGCGGGCGCTCCAGCCCGACGAAGCGTCGAACCGCGGACGATTCGGCGGTCTGCGGCGAGCTGGGCGGGTCGCCACCAAGCGGAGCGGGCACCTCAGCCATCCCTGAGGCGCGATCGCCCGCCGGGCGGACGAGCGGCCGACAACGCGTACGCTGCGCGCGTGGCCGAGACACAGACCGAGCCGGGATCTGTCGCCCAAACAAGAGAGAGCCTCCCGTACCGCGTCCGCTTCGACGAGGCCAACCCGGACGGCCTGGTACGAACCTCCACCCTGCTGCGCTGGGCGCAGGACGTCGCGTGGGTTCACTCCGAACGGCTGGGATTCACACGGGCGTGGTACGCCGAACGAGGGCTCGCGTGGCTCGTTCGTGGCGTCGAGCTCCGGGTCCTCCAGGCCGTGCCGCCCGGGCGTGAGCTCGCGGTCAGCACCGAGGTGGTTGGGTATCGGAAAGTCTGGGCACGCCGCCGGACCGAGTTCCGGACGCCTGCCGGGGAATTGGCCGCCTGGGCCCACACCGACTGGGTGATCACGGACCGACGCGGGGCGCCCGTCCGCGTTCCGAGCGAGTTCGGCGCGTTCGTCACGCATCCAGCGCCTTCGTTCAACCCGACGCGGCTCGCCCCGGAGGTCTGGGCCACGTCAACAACGCGATCTACCTGGATCACCTCGAGGAGGGGCTATCCGGTATCGACGGCGGGTTGCCCGCCCTGGCGTCGATCCCGCGGGCGTACCGGCTGGAGTACCTGCTGCCCGCCGAGCCCGGCGACGAGCTGGTGGCACTGGCCTGGCGGACTGCACCCGACGTGTTTCATTTCCGTCTCGCACGGCGCGACGGGATCGACCTCTTTCGCGGAGTCTTCGAATGCCTCGACGAGCACGACGCAAGGGCGATGTAACGCATCTGAGAGGCCAGTGGAGACAGCGCTGTCGCAGCCGCCTGTCCGCGCATGGGAAACCGACAGAGGCACAGGGAGGTTGTTCATGAACATGCCCGATATCCACGGGATCCAGCCCGGCTGGGAAGTCTGGGACTCCCAGGGCGAGAAGGTGGGTGACGTCGTCTCGATCGAGTCGAACTCCGTCCACGTCAAGACGGGCGGCATCTTCTCGAAGGACTACTACATCCCGGCGTCCGCCGTCGACGACATCGAGGAGCACCGAGTCGAGCTCTCGGTTGCCAAGAGCGACATCGGCAGCCAGGGCTGGGACAAGCCGCCGGCGGACACGGTATCGAGCGGCACGGGAGCCGGAACGACCGACCAGGGCTGAGCCCGAAGGACCGGCCAGGGCTGAGCCCGAATTTCCAGCCACCGAACGGAGACCCCGCGGGACGACGAGTCCGGCGGGGTCTCGGCTTGCGCGCCGCGTAACCCTTCCGACAGGTCTCCTTGCGAGCATCGTGGCGCGGCAGGCGCCCTGTCGCTCTTCTGAGTGCAGGACGGCCGGAGGCTGAAGGATGACTGAACGAGCGAGCGCGACGGTCGGGCTGTCGCGCCGCAGGAGCTGGCTGATCGGCGCGGTGGCTGTCGCGCTGGCCGCGGCCGTCGCGGGTGGCGGATACGGTTTCTGGTACCTGTTCCTTCGTCCTGCGGCGCCGGCGTCGGTCGCGCAGGCGTCGCTGGCGCCGGTTCCCTCGGGGGCTGCCGCACAGCAGCCGTTGGCAGGCGGCGTCGACGGGACCTGGAAGGTGGACACGTCGATCGGGTCGTTCGCGGACAACACGAGCTCGTTCGTCGGCTACCGCGTGCAGGAGCAGCTGGCGACAATCGGCGGAAACGTCGCCGTCGGCCGCACTCCGAACGTGAGCGGAACCTTGACGATCTCCGGGACGAAGCTGACAACTGCAACGATCACGGCGGATCTCGCGACGCTCCAGAGCGATGACTCGCGGCGCGACGGACAGCTCCGGCGGCAGGGCATCGAGACAGGCACGTACCCGACCGCCACGTTCACGCTCACGTCGCCCGTCGAGGTCACCTCCGTGCCGGCCGACGGCCAGACGGTCGAGGTGACCGCAACCGGCAATCTCACACTCCACGGCGTGACGAAGGAAGTCCAGATCCCGCTCACGGCACGTCTCACTGGTTCGGTGATCGAGGTGACCGGCTCGCTTCCGATCGTTTTCGCGGACTACGGCATCCAGAAGCCCAACTCATTCATCGTCCTGTCGATCGCCGACCAGGGCACGATGGAGCTGCAGCTCTTCTTCACGAAGAGCTAGCGGACGTGATCCGAGGGCGGCTCGCAGCGATCCTTGTCGTCGCGCCCTTCGTCGCGAGCTGCGGGGGTTCGGCGGCCGCTCACAGTTCCGCGGCCACGCTGTCGTCGCCGGCCTCGACCGGCCAGGGCTCGCTCGTCGCGATTGGCAACGGGCTCGAGGGACCGTCAGGGCTCACAGCGACGGTGTACGCGATCGGGCTGCAGCACGCGGCCGCGTTCGCGTTCGATTCGACCGGCCGGCTGTGGGTGGCGACTGCCGAATACGGCGACAGCGGAGTCGACGGCGTCTACCTCGTCGCATCGGCCGGTGCGAAGCCGGTCAAGGTGATGGGCGGCCTTCACACCCCGCTCGGCCTGCTCTGGCTCGACGGGTCGCTGTACGTGAGCTCGAAGGGCGGCGTCGTTGCCTACTCCGGCTTCGATGGGAGCGCGTTCGCCGGGCGACGCACGGTCGTCGCGCTGCCATCCGCGACCGGCGAGGTGAACGGGATCGCGCTCGCGCCGGACGGCCGGATCTGGATGGGGATCTCAGCTGCGTCGAACAACGCTGTCGGGAGCTCGCCCTGGTCGGCGAGCGTCGTGTCATTCCGGCCGGACGGCGGTGACCTGCGGGTGGACGCGACCGGCATCCGGGCCCCCGTCGGGCTGGCGTGGTATCCGGGGGCGAGCGACCTGTTCGTGACGATGAACCAGCGCGACGACCTCGGAGACGCCACTCCGGGGGACTGGCTCGCGGTCGTCGGACCAGGCCAGGACTGGCAATTTCCCGACTGCTACGGGCAGGGCGGCAGCGCGTGCGACGGCGCTCCATCGCCGGTCGCGGTGCTCGATAAGCATGCCGCGGTCAGTGGCGTTGCGATCGTGACCGGGCAGCTCGGCTCGTCGGTCGGCAACGCAGCCGTTATCGCCGAGTGGGCGACAGGCAAGGTGCTGCGGGTGCCGCTCGAGAAGGGCAGTTCCGGGTATGCCAGCACGGCAGCAAGCACGTTTCTCGCCCGGCTCCAGAACCCGGTGGCGGTGGCGCTCGGCCCGGACGGAGCGCTGTACGTCGGCGACTGGACGAGCGGGACCGTGTACCGGATCGGCGCCGCCTGACGTAACCGAACCGACAGGCTCCCGGGGACACACTGCGTGACATGAGTGAGGCGGCGGAACGCTCGGGCTCTCGTCCAACCCCAATCGGGAGCCGCGCCTATGTGCTGAAACCGTCAGTCAGCAACGGGAAACGCCATCACACGAAAGGGATGTCTATGGAACCAATCGAGCATCCGGAGGCGGATGCTCCGGCGGAGCCCCGCCGGAATGACCAGGTCCTGTCGGGACCTAAGAAGCTCGTCGCGACCTTCCTGCTCGCACTCGGCCTCATGGCCGCGGGCGGCGCAGCGCTGGTCAGCGCGGCGAGTCCCGATCCGTCGGCGTCGGCCGCGCCGAGCGCCTCGAGTGGCGCATCGAACGGGTCGGGCGGCTCGACAGCACCGAGTCAGCACGCCAACTGCCCGAACATGTAGTCCGGCCCACGCCGGATCCATGTTCCGGGACAGGGGGTTGCGATGGCGGCGCAAGAAGCGCCGCCATCGCGTTTTCCGCGAGAGGCGGTACGGTAGGCGGTATGGCGCCCGGAGGGCTGATGGCATGATCACGATCCGCCGCGATGCCGAGATCTACGACGTCAAAGGCGACTGGTTCAGGGCTCGGTGGCACTTCTCGTTCGACACCTACCGAGACCCGGAAAACGACAGCTTCGGGGCGATGCGAGTATTCAACGACGACCGGCTGATCCCCGGTGCCGTCTGGCCGCTGCATCCGCACCGGGACGTCGAGGGCCTGACCTACGTCGTCGAGGGCCTGTTCCGCCACGAGGACAACGTCGGCGGGGCCCCGGGGCCGCTTCCCGCCGGATCGGTCCAGCGCATGACGCTCGGGTCGGGCGCGTGGCATTCGGAGCAGAACGCCTCGGAGACGGAGCCGATGCGCTTCATCCAGATCTGGATCCTGCCCGACGCGCCCGGCCTGCCGCCAGGTGTCGAGCAGCGCGTCTTCCCTCGGGAGGATCGCGCGAACGGGCTGCTCAAGGTGATTGGGCCGGAAGGTGGGCCGGTCGTCAAGGTCCACCAGAACGCGAGCGTATTCGTGGCATCGCTGGACCGCGGCGTCGAGGTGAGTCATTCCCTCGGCCCGGATCGCGGTGCGTACGTGTACGTGATCAACGGCCGCGCGTCGCTCGGAAGTGAGCAGCTGAGCACCGGGGATGCCGCCAAGGTAACCGAGGAAGAGGGGATCAGGATCAGGGCCGACGAAGCCAGCGAGCTCATCCTGGTGGACGTCCCGATGACCTTCACCCCGGTGGGGGTGTGGGCAGGGCGATAGCAAAACCGTTGACTTCCGGTTAGCCAGAAGCTCCTATCGCCGGCTCACCGCCATCCGCCGTAGAATCCGACGGCTGATCCACGAGGGGTGGAGTTGGACCGTCAACCTCGCCTGGTTTGTATTCCGTCCGCAGACGCGGAATTCAGCGAGCACGCCTCGGAGCTCCTCGCGGCACTGAGCGACCGCGGCGATACCGACGACGCTCGCGAGACGCTCGAACGCCGGCTTCGTCGTCGATTCCCGACGGCCGTCGTTCGACCGCGTGATCCGCTCGCCGAGCTCGGCGTCGAGGCGCAGCCCGTGTGGTACGTGACACGGCACGGCTATCGCTCGAGGCTCGCCGCGACCGTGCTGATCTCGGCCCCGATCGAGCAGGTGTTCGACCTGTATGTGGAAGCCGCGCGCATCCCCGAGTGGCAAACCGCGATCAGCGTGACGCCACTCGAGTCACGTTCGGAGCTGGCCGGGAACGAGTACCTGGCCCGCTACAAGGTCCTGGGAATCCATGTGAAAGGTCGGTTCAGGGTGGTCGATGCCGAGCGGCCAACCTATTTGCGCGTGGAGGCGCAGGGGGGCGGGATCCGGCTGTGGTACGCGACGACGTTCACGGCCCTGGGGCCAGCTGAGACGAGAATCGACGTGGACGGCGACTATGACGTGCCGACGCTCATCCTCGGTCGCCTGGTGGATCGCCTGTTCGTCGAGCGAGCGGTGCAGCGTGACGCGGACTACGCCCATGCCAACTTCAAGGCCCTGTGCGAGACGGAGTTCCGGTCGTTGACTCAAGGGGAGGCACCAGCTCCCACCTTCGCGGTGGGCTGAGGTCGGGGCTAGCCCGGTCAGCCGAGCGCGGTCAGCCGAGCGCGGTCAGTGTGAGACTTGCCAGAGCCCGATCAGCTCTTCTTCTTGCTCTTGCTCGCGAACTTCTCGAGCTCTTTCTCGCTCATACCCGTCTTGGTCTTCTTGCCTTCGCGTTTGCGCTGCAGCTCGGCGCCCATGAACTTGCGCTGTCTCTCGGTCCTGGCCGGCATGGCGTCTCCTTTCGGATGTCAGGTCCACGCTATGGATCCACGCTATGGATCCAGGCTCACGGCCACATAACCAGGGCCGAGCCTGGGATTTCAATTCAGGGCAGCGGCTTGGCGCCCGAAGAGAGACCTGTTCGCGGCCCTTCGGGCACACTTGCAGCTGAAGGAGCGGGCAAGGCCGGATGACAGCTGAAGGCACCTCTTCGAACGAGAAAAGCGCTGGGCAGACACCCGGCGCCCCATCCGCGAGCTCGAGCATCGGACCGGTATCGATTCTGACCTGCGCCAACTGCGGAGCGCGCAACCGGATCCGGCCGAGCAATCGTGGCGCGCCGCACTGCAGCGTCTGCGGCAAGCCGCTGCCGTGGGTCGTCGACGCGACGGACCAGACGTTTCCTGTTGAGGCGGACGCCGCCGTGGCGGTCGTCGTCGACCTGTGGGCGCCGTGGTGTGGGCCGTGCCGGTTCGTCTCGCCGATCCTGGAGGAGCTCGCGCGCGACTTCGCGGGCCGTCTCAAGATCGTGAAGGTCAATGTCGACGAGAACCCGATGCTCGCCCAGCAGTTCGACGCGCGGAGCATCCCCACGCTGATGGTCCTGAAGAGCGGGCGGGTGGTCGACCGCATCGTCGGTGCCATGCCCAAGCCCGACCTGACCGTCAGGCTCACTCCGTATCTGTTGAAGACCGCGTGACGGCACTCCGGCCGCACCAGCCCGGCGCGTGAGTGATCCTGCCGAGCGAGTCGAGCGGACGTACCTCGGACTGACGCTCCTGACGACGCTCGCGTCGTCCTTCATCTGGGGCATCAACACGATCTTCCTGCTCGACGCAGGCCTGAACAACGCGGAGGCCTTCGCCGCCAACGCCTTCTTCACGGTCGGCCAGGTCGTCTTCGAGGTGCCGACCGGCGTCGTGGCCGACACGCGTGGCCGGCGCTTCTCCTACCTGCTCGGTGCCGCGACGCTGCTCGTGTCCACCCTTCTCTACCTGCTCATGTGGCAGGTCCATGCGCCGCTCTGGGGCTGGGCGATCGCATCCATCCTCCTGGGCCTGGGCTTCACGTTCTTCTCCGGGGCCACGGAGGCCTGGCTGGTCGATGCACTGACGGCAACCGGCTTCACCGGCCATCTCGAGCACGTGTTCGGCCGAGCGCAGACCGTCAGCGGCGCCGCGATGCTGTTCGGGACGGTGGCCGGCGGCGTCGTGGCGCAGGCCACCAACCTCGGGGTGCCCTACCTGATCAGGGCAGCGATGCTCGGCGTGACGCTGCTCGTCGCCTTTCGATTTATGCACGACCTCGGGTTCACACCTCAGCGCGATCTCGGTCCGGTGACGGCGGTCCGCAACGTGGTGCGCGGCGCCGTCGACGGCGGGTTACGCAATCCGCCGGTTCGCTGGCTGATGCTCGCCGCGCCGTTCAGCTTCGGAACGGGGATCTATGTCTTCTACGCGTCGCAGCCGTACCTGCTGGAGCTGTACGGAGACCGGACGGCGTACGGCGTCGCCGGTCTCGCGGCCGCGATCGTGGCAGGCGTCCAGATCGTCGGAGGGCTGGCGGTCTCACGCATCCGGCGGCTGTTCGGCCGGCGGACCACCGCGTTGATCCTCGGGACGACGCTCAACGTTGGCTTGCTGGTGGTCCTCGGCCTGACGCGCAGCTTCCCGATCGCGCTCCTGCTCCTCGCGGGGTGGGCGTTCGTGTTTGCCGTCGAGGCCCCGCTCCGGCAGGCCTTCGTGAACGGCGTCATCCCGTCCGAACAGCGGGCGACCGTGCTCTCGTTCGACAACCTCATGGGTTCGGCGGGAGGCGTCGTCGCCCAGCCGGTCCTCGGCCGGGTCGCCGACGTCAGCGGCTACGGCCCGTCATACGTGGTCTCGGCGGCGATCCAGGCGCTCGCGTTGCCATTCGTCGTCCTCGCGCGGCGGGAGCACGCCCCGTCGGATCCGATCACGGACGTCGGACCGGGCGAGACGGCCAGTGCGGCAGAAGCGGAGCTTGCGACCCGGGACTGACGCGGGCCACGGGCCAGGCCGGGAGATGTCAACCCAGTCGATCGGTGCCTTCAGCGGCTCATCGAGCGATAGCGGCGGACCGCCAGTGGCGCAAAGACCGCCACGATCACCACGAACCAGGCGACGGTCACCAGGACGGGGTACTGCGACGGGAAGGCCGTCGAGGCATACGGGTTCGGGTTGCCCCACAGCTCCCGGAGCGAGGCGGTCAGCGTGCTGGTCGGATTCCATTCGGCGACGGGCTGCAGCCAGCTCGGCAGCGTCTGCGGGGGAACGAAGACGTTCGAGACGAAGGTGATCGGGAACAGGACCGTGAACGCGACCTGCTGTGCCACCTCGACCGACGGCACGCCGAGGCCGAGCCAGACGCCGATCCACGACATGGCGAAGACGAACATCAGCAGCAGCCCCACGCCGGCGAGCAGGTTCGCCAGGCCGGTGTGCACCGTCCAGCCGACCACCAGGCCGGACAGCATGAGCACGACCAGGATCCCGGCGTTGTAGACCACGTCCGACACCGTTCGCCCGGCGAGGAACGCGGCGCGCGCCATGGGCAGTGACCGGAACCGGTCGAGGATCCCCTTGTGCAGGTCCTCGGTCACGCCGATCGCGGTGGTCGCCGAGGCGAACACGATCGTCTGGGCGAAGATGCCCGGCATCAGGTATTCGCGATAGTTGCCGCCGCCCGGCAGAGGGATCGCCCCGCCGAACACGAACGCGAACAGCAGCACGAACATGATCGATTGGAGGATCGCGAAGATCGCCAGCTCCGGGATCCGCGGGACGCGCTTCAGGTTCCGCCAGGCCACGATCAGGCTGTCGGCCAGCGTCTGACGCAGGCCGCCGCCCGCCGGAGCAAGGGTGCGCAGTCCCGTGGCGGTCATGTCGTCCTCCCCGCGGCAGCGGGCGCCGCCGCGCTTGTCCCATCCTCCTCGGCCTCGGCACGCTCCACCGCGTGCCCCGTGAGCGACAGGAACACGTCGTCGAGGGTCGGCCGCCGGAGTGCGATGTCGTCGATCTTGATCCCCGCCCCGTCGAAGTCGCGCACGACCTGAACAAGACCGTCCACGCCGCGGTGGGCAGGCACGGTGAGGCGCCGCGTGTGCTGGTCCATGTTGACGTCGCCGCCATGGTCGCCGCTCAGCAGCTCGCCGGCGCGCGTCATCGCCCCCGGGTCGTGGACCACGACCTCGATCCGCTCGCCTCCGACCTGTGACTTGAGCTCGTCCGCGGTTCCTCGCGCGATGATCCGGCCGTGGTCGACGACCGCGATCGTGTCGGCCAGCTCGTCCGCCTCCTCGAGGTACTGCGTCGTGAGGAGAAGCGTCACTCCCTCCCGGACGAGGCCTCGAATCACGTCCCACATCCCGAGCCGGCTGCGCGGGTCGAGACCCGTGGTCGGCTCGTCGAGAAACAGCAGCCGCGGCCGGCCGATCAGGGCGCTGGCCAGGTCGAGTCGCCTGCGCATGCCGCCCGAGTACGTCTTGACGGTCCGGTCGGCCGCGTCGGACAGCTCGAAGCGTTCGAGCAGGTCGTCGGCACGCATCCGCGCGTCCGATGACGGCAGCTGGTAGAGCCGCCCGAACAGCCACAGGTTTTCGCGGCCGGTCAGGTTGTCGTCCACCGCCGCGTACTGCCCGGACAGGCCGATCTGGCAGCGGAGGGCCTGCGCGTCCCGGACGACGTCGAGTCCGGCCACGCTGGCCCGGCCGGCGTCGGGCCGCAGGAGGGTCGTCAGGATGCGGACCGCGGTCGTCTTGCCGGCGCCGTTCGGCCCGAGAAGTCCGAGCACCGTGCCGTAGTCGACGGCCAGGTCGAGACCGTCGAGGGCCCGCACCTCACTCTTCCTGGAACGATAGACCTTGACCAGCCCCTCGGCGCTGATCGCGTGGCCGTTTGCGACGGCTGCTATCTCAAGCCCCCCTTTCACCGCGCGGCCATTGAGGCCGGCGGGATGTTCTGGTTCAGGTGAAACAGGTTGGTGGGATCGTACCGGGCCTTGATCGCGGACAGGCGATCCCAGGTGGCGCCCGGATACGCCGCACGCACCCGATCCCCGCCCTCGTCGTTCAGGAAATTGACGTAGGCCCCCTCGTCTCCCTGGCGCAGCGCGGCCGCGAATCGTGCGACCCAGGCATCCCGAACCCCGCGATCCTCCGGGCCCTCGTAGAACGCTGCGAGGTTGACCATGATCCGGCTCGCCCGATGAGCGTAGGCCGTCGCACCGGCGGGCACACGGGACACCGCGCCGCCCAGGACGCGCAGCTGGGTAGCCCGCAGCGATGCGTCAGAACCTTCGAGATAGTCGACGATCGTCGCCGCCACGTCGCGGTCCATCGAGTCGACGAACATCGTCCTTCCCACGGCCGTCGGGTGGTACGACACGTCCTCGGGCGGGTAGATCTGCGGATAGGGCATGGCCTGGACCATGTCGACGATGGGCTCGGCGAGCGCCCGGAATGGCGCCATCGCCCGGTTGCCGGCCTCCGGGTTGCCCGTCCACGCCATGAGTGCCATCACGACCAGCCGCCCGTAGTGTTCCGCGGGCAGGAAAGGCATCGGCGGCGCCGGCATGACGTTGGCGATCGTCGTCAGCTCCTCAGGCGCGGCCTCAGCCGCCTCGAT
This sequence comes from Chloroflexota bacterium, assembly GCA_005880805.1. Lineage (GTDB taxonomy): Bacteria > Chloroflexota > Limnocylindria > Limnocylindrales > CSP1-4 > CF-16. Next base: position 35,533 of record VBFZ01000026.1, on the reverse strand, counting down.
GAAGGACGCCACGACGTTCGCATCGGCCGGCAGCATCAGCATCCCGCCGACGAACCCGCTGACGTCGTGCAGCCGGTACTGGAAGCGCGTCGCCACGCCGAAGTTGCCACCGCCTCCGCGGATCGCCCAGAACAGATCGGGGTGGTTGTCTGCGTCCGTTCGCAGGAGCTGGCCGTCCGCGGTGACCACGTCTGCCGCCAGCAGCGAATCGATCGTCAGGCCGTGCTTGCGGGCGAGGTAGCCGACCCCGCCGCCGAGCGTGATCCCGCCGATGCCCACCGAGCCTGTGTCGCCGAATCCCGTGCCGAGTCCGTGGGCCGCGGCGGAGGTGCTGTACTCGACGGCCGTCAGACCGGTCCCGGCCCACGCCGTCCGCGCGCTCGGGTCGATGTCGAGTCCCTTGAGCTCGGCCAGATCGACCACGATCGAGCTGTCCCAGACGCTGTGGCCGACCGAGCTGTGGCCGCCGCTCCGCACGGCCAGGTCCGATCCTGAGTCGCGGGCGAGAGTCACGACGCGGGACACGTCCGCGCTGTCGGCGACGCGGACGAGCGCGGCGGGATGGCGGTCCATGCCGCCATAGAACAGGGATCGGGCGGTGTCGTATTCGGGATCCCCGGGCGCGATCACGCGCCCCCTGACTGCGGCGCGCAGTTCGGGGATCGAGACGGCGGAGGGGCGGGCTGGTGACGTCTGCACGAGAAGCTCCTGTCGATCGTCTGTTTCGACCGTATGACCCCTCGAGGTCCCTGAATTCATCGGCGCGTTACCGGTCGATGAATTTGCAGCCGCCGGGCAGTCAACGTGTGGAAAGGAGGGTCCTTGACCCACCAGGAGGCCGACGCCGCCGATGCCGTCGCGGCCATCTATCCGTGCCTGCAGGTGCGCTTCGACGACAGCTTCATCGAGTGCGACGTGGGCGCGCTCCTTCGGCCTGACCTCGGAACGATCAACACCCTGGCCCGCCTGGCGCTCTCCGCACGGCGGCTCGATCGGCGGGTCTGCCTGCGCGGTACGTCGCCCGATCTCCGGGAGCTGCTCACTCTGACCGGGCTCGGCGATGTGCTCCGGACGGCAGCGCTTTCAGCTCTCGAGGCGGGACGGCAGGTCGAGGCGGGACGGCAAACCGAACAAGGGAAAGAACCGGGCGGTGTCCAGGAAGAACGTGATGCCGGTGATCTCGCCACCTGAGATCTCGAGTACCTGCAGCGACCACGGCTCGAGGCCCCCGTCAGGTGCGGGCTTGAACTGGCCGAAAGCCGGCGAGCCGTTCGCCATCGTCGGGATGAGCCGCGAGCCGCGGCAACCGATGCCCGGCCCAAGGCACCAGCGGCGGATGTCGAGGTGCGTCTGGAGCCACAGCTCGTAGGGCGGCATGTTCCACACGGCGTCTTCGCGAAGCAGCGACGTCAACGCGTCCATGTCGTAGCGCTCGAACGCATCGACGTAGCGGGCCAGCAGCTTTCGGTCCTCGTCGCTCAGCGCCTCGGACGCGTCACCTGTGTCGTTGCCGGGCGAGTGCTGGATGGCCTCGTTCCGGGAGGCCAGCGTGGCCCGGGCGCGCTGCAGGGCGCTGTTGACCGAGGCGACCGTGGTCTCCAGCAGCTCGGCGACCTCGTCGGCCCTCCAGTGCAGGACCTCGCGGAGGATCAGGACCGCACGCTGCCGAGCCGGCAATCGCTGGAGCGCGGCCACGAACGCGAGGCGGATGCTCTCGCGGGCCACTGCAAGCTCGGCCGGATCGCCGGCGGTCGGAACCGTGCGGCTGTCGGGGACGGGCTCGATCCAGGCGTTCTCTACAAGCGGCGTGCCGAGCGGGCCGTCGGCCGTTCCGGGCCCACCCAGGTCCATCGGCCGGGCCCGACGCTGCGGGCTGCTCAGCATGTCGATGCAAACGTTCGTCGCGATGCGGTAGAGCCAGGAGCGAAGGGCCGCTCGGCCCTCGAACTGGTCGTAGGCGCGCCAGGCCCGGACGAAGGTCTCCTGCACCGCATCCTCCGCCTCGAACGCCGAGCCGAGCATCCGGTAGCAATGCCCGGTGAGCTCAATGCGATGCGCCTCGAGCCGGGCGCCCAGGTCAGCCGGGGCACCGCTGGTGGAATCGCCGACGGTTGGATCGAGAACGAGTTCAGTCATGGGCTTCCCCCTTGAACACGGTGTGGTTCGCGCGGCTCAGCGGCACGGGCGCGTAAGCGCGCGGGCCGGGGACGAAGGCGGACATGGTACCGACAAGCCCCGAGAGGCCGGTGGATCCCCTCGGCCACAGCTCTCGATTCGCGAATATTGCTGGTGCAGATATTGCGGACAAGCGAGCCCGGGCAGGCGACCCGCATGGCTGTAGCGGCAAGACCGCCGATGAGTTTTCATCGCGAACCTCGTCCAACCAGTGGCGCCGGCGAGGGGCTGGCGCCTCCGTCTTTCTTCCGGCAGTGGCGGAGCGAGGACCTTACCACCGAATAGGAATCTTGTCTTGACAACAAATATTGTCGGTGGCAAAGTGGGTCGTATGCTGGACGTGGGAGTGATCGAGAACGCCGCCGCGGCGGAGGCATCCCTGGACCCGATCCGTTCGCGCCTCCTTGCAGCGCTCGCCGAGCCCGCCTCAGCGACCACCCTCGCGACGAGGGTTGGCCTGCCCCGCCAGCAGGTGAACTACCACCTGAGGGCGCTGGAGAGGCACGGCCTGGTCGATCTCGTCGAGGAGCGCCGCAAGGGCAACGTGACCGAGCGCGTCATGCGCGCTACGGCGGCCTCATACGTGATCTCGCCGGCGGCCCTCGGCTCCGTCCAGCCCGATCCTGCGCGTTCGCCCGACCGCCTGTCCGCGTTCTGGCTGCTCGCCCTCGCGGCTCGGCTCGTGCGTGACGTGGGCGCGTTGATCAGCGGTGGGGTCCGCGCCCGCCAGCGGGTCGCGACATTCGCCATGGACAGCGAGATCCGCTTCGCAACCGCCGCCGATCGCGCGGCATTTGCGGACGAGCTCGCCCAGTCCGTCACGGCGCTCGTGGCCAGATACCACGACCAGACGGCAGCGCGCGGCCGCGACCATCGCCTGGTCGTGGCGATCCACCCGAGCATCACGCGGGAAACGAAGGAGTCCTGACATGGCCCACCCGTTCGAAGTCCGCAAGGAGATCGAGATCGATGCCAGCCCGGAGGAGATCTGGGAGGCGATCGCCACCGGAAAGGGGATCGACGGCTGGTTCCTCGGGACCGGGAACGAGGTGGAGCCTCGCGAGGGCGGCCGCGTGCTCCTCGACTTCGGCGATGCCGGCAGCGGCGGATCCACGGTCACCGCGTGGGACCCGCCGCGGCATTTCGCGCACAAGGGCGACGCAGCACCGGACGGGTCGCTGCACGCAATGGAGTACGTCATCGAGGGGCGAGGGGGCAGGACCCTCGTCCGGCTCGTGCACAGCGGCTTCCTGGGCGGCGATTGGGAAACGGAGTACGACTCGCTGAGCGAGGGCGACTTCATGTACCTCCACCAGCTCGGGCAGTACGTGAAGTACTTCCGCGGACGGCGGCCGATCGTCCTCTCGCTGTGGCGGCCGGACGAACCCGATCGCGAGCGGACACTGGCGGCCTTCGGTAAAGCACTCGGCCTGCCGGCCGACCCTCAGGAGGGCGACCGGGTCCAGGCGGCTCCGAGGGGACTGCCGCCGATCGACGGCGTGGTCGACTTCCGGTCACCAGGAATCATCGGGGTGCGCACCGACGATGCGCTGTACCGTTTCCTGCACACCCCCCAGAAGGTGGCGTTCCTCGGCCACCACATCTACCTGGACGGCATCGACGCCGACGCGACCAGGCAGGCCTGGCAGTCGTGGTTTGACGAGGCCTTCGCCTGAGCCGGCCGCTCGACCCAGCAAGAACCAGCCACGATCGGAGAACCGCGATGGACAACGCCACACTCAACAAGGTCACCTCGGCAGACGGCACGACGATCGCCTTCGACAAGCTCGGCTCGGGCCGGCCCTTGATCCTCGTCTGCGGCGGGTCGACCGACCGCGGGGCGAACGTCGGACTCGCCGAGCAGCTGGCGCCTCAGTTCACCATCTACAACTACGACCGCCGCGGTCGGGGCGATAGCGGCGACACGCTGCCCTACGCGGTTGCCCGCGAGGTCGAGGACATCGACGCGGTCGTCGCTGCCGCCGGCGGCTCGGCCTTCCTCTGGGGCTCGTCCTCGGGCGCCGTCCTGGCACTGGAAGCGGCCGGACGGCTCGGCAACCGGATCAGCAGGCTCGCGATGTGGGAGCCGCCGTTCATCCAGGACCCCAAGGCGCGTCCACCGGCCGACCAGGTCGAGCAGTACGACCGGATGATTTCGGAGGGTCGCCGCGGCGACGCGGTGGAGTACTTCATGACGAAGGTGATCGGGATGCCGGCCGACTTCGTCGCGTACGCCCGAACGCAGCCGTTCTGGGCCGGCCAGGAGAAGATCGCCCACACGCTTGCGTACGACGCCACGATCATGGGCGACTATTCGCTCCCGCTCGAGTGGGCCAAGGCGATCGGCACGCCGACACTGGTGGTCGCCGGGGGCGCCGACTTCCCGTGGATGCGCGAGACCGCGCAGGCGCTCGCCGACGCGCTGCCCCACGGCCAGGTCCGGTTCCTCGATGGGCAGGGCCATAACGTCGATCCGGCCGTGCTTGCGCCCGTCCTCGCCGAGTTCTTCAACGGCTGACGGCGACCGATGCGGTTCCACACGACCATCCTGCAGGCCGGCAAGACCGCCACCGGCATCCGCGTCCCGGATGAGGTCGTGGAGGCGCTGGGCGCCGGCCGGCGGCCACCAGTCCGCGTGACGATCAGCGGCTACACCTACCGCAGCACGATTGCGGTCATGGGCAGCGAGTACATGGTCGGCGTCAATGCCGACAATCGGGTGGGTGCCGGCGTCGCCGGCGGCGACGAGGTCGACGTCGACATCGAGCTCGATACGGCGCCGCGCGAAGTGTCGGTGCCAGCCGATCTCAGCACTGCCCTGGATGCTGACCCCAAGGCTCGCGCGACCTTCGACGCCCTCTCCTACAGCAACAAGTCGTGGCACGTGCTGCAGCTCGAAGGCGCGAAGACCGACGAGACCCGAGGGCGACGCCTGGCGAAGTCTGTGGAGGCGCTTCGAGCCGGTCGCCCGCGTTAGGCCGTCGGGTCGCGCAGGGGCGCCAGCCATCGGGGTGAGGCAGTCAGCTCGCCGTATCGACGAGCTTCGCAAACGTCGCCCTGACCTCTGCCGCACTTGTGGCAGCGAGCGCCGCCTCGGCCGCCCGCTCGAGCTCCGTGAGGGAGGCCCCACGGATCGCGCGTCGCACCGCGGGCAGGCTGTGAGCACCCATGCTCAGACATCGGATGCCGAGCGCGACGAGTGCGAGCGCCGCGAGCGGATCGCCCGCCATCTCTCCACAGACGGACAGGTCGATGCCGTGGCGCGCCGCAGCATCGACGGACAGCTTGACGAGCCGCAGCAGCGCCGGGTGCAATGAATCGCGATAGCGCTCCAGGGCCGCGTTGCCGCGATCGACCGCCAGCGCGTACTGGAGCAGGTCGTTCGTCCCGAGGCTGGCGAACTCGATGTCGTCGAAGTAGGAGTCGGCGACCAGGACCGCCGACGGGATCTCGAGCATGACCCCGAGGTCGACCTCGCCCGCGTCCTGCCCCGCGGCGACGACCTCGTCGCGGGCGCGTTCCGCGAGCGCGCGCAGCGTTGCCGCATCGCCGGCGTCGGCCACCATCGGAGCCATCACCTTGATGCGGCCACGGGTGGCGGCGCGGTAGCAGGCACGGAGCTGGGTCAGGAACAGGTCGGGGTGCGTATCCGTCAGGCGGAGAGCGCGAACTCCGAGGAAGGGGTTCTGCTCTGCGGGTAGCGACAGGTACGGGATGGGCTTGTCGCCGCCGATGTCGAGCAGGCGGACGGTCACCGGGTGCGGCGCGAACGCATCGGCAACCTGCCCGTATGCGGCGACCTGCTCGTCCTCGGAGGGCGGCTGCGAGCGCTCGAGGAACAGGAACTCGGTGCGGAACAGCCCGACGCCGCGGGCGCCGAGCTCCATCGCTTCAGTCGCGTCCGCCGGCGTTCCGATGTTGGCCAGGAGCGTGATCGTCGTGCCGTCGGTCGTTTGTGCCGGGAGCGTCGCCTCCTCGCGTGCCTGCCGGCGGTCCTGCTCCGCCCGTCCGGCCTGCTGCTTGAAGCGCGCGACGTCGGCGGCGTCGGGCGCGATGACGATCTCCCCGCTCGATCCGTCGAGCAGGAGCTCGACGGTCGCGTCGGCCTCCGCGAGCGCCGCCAGCAGCCCCTTCACGCCCACCACCGCAGGGATTCCGTACGCTCGAGCGAGGATCGAGGCGTGCGCGGTCGGCGAGGAGCCCTCGAGCGCAAGGCCCAGGATCTTCTCGCGCGGGAGCGTCGCGGTCACCGATGGCGGCAGGTCCTCGCCGACCACGACCGACGGCACCGTGAGGCTGACTCCGGCGGCAGGCGCACCGGCCAGCTCGCGCGCGATCCTGTCCGCGACGTCGACGACGTCGGTTGCCCGCGCGCGAAGCAACTCGTCGTCCAGGCCGAGGAGGAGGTCAGCGACCGAGCGCGAGGCCGCATGGATGGCGCCCGGCCCGTCCAGCAGGCCGGTCCGGATGTGGTTCGCGGCCGCGTCGATCAGGGCCGGGTCACGGGCCATCGCGGCGTGGGCGATGAAGATGTCCGCCTCGTCCCCGTGGCCGCCACTTCGGACATCCTCCGCGAGCTTCTCGGCGGCGACGGCAACCAGTTCGGCTGCGACGCTCAGTCGACCGACCTCGGCATCCACCTGGTCGGCAGGGATCTGTCGTTGCACGGGCGCCCTGCCCGGCTCGAAACGCGCCCATGGGCCGCGGGCGATTCCTGGTGCGCCCGGCGTCCCCTGGATGACCCTTCGCCCTGGAGCGATTTCGGTGGTCATGCGCTCAGCACTCTGTCGCGGTCGACACGATCGTGCACGACCACGGCCCGCCGATCGGCATCGGTCAGCGGGAGCATGCGCGTGCCCGGCGAGCGGAGGGCGGCGATCGACCACGCAACGGCCTCCGACAGCGCGGGCGCCCCCGCGCCTCGCGCGAGGAACCCGGCGAGCAGCGCGTCCCCGGCGCCGACGTTGTTGGCCGCGTCCGGGACCGCTGCCTCCGCGTGGACGACCGTTCCGCCCGAAGCTACCCAGACGGCGCCATGGCGGCCCACGCTCAGCAGGACGGATCCGACGCCGGCCGCGACCGTCTCGCAAGCCGCGTCGACCGCCTCGCCGAGCGTCGTCAGCTTGCGTCCGGCGATGGTCTCCAGCTCCGACAGGTTCGGCTTGATCAACGAAGCTCCTGCACTGGCCGCGGCGGCGAGCGCCTCACCGCTCGAGTCGACGGCGATTCGGCGATCGCTGGATGCAAGCCTTGCGAGCCGCGCGTAGAAGTCAAGAGGCGCCCCGGGCGGCAGAGAGCCACAACCCACGATCCAACCCTCGCGGGTGGCGTCCGTTGCAGCGGCGAGGATCGCTTCCGCCTGTGCCTCGGAAAGGATCGGGCCGGGCTCGTTCACCTTCGTGACGGTCCCGTCGGGCTCGACGAGGCTGACGTTCGTGCGAACCGCCCCTGGGATCGCAACGGTCCGGAGCGGAATCGCACCGGCCAGCAAACCGAGGTAGGTCGCCGCCGTGTCCGATGCCAGCGGCAGCACCGCGATCGTTTCGACGCCCTGTTCGGCGAGAGCGCGCGAGACGTTGAGCCCCTTGCCCGCTGCCTCGGACGTGGCGCGCCGCGCCCGGATCAGCCCGCCTCGCTCGATAGCATCGATCGCGATCGTCCGATCGATGCTCGGGTTCGGGGTGACGGTCACGATCACCGGTCGGGAGCGGGCCAGTATTTCGCGAAGAGGACAGCCTCTGCGCCGCGCGTCCAGGTCGGCCCCGGACCGAGGGCCGCCGCGATTGCCGGGTCTCCGGCGGCGAGGTCCTCGAGTGACGTCAGTGACAGCCCGCGCAGCTGGGGAAAGATGACGATCTTCCCGGCGAATCGGCCGTCGACCATGGCCTGCAGGCCGTCCCGCGCCGCTTCGATGCCGCCGACCGCGCCGAGCGCACGCCCCGGGGAAAGCAGTCCGGACAGCGTCTTGTCGACCACCCGCTGCTGGTCGGCGATCCGCGAACCGGACGTACCCGTGTACTGCGCGCCGTGCTGGAAGACCGGCGTCAGATCGAGCGAAGCACGTGTACCGACCGGTACGCCGGCGAACAGCACGAGCATCCCGTCCGGCAACAACGCCTCCGATCCGTCCACGACCGCCTTGGGCGTAGGCGCCGTCACGACGACGTCATCGGCGAGGCGCCCGTCGTTCTCCGCCTCGACAACCGACGCGAGCGCCTCGCCTGGCTGTGGCACGTGGAGCACGAGCGCGCGACCGTTTGTCGCGGCGATCGGCTGCAGGCGGGCAGCCGCGGCGGCCATGCGATCCTCGTCGAGGTCGATCCCGATCAGGCGAGCAGGCCCGTCCGGCATCGACAGCGCACGCTCGATGTGCATCTGGCCCATCGGGCCCGCAGCCCCGACGAAGACGGCCGTGCCCCCGGATCGGAGCTCGGCACGGTTGCGTTTCTCGCCGTACGCGGACGAGACGTCCAGCTCGGTCGTCCCCACGAAGGCGGTGTAGTGGTAGTGGAGCCGGCCGATGTCGAGCTCCACCGGGCCGTCGAGCGGCTCGTCGGCGACCAGATTCAGCACGCCCCGGAAGGCGAGCAGGTCGGCTGCCTTCGACACCAGGGCGGCCGAGCGCGGGCCGAGGAGGATGATGTCGTCGAATGGGCCCATCGCCTCGGCCTGCTCGACGACGGTGACGCTTGCCCGGTCCCCAACCCGTCCACGGATCTCCGCCAGGAGCTCGTCAGGGAGGTCGGTCAGGACGATCTCCCGCGCGCCGTCGAGGACGTTTCCGATCCGGTAGGCGCGCTCATCGTCAGGTCGCCCAATGACCCAGGTCCTGCCGGCGGTCGCGGGCGCCAGCCGCCGCCGCTGCGTGTAGGCGGCTTCGACGCACGCCCACGGTTCGGTCAAGGCGGTCTCCGCGTAGCCGAGGCGATCGCCGACCGGGATGACGTATGCGCCGTCGTCCGCGGCGAGGACCTCGGGGCCGATCAGCTGGTAGCCGATCAGGCCGCCCGGGATCGTGTAGCCATAGGCCGTGCTCTGCCCGTCGACGTAGATGTCGGGCTGGATCGCCAGTCGCTGGCCGACCCGGAAACGGTCCGCCAATGTGCCGCCCACTTCGAAGATCGTGACGGCAGCCTCGTGTCCGAGTCGGGTGGGCTCTCGCGACAGGTCGCGGCCGTACAGCTTGGGATGGTCGCCGCCGAGCCGGATGAGCTTGACGTCGGAGAAGCACAGCCCGACGGCATCCACCCGGACCAACAGCTGATCTGCCGCGGCCCGACCGACCGGCACCGGCTCGGGTCGGCCGTCACGGCCGACCGCCTCGATCCCCTTGCCGTAGACGTTCCAGGCCAGGGTCTCCGACGGTAGCCTCGCCGGCACCGCCTGGTAGGCGGCGTAGCGATCTTCGACCGCGATCACGTCGGACGCGTTACTTCGGACGAGGAAGGTCGGCGTTCTTGAGAACCCGCCCCGTGTGGTCGATGATCCCCACCTTCGTGCCGATCGTCAGCGGGTTCGCGGCGAACAGGTCGCCGCCGTTGATCGCGATCCAGCGGTAGCCGGGCAGCGGGGCGAGCCGCTTGATGGCCGGCCCGATCTCGGCGCCGGTGGCCGCCACGTTGATCCGGCCTTGCGACGCGACCAGGTCGGCGACGCCATCCGGGTCGGGACCGGCCTTCAGCGACGTGGAAATCGCGTTCAGGAGGCCATCGCGATCGAGACGCGCCATGTCAGGCCTCCGGCCGGTTGGTCAGGACGGCGATGACGGCGTCTGTCGCCCCATCCGCACCCGGCCCGCGGGCCACCACGCGCACGCCGTCGCCAACTGCCGCGCCCAGGCTGAGCAGTGCCGTCATGCTCCGCGCATTGGCACGGCGGCCGTTGGCCTCGATGACGATCTCGGCGTCGAAGCCCCTGATCCGGTCGACGAGCGTCGCGGCCGGCCGTGCGTGCAGCCCGGCCGGATTGGTGATCGTGACGGTCGCCACGATCTCATCGTTTTTTGGCGGATGGCCGTTGCCTGGGGGCGCCACGCCATCCGCCGTCAGCGTTCGGTGGATCTCCGCGGCATCTGGAGTTGTCGCCAGACGACGGCAGAGCTCCTCGTCGCCGAGGATGTTGGCGAGTCGCGACAGGACCTCGATGTGCTCTTCGGACGTCGCGGCGAGTCCGATCACGAGATATGCGGGCTCCTCTCCCCAAGGGACTCCTTCCGGGAACTGGGCGACCGCCAGGCCCGTGCGCAGCACGGCGCTCCGCGCCTCGTTCGTGCCGTGGGGCAGCGCGATCCCGTTTCCGAGGTACGTCGAGACGATCCGCTCTCGCTCGCGCATCTCGGTCACGTAGTCGGGCGTGACGCATCCCTCGGCGACGAGTATCGATCCGACGAGATCGATGGCTGCCGTCTGGTCCGGAGCGCTGGCGCCGACGACGACGGCTGAGGCCGACAGGACCTCGGTCGCCATCAGGATGCCAGCGGTTCGGCGACGTCCTCGCCGGCTGCGAGGCTCCGAAGCAGATACTCCGACGCGCTGTTGTTCAGGAAGTTCTTGAACGAGAGGACCACAGCGTTGGGGGCGGCCTTGCGGGCTCGCTCGGACAGTCCCTGATGCGAGACGACCACGTCCGTATTGGGCGGGATCTCGTTCACCGGTGAGTGGATCACGCGGACGTCGAGGCCGAGATCCTTGATCCGCCTCTTGAGCTGGTTCGCCCCGATGAGGCTCGAGCCCATCCCCGCCTCACAGACGAACACGACGAGCTTCACGTCGGCGGCGCGCTTCACGACCATGCTGATCTCCAGGGAGGGTGCCACCGGCCGGCAAGAGGGCCGCCGGCCGGTGGCCGAGGGACTCGAAGGCTCAGGCCGGCTGCGGCGTCGGCGTCACGACCGGGGAAGGAGCCTGGGCCTCTTCGCCCTCCTCCTCCTTGACCGGCACGAACCGCAGGATGACCGATCCGACGGCGAACGAGACGATCGCTCCGACCGCCACGCCGCTCAGCACCGGAATGTGCTGGCCGGGTGGGGTGACGGCGAGATAGGCAAAGATGCTGCCCGGCGAGGGGGTCGCGACAAGGCCGGCGTTCGTGGTCACGAAGACGATGTCGGCCGAGATGCCACCCGCCCACATGGCCAGGATCATGATCGGGTGGGACAGGACGTACGGGAAGTAGATCTCATGGATGCCACCGAAAAAGTGGATCACGATCGCGCCCGGCGCTGACAGCTTCGCAAGTCCCTTGCCGAAGAACGCGAACGAGAGCAGCAGCCCAAGGCCCGGGCCCGGATTGGTCTCCAGCAGGAACTCGATCGCGCGGCCGTTCTTCGCCGCATCCGCGACACCCAGCGGCGCAAGGACGCCGTGGTTGATGGCGTTGTTCAGGAAGAGCACCTTCCCGACTTCGATCGGGATGTCGGCCAGTGGCAGAAGGCCGGCGCTGATCAGGCCGTGAACGAAGTCCCCCAGGGCATTCGAGAACGACGTCAGGAGCGGCCCGATGGCGAGCACGCCGCCGATGGCAAGCAGCGCGCCGAGGATGCCGGCCGAGAAGTTGTTCATCAACATCTCGAAGCCCATCGGAACGCGCTCGGCAAACGCCTCGTCGAACTTCTTGATGAGGTACCCGCCGAGGGGGCCGACGATCATCGCGCCGAGGAACATCGGGACTGACGAGCCCACGATGATTCCGGCGGTCACCACTGCCCCGACGACGCCACCACGATGCCCGTAGACGAGCTTGCCTCCCGTGTAGCCGAGCAACAACGGAAGCAGGTAGGTGATCATCGGGCCGACCAGCTTGGCCAGCGTCTCGTTCGGGGTCCAGCCGGTCGGGATCACGAACGCGGTGATCAGTCCCCACGCGATGAAGGCCGCGATGTTGGGGATGACGATGGCGGCAAGGTTGCCGCCCAGCCGTTGGATCCGCTCCTGCACGAGCCTTACCCTCCACTCCGGGTTGTACATCCTCTCCGGGTTGTACAGGGCGGCATGATCCGCGCGGCATCCGCGTCACAACAAGTCCCCAATGTGGCCGCACCGACTTATGACAATTTCGACCGTCGAGTCAGTGTGTCGGTTCTCCCAGCAACCGGCTGAGGCGCCTGATGTCGCGCTCGCGGAGGAGCGGGCTGACCACGACGGCTGGGACGCCGTCGGCGTCCTCCTCGATCGGGACCGTGCTGACCACGACGTCGGTCGCGATGCCGTCGGGCCCGCGCTCGAAGGCGGTCTTCGAGACCACTCTCGTTACATCGACCTGCGGAAAGACCGCCAGCAGTCGCGAAACGAGGATCCACGCCGTCGCCATCCCGGCCGGGCAGACGACGGTGACGCGGATCTTCGGCCGAAGGCGGTTCCGTTCGAGGGAGCCCGCGAGGTACATCGTCAGGAAGCCGATCTCGTCGGCGGGGACGCCGGTATCGCCGAGCGGCGCGACCTCGGCGGCGATCCGGGTTGCGGCCTCATACACGTCCGGGTATCGCTCGCGGACTTCGTGTGCGAGCGGATTGCTGACGGGCAGGCCGTAGCGCAACCGGACCCGCAGCCTGCGCAGGTGCTCCGCCAGGCTACGGCGGAGCTGGTCGTCGTCGGCCAGCGAGGGGTGAAGGTGCCGTGCGGCCGCCGCGACGAAGCGGTCGATCGGCTCCATCTCATCGTCGTCGGTCCCGACCGGCCTCTCCCCTACCTCCACGAAGCCCAGGAGGAATTCGGTGATCGCCGCGATGTCCGAGTCGCCCACCACGACGCCTCCGGTTCGGTCCATCGCGGCGGCGATGCGGCCGGCGACGTCGGCAACGGGGTGGTCGATGAGCGATCGAAGCTGGCCGCTCTGGAACTCGGCGGTCCGGCCGGCCTGGATCCGTCTCGCCACGATCGCCAGGTACAGCGTCGCGAGGATCGTGCCCGCCTCGTTCTCGTCCATCTCGCGGAGCTGGTCGAGCAGGATCGCGCGATGCGCCCCGAGGTCGAGCTGGGCGGTGAAGCTCGCCACCCCGAGAGAGCGGTCCTCGACCGGTGCGGCGGCCCGCTCGCCACTCGCCTGGCTCAGCAGCACTTCCGGCGGCACGGCCTCGAGCACGAGCGCGAGCAGGCCCTTGCGGACGTCGCTTTCGGGGCCGCGGACCACGAGACCGACGCCCGGCACGTGCTGCAGGTGGAGGTGATGGTTCTCGAGCCACGCCTCGGCCGCCCGGACGTCGCGCCGCACGGTCGCTCGCGAGGCTCCCAGCTCCGTCTCGAGGTCAGCCAGGTGGACCGGCTCGGGGGCCCTGTCGAGCAGAACGGCGAGTGCCCGAAGCTTGCGGTCGGCGGTGCTCAGGACCCGCGGACCTGCCTCATCGTCGAGGTCCGACAGGAGCTTCGCTCGCCGGTCCTCCTCGCCCTGGATCCAGATGCCAACTCCGCGCCGACGGCCAAGGCGCAGTCCGGCGCTACGCAGGTAGGTCTCGATCGACGGGAGGTTGTAGCGCACCACCCGGGTTGTAAGCCGGAGCGCGGTAGCGATCTCCTCGACGCTCTCGGGTCCGGCCTCTGACAGCAGATGGCGAGCGATCCGCGCCTGGCGGCTGTCGAGTGGCAGCGGCGCGCTCATCGTGGACCTCGATTGTCCAATTGGTGCTGCACGGCGTGAGTATGGCCTCCGCTTTCGCTTCCGCCGTGGGCGCCAGATGCCCCAGTTCTGAAGGAGGGAGGCTAGCGCCGGGAGCGGCCGAACGTCACCGCCAAGCCCGTCACTCCGTCGGGTCGATGTTCTGGTTGAAGCGGAAGACGTTCGTGGGGTCGTACTTGCGCTTGAGTGCCAACAGGCGCTCGTAGCGCTCGTGGCCGTAGGCCCCGGCGACCTCGTCGGCAGAAGCGTCTGCGGCGAGGTAGTTGATGTAGCCGCCGGAGGCGTACCTCGCCACGGCGTCGGCGTACTCCCGCGACCAGCGGACGTGCCGCGCCTGGTCGCCGTCCTCCCAGATCGCGAGCGCGCTGGCGTTGTAGCGGGCCGCACGCTGCCCGAACGCCGTCTCGCCGTCCGGGATCCGGCGCACGGCGCCGTGCGGGGCCTCGATCAGGATCGCCGAATGCGCCGAGGTCACGCCCTCGAAGGAGCGCACGCTCGCGTCGATCACGTCGTCCGGCATCTCCCGGATGAAGTGCCCCTTCCAGTAGTTCTGCAGGCCGAACGGGATCTCCGCGAAGAGGCGCTGGACCTCCGGGTAGCGCATCGGCCGGATGCCGTCGTCCATCGGAGGACCGAGGCGGCGGAGTGGCGCGACCAACCGTTCGCCGTCCTCGATCGGGCCGTTGAAGCACGCCGCGATCACCGCGACGGGCGGGCCGTCGGGCACCGTGATCATCGCGAACGCACAGCTCAGCTCGTCGGGGCCGGAGGAGGTGACGTCGCGGAAGAGCTCCAGCGCCGCCCGGGCGGCTTCGATCGGATAGATCACGAGCCCGGCGAGGAGCTCGCCGACCGGATGGAGCCGGTACTCGAAGGACGTCACAACGCCGAAATTGCCGCCCCCGCCGCGGACACCCCAGAAGAGGTCGCTGTTCAGCTCGCCGCTGGCGGTGACGAAATCCCCCTCCGCGGTGACCAGGTCGACCGACAGGAGGTTGTCGCACGACAGGCCGAAGCTGCCCATGAGGAAGCCGAGCCCGCCGCCCAGCGTGAGCCCACCGATGCCCGTGCTCCCCACCGTGCCGCCGGTCGTCGCCAGGTCGTGGGCCGAAGTCTCGGTGTCGAAATCGGTCCACGTGCAGCCCGGATCGGCCCGAACCGTCCGGGACGCCGGATCGACGCGCGCGGTTCGCATCACCGAGAAATCGATCAGCACGCCGCCATCGCACGTTCCGTGCCCCGCCGTGTTATGGCCGCCACCGCGGACCGCGACCGGCAAGTCGTTCGCCCGCGCGTACCCGATTGCCGCCTGGACGTCCGACACGCCGCGACACCGCGCGATCAGCGCCGGCCGGCGGTCGATCATCCCGTTGAAAACCCGTCGCGCGGACTCGTATGCGTCACTGCCAGGCCCCAGCAGCTCGCCCCTGAACCCTTCCGGCAGCGCAGCCTGCGGCTCACCCTGGACGAGACTCGACACGGTCACTACCTCCTCGTCGCTCGCGCCTGCCTGTACGATATGCGTTGACGCAAGGCCCGGTGATGACATACCGTGCGTGACAGCGTTCCGTGGGTCCTGGCTTCATCGAGGAGGAGATGGCGGACTCCCCACGCGATCCCCCAATTGCCTCAGTTCACGTTCCGGAAGGCGAGTGGGTCGAGATCGAGCGGGTTGTCCTGCGGGCGCCGGCCCGGGCGCGCAATGTGCCTCCGGACACCGCCCTGACGGATTTCGTCGCCCGGGTCCGCGGCTTCCTCGTCGCCGGCGCCGACCTCGGCTCAAACGCGACGGTACGAACGCTGCTGGACCGCGAGGTCGGCGGACGGCTCGTCGAGGTCAACCCGCGCAATCCAGCCAATTTTGGCGATCCGGTTCCGGCGCTCCTCCGGCTCGGCCTGGAGGCTCGCCACTCGCTGGATGAGGGCGGCGGTTCGACGGACGCTCGCCGCTCCGGGGGGCGACCTCGGCGATGATGCCCGACGAGTCGTATGCGGCGGTCATGACGCGTCGAACGGAAATCATGCGCCGCTCGGTCGGCATCGACTACGAACGCTACGAGCTCGACGGTGGCATCGCCTTCGATACCGAGGCGCTCGCGGAGAGCCCTCCCTACAGCATCGAGGACGTCCGCCAGATCCAGCTGCGGCACAAGGTCGGCGACACGCCGTTGCTCGAGCTGACACGGCTCACGGAGCTCGTCCGACGCTCGGCACCGGCCGGCAAGGGCGCCCGGATCCTCGTCAAGGACGAGGCGGCCAACCCGTCGGGCAGCTTCAAGGCGCGTCGCGCGTCGATGTGCCTGGCTCACGCCGCCGACCAGGGCTTCCGCGGTGTGATCGCGGCGACCTCCGGAAATTACGGCGCGGCGGTCGCGTCGCAAGCGGCGATGTACGGGCTGAAAGCGCTGATCCTCCAGGAGGTCTTCGACTCCGCGGGGCGTGGCCAGCCGGAGGTGCTCGAGAAGACGCGTGCCTGCGAGGCGTACGGCGCCGAGGTCTGGCAGCTGACCGTCGGACCGGAGCTGTTCTACCTCCACCTGCTGCTGCTCGAGGAGACCGGCTACTTCAACGCCAGCCTCTACACCCCGTACGCGATGCTCGGCGTCGAGACCCTGGGTCGCGAGATCGCCCTCGAGTGCGCTGAGCGGTTCGGGCGGCACCCGGCGGCGATCATCGCCACCCACAGTGGCGGCGGGAACGTCACGGGGACGGCGCGAGGCCTCCGCGGCGCCGGTGCCACGGACACGGCGGTCATCGGCGCGAGCGTCGACCTGACGGGCCTCCACATGGCGAGCGACCGGGACTTCAATCGCAAGTCGTTCACCACGGGCCACACCGGGTTCGGCTTCCCGTTCAGCGTCGACCCGGACCGGGTGGACGTGCCACGCAACTCGGCGCGCGGGCTCCGCTACCTCGACCGCTACGTTACGGTCACCCAGGGCGAGGTCTTCTTCACGACCCAGCTCCTCGCCGATCTCGAGGGCATGGAGCGTGGGCCGGCCGGCAACACGTCGCTCGCAGCCGCGCTCGTCGTCGCTCGCGAGTTCGACGCCGACGAGCTGGTCGTCGTGCAGGAGACCGAGTACACCGGCGCCGGGAAGCACCCGACCGCGCAGCTGACGCTGGCGCGCGAGATGGGCGTCGAGATCACGGTCGGCCGTCGGAACGAGGATCGGCCCGGCGAGCGGATCGTCCTGCCCGAGACGGTCGATGAGATGGACGTCACGGAGGTCGACCTGGGCCGACTGCGGCGGTCGTACCTGCGGAGGGTCGCCGCCCGCGCTGGCCGCCGGCCGCTCGCCGATTACGAGATCGAGTTCCTGGCGGCCGACCTGAATACCACCCCGGACTTCGTCCAGGTCGAATGGGCGCGGTCGGCCGGCGCCAGGCAGCCGGCGGTGCCGGTCTCGGCCACGGGAGGGGCGGGTGGCTGAGGTCCGGCTCGATCGCGTCGTCAAGCGCTACCCGGGCCTGGCGGCCGACGCCGTGCAGGAGACGTCGTTGACGTTCGAGGACGGGCTGTTCACCTGCATCCTCGGGCCGTCCGGATCGGGCAAGAGCACGATCCTCAAACTGCTGGCAGGGATCGAGGAGGTGACGTCCGGCCGGATCCTCATGGATGGCGCGGACATCACCAACGTCACCCCGGAGCGCCGGGACGTCGCCATGGTGTTCCAGTCTTACGCGCTCTATCCGAACATGAACGCGCGGGACAACATCGCCTTCCCGCTGATGCTGCGGGGCCTCGGCCGGCAGGAGCGCTACCGGCATGTCGAAGAGGTGGCCGAGATGCTCGGCATCCGGGGCCTCCTGGATCGCCAGCCCCGCGCGCTGAGCGGCGGCGAGCGTCAGCGGGTCGCGCTCGGCCGCGCGATCGTCCGCAGCCCCAAGGTCTTCCTGCTCGACGAGCCGATCAGCAACCTCGACGCGAACCTGCGAGCGACGACGCGCGAGGAGCTCAAGCGCATCCACCAGCGCCTCGGCGCGACCTTCATCTATGTCACCCACGATCAGGACGACGCGGAGGCCATGAGTGACCGCGTCGTGCTGATGGCGCGCGGCTCGGTCCAGCAGTACGACACGCCGACGGCGATCTACCGACGGCCCGCGAACCGGTTCGTGGCGTCCTTCGTTGGACGGCTGCCAATGAGCTTCGTGCGCGGCGAGATCCGCGAGGAAGAGGGGCGACTGCGCTTCGATTCCGGCCCGGTGTGGGTCGATCTCGCGGGCCGGCGGGGTCTGCCGGCCGGGCCGGTCGTGGTCGGCGTCCGCCCCGAAGGAGTGACGATCTCCTCGTCGCGTGGCGCACCGATGGTTGGCAAGGTGACCCTCACCGAGGTCGTGGCGCCGGACCTCTACGCGACGGTCTCGGTCGGCGACGTGAGCCTGCGCGCCCGCGTCCCGGGGGAGCACGTCGTCGGGGTCGGCGACGAGGTCGGTGTGACCTTCGTCCGGTCGCTGCTGCACTTCTTCGACGCCACCTCGGGCGAGCGGATCGTGGTCGAGGATGAGCCAGCCACCGTCCGTTCCTGGGACGTGGCTGTCTGATGGCGTCCGGCGTCGCCACCGCGCGGACGATGGGCAACCGGTTCAGCCGGCTGTCGATCCGCCGCGAGAGCCAGGCCTACGCGCTGCTGTTCCTGGTGCCGACGGCGCTGCTGTTCGTCGGACTGGTCGGCTACCCGGTCCTCTACTCGTTGCTTCTCACGGTGTCGGGGCGGGGTGCCGCGCCCGGCCAGCTCGGCGCGTTCGTGGGTCTTGCGAACTGGGCCAGGATCGCGTCCGACCCGATCTTCAGCCAGGCCGTCGTCCAGACCCTGATGTACGTGATCCCGGCGGCCGTGCTGGGCGTCCTGGTCGGCCTCGGCGTCGCCCTCGTCCTGAACGAGCGATTCCCCGGCCGGCGCATCGTCCGCGCCGCTCTGCTCATCCCCTGGGCGCTACCGCCGGTGGTCGTGGCCGCGATGTTCCAGTGGTTCCTCGACTCCCGGCGGGGACTGCTGGGCCAGTGGCTCGTGAACGCCGGGCTCGTCGACCAGTCGCCGATCTTCCTGGGCGGCGTGCCCGGGACGCTCTACATGCTCACGGCCATCCACATCTGGAAGACCATGCCTCTCCTCGCGCTCATGTTCCTCGTCGCGTTGCAGTACCTCCCCAACGAGACGATCCAGGCGGCGCGCATCGATGGGGCGAGTCGCTGGCGGCGCTTCCGTTACGTGGTGCTGCCCTTCCTGCGGCCGACGATCGTGGCCGCGATCATCATTCAGGTCCTGATCACGGTCCAGCTCTTCGACCTGATCTTCGCGCTCACAGGCGGCGGACCCGGCCGCTACTCCACCTACAACGTCTACTTCTACACGTTCAAGACGACCTTCGAGCAGACCGACTTCGGGTACGGGGCCGTCCTGGCGTACATCGTCACGGGCTTTGTGGTCGTGCTCGCCCTGCTGCTCACCAGGGGTCGAGCGAGGTCGATCCTGTCGTGAACGCGTCCGATCCGCGCCTGGCTCGAGCAGCCGCCGTCGCCGGCGGCGGCCTCGTCCTCGCCGCCGCGCTCCTCGAGCTGCTGCAGATCGCGCGACCGTTCGGCTTTCCGTTCTGGGCCTGGGCCGTGGCCACGCTGGCCGGCCTCGCGCTCCTGTGGCAGGGCCTCAACGCGCTCCGCCAGGACCTGGGCGCGCGCGTCGTGGCCTGGATCCTGGCCATCGGCGTCCTGGTCGTGATCGTCGTGCCGTTCGGGTTCGTCGTGGTGCTCGGGGCCTTCCAGCGGCGCGTCGACCTGCTCACCGGACCGCACGTGATCCCGCCGAGCCCGACGACGGTCGCCTTCGACCAGCTGATGCGGATCCCGTACTTCGAGGAAGGACTGCGGAACAGCCTGCTGGTCTCAACAACAGCCGCGATTGTCACGACGCTGCTCGGGACCCTGGGGGCCTACGCGATTGCCCGGCTTCGGTTTCCCGCCCGAAGCGCGACGTACACCGCCGTGATGATCGCCTACATGCTGCCGGGCGTCGCGATCCTCGTGCCGCTCGTCGCGATCTTCAAGGGCCTTCACCTGATCGACACGCTGCCCGGGATGGCGATCGGTCACATCGCGCTCACCGTCCCGCTGGTCACGTGGATCCTGATCGGGACGTTCGAGGGCGTCGAGCCCGAGCTCGAGCACGCCGCGCGAATCGACGGCGCCAGCCGGCTGCAGGCGCTGCGCCGGGTCGTCCTGCCGCTGACGGTGCCCAGCGTGGTGACCGCCGCGGTGTTCGGGTTCGTACTGTCCTGGAACGACCTGCTGGTCTCCAAGGTGCTCTACGTGGGCAGCACCCCGATGCTCGCGCCCGCGATCGTGAACCTCATGGATCCCATCAACCGAATCGAACCCCAGCTGTCGATGGCCGGGCTGATCGCCTCGCTGCCGGTCCTGACGATCGCCCTCCTGATGCAGCGCTATCTCATCCGCGGACTCGGCGAAGGGGCCGTCAAGTAGGCGGCCACGGACGGCAACACCGACTTCGGAGGAGGAAGTCATGGATACGCCAGTGATCGAGGAGGAAGTCATGGACGAGCACAAACAAGGGCCGAGCCAGCTCAACGACATGCTGACGAGGGACATCACCCGCCGGCGGTTCCTGCAGGGCAGCGCCTTCGCCGGCATCGGCGCCGCGCTCGCCGCGTGTTCCGGGGCGGCCAGTCCATCGCCTGCCGCATCCACGGCGGCCTCTGCCGCCGCGAGCCCATCCCCCAGTGCTGCCGCGTCGACCGCGCCTTCATTCAACCTCACGCGGCCGCTCAAGGTCCTGCTCGCGAACCACACCGGCTTCTACGCGATGGTCACGCCCGACTGGGAGAAGCGGACCGGCGTGAAGGTGGAATTCACCCGCGAGGCCTTCGGGCCGCTCCCGCTGAAGCTGACTCCCGCGTTCGAAAGCGGCGGCGAGAGCTGGGACGTGGCGTATCTCTGGCGCGCGTGGGTCGACCTTTACGAGAAGTACCTGACGCCACTCGCCGACCTCGGCCATACCGTCGACGAGAGCGGCATGCTGAAGGTCGCCATCGAGGCCGGCAAGTCGGCCAGCGGCAAGTGGTACGGCCTGCCGAGCAACGTCTACACCTACGTCCTGTACTGCAACAAGAAGATGTTCGCGGACGCCGGCGTCGCGATCCCGAAGACGTACGCCGACTTCCAGGCGGCGGCGAAGAAGTTCCGGTCGGGCGACACGTACGGCTACGTGGACGGCTGGGCGCCGCTCTACCTGTTCCCCAAGTGGTGCGTGTGGTACCACCTCAATGGCGGTGACCTGTACGGACCCAACGGCGAGGTGAAGTTCGACGACCCCATCGCGATCAAGGCCACGAAGGACATGATCGAGCTCCTGCCGACCATGCCCAAGGACGTCATCGAGTCGCCGTGGGGCATCTATGACGTCGAGGCGAAGAAGGTCTTCCTGGGCGGCAAGGCCGCGATGATCATCGACTACCAGCACATCTGGTACGAGGCCCGCGACCCGAACCTGTCGGCGCTGGGCAGCGATCCGGTCGAGGTCTCGATCATCCCCGGCTACGGCGGCAGCCTGCCCCAGTCGGGCGGCCAGTTCGTCGGCGAGTGCTTCGGCATCCCCAAGACCAGCCCCTACAAGGAGGCCGCGCTCGACCTCATCAAGCACTACTCCAACGCCGCGACACAGCTCGGGCTGCTGACGCGCCGCGAGGAGCTCCACACGTTCGAGGCCGCCGACGAGAGTGGCTACCCCTCGTACACCGCGCCGTACACCGACGCCTCGATTCCGGCTGCCGACAAGCCGGCCGTCGAGGTCACCTTCAAGCAGCAGGAGTTCAAGGGCAATCGGTACGGCACGCGTGCCGCGTACCAGAAGATCTCGGACGTCGTGGAGGCTGCCGTTTCGGCCGCGTTCCATGGCTCCGATCCGGCGGCCGAACACAAGAAGGCCCAGGCCGAGATCGACGCCTTCCTGAAGGCCAACCCCGGGTTCTGACGGCGCGCGGCTTCGGCCGCGCACCTCATCTACCTCTGGAGAAGGCACGCGATCGAAACGCCCGAGGAGGCCATGTTCGACGTCGTCATCAGAAACGGCCGGGTCGTCGACGGAACCGGAAACCCCTGGTTCCCGGCCGACCTTGGCATCTCGGACGGGAAGATCGCGGCCGTGGGCCGCCTCGGTGACGGGCGCGGCGAGCTCGAGATCGATGCCACCGATCGAGTCGTCGCGCCCGGCTTCATCGACATCCACTCCCACAGCGACTTCGTCCTGGCGGACTCGACGCACGGTGACACCCTTGCGCCGTTCGCCGGGCAGGGCATCACCACCCTCGTCACGGGGAACTGCGGGTACTCTCCCGCCCCGATCAACCCGGCAACGCGGGCGCAGCTCGAGAGCTACACGACCTTCCTGCGCGCGGGCGATTTGCCCTCAGGGTGGACCGGCTTTGGCGAATACCTGGACTACCTCGACCAGCACGGGACGATGTTCAACGTCGTCCCGCTGGTGGCCCATGGCGCGCTGCGAATCCACGAGGTCGGGTTCGAGGGCCGCCAGCTCACGCCCGACGAGCGCACCCGCATGCGCGACCAGCTGCGCAAGGCGCTCGAGGAAGGGGCCTGGGGCCTCTCGAGCGGGCTGCTGTATGCGCCGGGGATCTTCGCTCCGCCCGAGGAAATCGAAGACCTGGCCGCCGAGCTCGAGCCGTTCGGCGCGCTGTACGCCAGCCACATCCGTGGTTCGAGCGAGACGCTCCTTCCCGCGACGAAGGAGGTGATCCGTGTCGGAGAGGTCAACGGCGTACCCGCGCAGCACTCGCACATCGAGGCGTTCGGGCGGCCGAACTGGCCGAAGATCGACGCGATCATCGAGCTGCACGAGGGAGCCCGCGAGCGGGGCGTCGACAGCGGCTTCGATGTCATCCCGTACATTGCTGCGAACACAACGCTGCTCGCGATCTTCCCGCCCTGGGCGCTCGCCGGCGGCGTCGACGGGCTCCTGGAGCGACTCCGCGACAACGAAGTGCGTGCGCGGATCCGCCGTTCCATCGAGGAGGACGTGCCTGGCTGGCCGTGCTGGACGCCAGGCGGTTGGCCGCACAACCTCGTCGAGGCGACCGGCTGGCAGAACGTTTCGATCATGTGGGTCGAGAGCGAGCGCAACAAGCCGCTGGAGGGTCGCTCCCTGGCGGAGATCGGCGACGCGAGGGGCGTCCACCCGTTCGACGTCGCCGCCGACCTCGTGCTCGAGGAGAACGGCCATGCGATGGCCCTCTACTTCGGCGTGTCGGGCGAGCTCGAGGAGGAGGCCGGGCTGGAAAAGCTGCTCCGGCACCCGCTGGGGGCGGCCGAGAGCGACGCGATCCTGACCGGCCGCGGCAAGCCCCACCCCGCAGCCTACGGGACGTTCCCCCGCGTCCTCGGCCACTTCGTCCGCGAGCGCCGCCTGTTCAGCCTCGAGGAGGCAGTCCGCAAGTCGACGTCACTGCCCGCCCAGCGGGTGGGGCTGCGCAAGCGGGGCACCCTTCGGGAGGGCAACTTCGCGGACGTCGTCGTCTTCGACCCGCGGACGGTCGACGACCGGACGACCTACCGGCAGCCGAGCGCCGCCCCGGCCGGCATCGAGCACGTCCTCGTCAACGGCTCGCCGGTCGTCCGCGACGGCGTGGTCGACAGCGCGGCACGAGCGGGGCAGGTGGTCCGCCGGGGCGGCCCGGACGCCTGAGCACGAACGAAGGAGTCACCAGCACACGGAGGAAGCCATGGCCGACGGACTCGTGATCAACACCCACACGCACATGCAGCGGTTCGACGTGGACTTCCCACGCAAGCTCGGCGAGTTCTACGTGAACATGTTCCGCGGCCAGGATTGCTGGCACACCGGCAAGCCGTGGCAGCCCGAGGACTTCTGCGTCCCGGGTGAACGCCTGATCGCCGACATGGATGCCGCCGGCATCGACAGGGCGTTCGTGCTGGGAGTCGGCTACGTGCCCTGGGATGCGTATGACCCCGAGAACGGCGCCTACGCCCAGTCGCTCGTCCAGCGCTGGCCGGACCGTCTGTACGGCTTCTTTACCGCCAACCCCATCGGTGGCAACGCCGAGGTCCGCCGCTTCGAGCGGGGCATCAAGGAGCAAGGTCTGACGGGCCTCAAGATGCTGCCCTCCTACAACTACGTGGCTCTCAACGACCGGCGGATCTGGCCGCTCTTCGAGGCCGCCGAGGCGATGGGCGTGCCGATCATCACGCACACCGGATGGAGCATGTTCCCGAAGGGCAAGATGCTCGCGTACGACTATCCCCTCTACCTCGAGGACGTGATGGTCGACTTCCCGAATCTCAAGCTCGTCATCGGCCACGTCGGCTTCGCCTGGGCCGAAGAGACGATGCACTTCATGGCCAAGTTCGAGCACATCTACGGCGACTTCGCGTTCTGGGCCGAGTCCGCTCCCCTCTGGCGAGTCGCCCAGATCTGGACATGGGCCAAGAAGCTCGGCGTCTTCAACCGTTTCCTGTGGGGCACGGACTACCCGTACGTGCCGTTCGACACGGGGAAGGAGTTCTTCGGGCGAGTCCGCGAGTACACGGAGCGCCACGACATGGAGCCCTTCATCACCGAGAGCGACGAGCAGAGCTTCTTCGGAGGCGCCGCGGTGCGCCTGCTCGGATTGCCGGAGGCTGTGCCCTATGCAGGACCCTCGCCAAGCTGTCCTTGACGAGATCGCCGACCTGAGTCGGGGCGATCTCGAGGCCGTCCTCGCCTACTACACCGACGACGTCTATTTCGAGGACGTCTCCGTGCCGCAACCGTGTCGGGGCAAGGCCGAGATGCGCGACTTCATGGCCGTCTTCTACCGCGGCTTCCCGGACCTCCACATCGAGGTCAGCCACTGCGTCGCGGGCGACGAGCGGACGGTGGTCGCGGAGTACGACCTGATCGGGACGCACGAAGGCGAGTTCCTCGGGCACGCGCCGACGGGCCGCCAGTTCCGGATCAAGGCCTGCTCGGTCTACCAGCACAACGGCGAGCTGTTCACCCGCGAGATCGTCTACTACGACTCGGCGTCGCTGTTCCAGCAGCTCGGCCTGCCCGTGGGAGGAACGTGATGGTCACCTTCGGCATCTCCCCGGAGTGCCTCTGCCACGACGTGCGCGACAACGTGCGTCGCGTCGGCGACCTGGAGGAGGCGGGCTTCACCCACATCTGGGAGGGCGACCACACCCTGCCCTGGCAGCACAGCTCGGGCCACAGCGCCGGCATCTGGGCGACGCTCACCGCCTTCCTGGCGAACACCGAGCGCGCGGTGGTCGGGCCGATGGTCATCCCGCCGATCGGGGTCCGGCACCAGCCCATCGACGTGGCGATCGAGATGGCGACCCTCGAGCTGCTGTACCCGGGCCGGACCGCTCTCGGCGTGGGGACCGGGGAGGCGATGAACGAGAAGACGACCACAGGCGTCTGGCCACCGCTGCGCGAGCGGATCGACCGGCTGGTCGAGGCGATCGGCCTCATTCGCCGCGCCTGGGAGGAGCCGGATTACTTCCGCCACGAGGGCCGCTACTTCGACTCGTTCTTCTACCTCTATCAGAAGCCGGACCGGCGCATCCCGATCATCTGCGCCGCCGGTGGCCCGAAGATGGCGGCCAATGCGGGCCGGCTCGCGGATGGTTACGTGGCGGTCGGCGTGCCGCCATCCGTCCATCACGATGTCCTCGCCCCGGCGTTCGAGCGAGGGGCCAGCGAGGCCGGCCGGCGGACGCCGGAGGGCTTCCGGTCCGCCTGGGTCAGCACCTCCTACCACCCGAGCATGGAGCAGGCGCTGGAAGGCGCGCGCGTGTACGGCGGGCTGCTGATCCCGGAGGCCTACACGTTCATCCAGGATCCGCGCGTCATCGAGCAGCGCGCGCTCCTCGTCAAGGACGACGCGCTCCTGGCCGCCTTCTGCGTGGCCAGCTCCGGCGAGGAGATCATTCGCCGGTTCGAGGCGTTCATCGAGGCCGGCTGCGACCACATCATCTGGGCGGACATGAGCCCCGATCCGGACATCGTCGCGCGCGTTTGCCGCGATGAGGTTCTGCCATACTTCGCGCGCAAATACGGCACGGAGACCCGGCCGGTCGACGTCGCCGTCCGCTGAGGCGGGCACTCCGGCTAGGGGGTCGTTCATGGCCGCGACCACGGGGCAGGGGCGCGTTCCCGGTGAACCGACACCGATCCCTGCCGCGCGTCCGCGTCGCGGTCCAGGACGCCGGAGCGGGACCGCAGGCCAGGGCGCAGCAGCCGTCCAGCGCGACGACCAGCTCGGCCGCCGGATCCGGGCCCTCCGAACAGAACGCGGGCTGACCCTCTCCGGCCTGGCCGGCCGCGTGGGCATCACGCGAAGCTTCCTGAGCAGCGTGGAGCGCGGGCTCGCCTATCCCTCGCTGCTGGTCCTCCGCTCGATCGCGGCCGCGCTCGAGGTGCCCGTGTTCCTCCTGTTCACCGCTCCGGAGGAGAACGGCCTCGTGGTCCGCAGGGAGTCACGGAAGGTCATCCGGCCACCCGGCGCGCCGGTTTCGTATGAGCTGGTTTCGCCCGACGTCCGCCACAAGATCGAGATGATCATCGTGCGTCTCCTCCCCGGGCTCGACAGCGCCGCGATGGCGCACGAAGGTGAGGAGTGCGCGCTGGTCCTGCGCGGGCGCGTGGCGATCCAGGTCGGCGACGTGGAGTACGAGCTCAATGAGGGCGACTCGATCTACTACGACTCGGGCCTGCCCCACAAGGCCCGCGCGCTCGGCGACGAGCAGGCGGAGATCGTGTCCGCAATCTCGCCGCCGAACTTCTGACGAGGCAGCCCCGCGCGACCAACGCCCGCGCGACCAACGCCCGCGCGCGACCAACCCGGCTCGTATCGAGCTGACTGGTAGACCCACTCTTGAGCTCGCCGATTGGGCCCCGGCTCGATCCCGGTCCAGCCTGTGGCGTAGCCTCCGGACGTGACGTCGCGCCGGGAGTTCGACCTCAACATCGAGCGCGTCCTGGAGAACTGGACGGTCGCGCATGCGATCCGCGAGGTGATCGCGAACGCGCTCGACGAGGCGGCGTTGACCGGCAGCGCGGATCCCGAAATCGCGAAGGACGCCGGGGGTCGCTGGCACGTTCGCGACTTCGGACGCGGGCTCCGCTACGAGCACCTCACGCAGAACGAGAACCGCGAGAAGCTGGCCAACCCGGAGAAGGTCGTCGGCAAGTTCGGCGTCGGGCTGAAGGATGCCCTGGCGACATTCGACCGCCGGGGGGTCGGTGTCCGCATCCGATCCCGGTTCGGCGACATCACCACAGAGAAGCAGGCCAAGCACGGCTTCACCGACATCGACGTCGAGCTGACCGGCGTCGCCGACGAGGACGTCCGGGCGGCCAAGGCGCTCTTCCGCCACTACGCCGGCGACGAGGTCCTCGAGGAGACCCCCTACGGCGTCGTCCTCGCCCGGCCGAGATGGGCGGCCCGCATCTACGTCAACGGCCTGCGCGTCGCCGAGGAGCGCAACTACCTCTTCAGCTACGACATCACCTCTCCCACCAAGGCTCTGCGGGCGGCGCTCAACCGCGAGCGATCGAACGTCGGCCGGACCGCCTACACGGACCGGGTCAAGGCGATCGTGCTGGCGGCGACCTCGGAGGGGGTGGCCAGCGCTCTGGCCGAGGATCTCTCGAAGTTCGAGACCGGACGCTGGCACGACGAGGTGCAGCTGGTCGACGTTGGAGTGCATGCCTGCCAGGTCCTCAACGCGAGTGGCAGGGTCATCTTCCTCACGCCCCAGGAGCTCAACGCCGCACGCGACTTCGTCGACCGGGCGCGCAACGACGGATATCGGGTTGTGGTCGTACCGCAGAACATCCGGCGCAAGCTCGCCGGGGCGCTCGACATCACCGGTGCGCCGATCATCGACCTCGATCGCTTCAAGTCGCAGTGGAACGAGAGCTTCCAGTTCTCGTTCGTCGACCCGGCCGACCTGTCGCCCGAGGAACGCGCGATCTTCGACCGGACGGACGAGATCCTGGCCCTGCGCGGCGGCGGCCGGCCGTCCAGGCTCCGCGAGATCCTCGTCTCGACGACGATGCGCCTCGGCGCGAGCGGTTATGCAGAGGCTGCCGGCGTGTGGGAACCCAAGGAAGGCCGAATCGTCATCAAGCGCGACCAGTTGGCTTCGCTCGAGGCGTACGCGGGTACGCTCCTCCACGAGGTCGCCCATGCCGTCAGCGGGACGCCGGACGTCAGCGCGGGGTTCGAGGACGCCCTGACCTCCGAGGTCGGGACGGTCGCGACGACCGCCGTGGGGCGGGAGGGTCAGCCCAAACCGGAGCTGGAGTCGGCGGCGAAGCCGAGATAGACGGCGCCCGACGCGAACCTGCGGGACTCGATCAGCCGGAGGCCGATCGGCCTCTCGAGCGACGGGAAGAACGAGCCCTCGTCGTCCTGGCGAATGGGTGATACCTTCGACCGACGCTCCCCGCGCCCGCGGCGTCAGGGAAAACGGTAGCCCGCACGGCCCACGTCCGCCACCGAGTCGCCAGCGAGGACGGCAATGGTTGGAGAGCTCGCGCCCGCGCTCAACGGCTCCGCGCTCGCGTCGTTCCGTGATGCGTTCCGGGGACCGATCGTCCTGCCCACCGACGATGGGTACGACGATGCCCGGCGCGTGTGGAACGGGATGATCGACCGGCGGCCGGCGCTCATCGCCCGCGCGATCGATGTGGCGGACATCGCGTCCGCGGTGCGCTTCGGCCGGGAGAAGGACTTGCCGATCGCAGTCCGAAGTGGCGGACACAGCCTGCCGGGGCTCTCGACCTGTGACGATGGCATCGTCATCGACGTCTCGCGTCTGACCGGCGCCACCGTGGATCCTGAGCGGCGCACGGCGCGGGTGAACGGCGGGGCGCTGCTCGGCGAGCTGGACGACGCGGCACAGGCCTACGGGCTTGCCTGCCCGGTGGGGGTCGTCAGCCACACGGGCGTCGCGGGCCTGACCCTGGGCGGTGGCGTTGGCCGGCTGCAGCGGAAGCTCGGCCTGACCATCGACAACCTGCGTGCGGTCGAGCTCGTGACGGCTGATGGCCGCCAGGTCCGAGCCAGCGCGGAGGAAAACGCCGATCTGTTCTGGGGCCTTCGCGGTGCGGGCTGGAACTTCGGGATCGCGACCGGATTCGAATTCGACTTGCATCCCGTCGGTCCGAACCTTACGCGGGTGCTCCTGATCCATCCGTTCTCCGCCGCGCCCGAGCTGTTCGCGTTCTTCCGCGACTTCGCAGCCACCGCGCCGTGGGAGATTTCCGGCCTCGTCACGACCTTTCACGCGCTCCCGGCCGAAGACTTTCCGCCGGAGGTCGCCGGCCAGCTGGTGGCGGCGATCTCGGTTACCTACTGCGGCCGGCCGGAGGACGCGGACCGAGACCTCGCCCCGCTGACTGCCTACGGCAAGCCCGTGGTCGCCAGGGTCCAGCCGCAGCAAATGGCGTGGGGCCACCGGGTGTATGCCAAGAGCGTGTACGTCGACTCGGCGCCGGAAAGCCTGATCGGGGCCCTCGTGGACGAGGCGTCCGCCATGCCGACCGGCGGCAGCGCGTTCATCGGCGCACTCGGCGGTGCGATCGCGAGCGTGCCCGAGGACGCCACGGCTTACACAGGACGAAGCGCGGCGTTCGAGGTCGGCGTCGACTGCACGTGGGACGATCCAGCGCTCGACGCGGACTTCGTGAGCTGGGCCCGCACGGCGATGAAAGGCATCGAGCCGTATCGCACGACGGGCGTCTATGCCAACTCGCTGGGCGACGCCGGTGAGGACGTCGCCCGGGCGATCTACGGCGACGCGAAGTACGAACGACTTCGCGCCCTCAAGCGAACGTGGGACCCGGACAACGTCTTCCGGCTGAACCAGAACATTCGCCCCTAGCGCTCGAGGTCTTGAAAGACCTTTGGCATGCATTTGCGACGCGTCCGTGATCGTCATGGGCCGTCGGGGAACGAAGACTGGGCCAAGAGGCCGATCGTGCACCCCAATCCGACCCTGGTTGTGAACCCGGCCGATGACCCGCTCTTTGCCCAGTACGCCCGGATCCTCGTCGATCATGGCGTTTCGTCGATGGAAGAGCTGGAGCATCGCCTTCACACCCTGTACCCGACGGCAGCGGTGCACGCACGCGAGCTCACCGGCGAGGCGAACCTGATCTGGTATCTCTACCGGGAAGGACGTTGGGTGCCTCCCGAGAGTGGAGCGCAGGGCATGGGAGACCATCCGCATGACCGACCCCCGAGACGATCTTCGAGCAACCGAGCAGTCCATTGGCACCGATGCCGAACGGCTGAGATCGCTCGAAGACGAAAAGGCCCGCCTTGATCCGGCGGATCCTCAGGTCGCGCGCCTGTCGGAGCAGGCCGAACGGCTGACCGCCGAGTTGAAGGAGAAGGGAACCGCCGAGCGCGAGCTCAGTGAGGAGGTCAGCGGCTCGAGTCGATGATCGAGCGTGGCTCGATCAGACCACTTCGGCCTTCGCGGCGGCGAGGTCGATCTCGTTCGTCTTGAGTAACGCCAGGGAGATCGGGCACCGCTCGCGCCACGCTGGGCTGCGATGAAGCCGGAGCTTCGGACGATCAGCTAGCCGTGTATCGGGCTCGTCCGCAAATCACGCCGGGGCACGGAAGGTCGAAAGCGGAACCATGAGGGTGACGACGCCCTTGTTGGCAGCGTAGGCGTCGTCGCTCGCGGAACCGGCCGTCCAGAGGGTCACCGTCCCGGCCAGGCCGACATCGACGAGGTACGCGAGGCGCCTCGTGCCGGGAGGGAGACCGGACTTGTCCGAGGTGCTGGTCGCCTCCACCCGCGCGGCCTGGAGGTTGTCGACCGTGAGGTCGGCCTGGTCACTGACGGTCCACGAAGCGGGGTCGGTCGCCGCCGCCAGCGCATCGGCGAATGCCGTTTCCTCGCTCGAGGCGCGGACCGCGGTCTCCAGCGTGCTGGGGTCCGATGGGACGGTGATGGGCGCCGGGTCGAAGTAGCGGCAGGCGAGCTCCGGCGGTGCGGCGACCGTCGACCAGGATCCGGGGTAGACAATCGTCGCGACCGAGGCGCCATCGGCGGTCTTGAGCTCGCAGTCCGCGGTCGACACGAGCGGAGCGGAGGGCGCGGGGGACTGTCCGGCTGTGGGCTGGGCGGTCGGCTTCGCAGTGGGCTTGGCGGTCGGCGCGTTTGTCGCGGTCTCCGTCGGCGTGGCCTTAACAGTGGACGACGGGGAGGGTTCGGTTGTCCGGCTGGCCGATGGCGCGGGGCTCGACGATGGCGACGGCTCGGTCGGTGGCGGAACGAGGGCGACGGTCATCGATCCGGACCGGTCGGTCAGGTTTACCCCGCTCGCCCGTGTATCGACGAAGGCGGCGCCCTGCAGCGCTTCCAGGAAGCTCGTCTCCTGCTTCGCCACCTCGCCGGGGCACGTATTGGAAGTCGTGGCCAGGCGCCCGATGCGAATGATGTTGCCGTTAGTTCCGTACGTGCCGCTGAACGAATTGCAGCCGCCAAAGCCACCGACACTCGCGATCCCGAACACGACGTCGAGATCAGAGCCTTCGCGGGGTGCCGCTACCTTGCCGGGTGCCGAGGCAAACGACTCCACTTGCCACGTGCCGCGGACGGGGTTCCGCGGTGCCGCGTCGAAGACCAGGGTCGTCGAGCCCTCGCCGAAGACGGTGAGAGTCGCGAGACGAGCCGAGTAGAAGCGGCTGCCGTTGAGCAGCGCGAGGTACGCCTGCTCGAGGTTCGTGGCCTCTTCGGAGCAGGCCGTCTGCGTCGCCGCCGGCTGAGCGATGTTGAGCCGCCGGCCTCCGGCGCGGTAGAGCGCGTCGAACTCGTTGCAGCCCGCGAACCCGTGCAGCCGGTAGTTGTCGAACTCGGCGTCCGCGTACAGCGTGTCGGGGACCAGGGTGAGCGCGCCGTCCTTCTCGTACGACCGAAGGACCCAATCCGTACCCGCGAGCTCGCCCCCGGAGCCGTCCCCGCCCACACAGGCCGACACCAGGGCCACGACGGCGATCAGCGCAAGGATCGGCCTCGCGCGCACTGTTGTCCCCCCGCGCGATGGACCTGCTACTCGTTCCTGATCGCGACGAATCGGGCCACCAGCCGCGGGAAGCGGATGGTTGCCATCCAGCCGATGGCGACGATCAACGCCCCGATCGACGTGAGGCGGAGCGCGTCGACGAGCGAGTCCATGGCGTTCACTCCTCTGCGGTTCGCGGCCATTCTTGCGGCGCGAAATCACCGCGGCATCATCAAGAAGGGATGAGGGCGCGAGAGCGCTATCGACGCCGGCTGTCCATTTCGGCGCCGCGGATTCGTAGCGAGTGTGACCGGCGGGACAGACCCGCCGCCACACAGGAGAATTCTGGAATGCCTCATTACATGCTCGCCGCCCATACGCGCCAGGAGGACACCGCCCCGGCTCTTACCGATGAGGAGATGAAGGCTTCGTGGCAGCGGATCCAGCGGGTCGAGGCGGACCTGAAGTCAGCCGGCGCGTGGGTCTTCTCCGCCCGGCTCCACGATCCGGACACGGCAACCGTCGTCCGGGTGTCGAACGGCGACGTCCTCACGACCGACGGGCCGTTCGCCGAGTCGAAGGACCACCTCGGAGGCTTCTACGTCATCGAGGCCGCAGATCTGGATGCGGCGCTCGCCTGGGCCGCGAGGGTCTCCGAAGCTATCGGCAATCCGATCGAAGTCCGGCCCTTCGCGGGAGTCGCCTGGGAGCCTGGTGGCTGACGAGGCTCGGGCGAACGGGGCGCCGAGCCCGATCGACTCCTCTGAGGTCGGCCGGATCTTCCGCGAGGAGTCCGGTCGATCCATCGCCACTCTCATCCGGCGCTTCGGCGACATCGACGTCGCCGAGGATGCTGTCCAGGACGCGTTCGCGATCGCCCTTGAGCGCTGGCCGGTCGACGGCCTGCCGCCAAACCCAGGCGGCTGGGTCACGACCACTGCACGGAATCGCGCCATCGATCGTCTGCGCCGCGCGGCACGAGAGCGGGAGCTGCTCGGCCAGGCGTCCGTGATGGGCCCGGAGCCCTTCGATCGCGACGCGCCCGAGGAGGTTGGGCCCGTGCAGGACGACCGGCTGCGGCTCATTTTCACCTGCTGCCACCCCGCGCTCGCGGTGGAGGCCCAGGTCGCGCTGACACTGCGGCTGCTCGGCGGACTCTCGACCAGCGAGGTCGCCTCAGCCTTCCTGGTCCCTGAGCCGACGATGGAAAAGCGCCTCGTCAGAGCGAAGCACAAGATCAGGGCCGCACGGGTGCCGTACCGCATTCCCGAAGATCACGAGCTCCCGGCGAGGCTCCCGCCCGTCCTCGCCGTCGTCTACCTCATCTACAACGCCGGGCTGAACGGACGTGCTCAGTCCGCCTTGTGCGGAGAGGCGATTCGTCTCGCCACGGTCCTCGCCGAGCTCATGCCAGACGAAGGCGAGGTCGCAGGCCTTTTGGCCCTGCTGCTCCTGATCGAGGCACGGCGGGCAGCACGGACCGCGCCCGACGGTTCGCTCGTGCTCCTGGCGGACCAGGATCGGTCGCGCTGGGACCGCGGCCTCATCGCGGAGGGCCACGCGATCGTGCGCGCCTGCCTCCGACGCAACCGGCCCGGCCCGTACCAGATCCAGGCTGCGATCAACGCGGTGCATGCCGACGCGTCGACCTTCCAGGAGACCGATTGGGCGCAGATCGTCGCCCTCTACGACCAGTTGCTCGCGATGACCCCGACGCCCGTCGTTGCACTCAACCGCGCCGTCGCGGTCGGGGAGGTGGCCGGTCCAGCCGCGGCCCTCGCGCTTGTCGAGGACCTCGAACTCGACGGTTACCACCCGTTCCACGCAACCCGAGCCGACCTCCTCTGGCGGGTGGGCCGAAGGGCGGAGGCTGGCATCGAATTCCAGCGGGCGGCCGAGACCGCGCAAACCGAGGCCGAGCGCGAGTTCTTGAGGCTTGGGGGCCGCTGGGGAGCTCGGTCTCCTTGATCGAAGGCCCGGCGGCCCCGTCGGCCAGGTCACTCGCCTCGAGCTCCCGGGAGACAAAGGCTCGAGGCACTGGCCGGCGCTGACGGCGGCCTGCCCGTCGGATCAGCCGACCGCGAGGGGCTCCAGCCGCCGCCGGAGATGTTGGCCGGTCAGCGAGCCTTCGGTCCGGGCCAGCTCCGCCGGCGGCCCCTCGAAGATCACCCGCCCGCCGTCGTGCCCCCCGCCGGGCCCCAGGTCGATCACCCAGTCCGCCCGGGCAACGACATCGAGGTTGTGCTCGATGACGATGACCGTCCGTCCGCTCTCGACGAGCCGGTCGAGCAGGCCGACGAGGTTGTCGACGTCCTGCAGGTGGAGCCCGGTCGTCGGCTCGTCGAGGACATAGACCTCCGTGTCGCCGGACATCTCGATCGCCAGCTTGAGCCGCTGGCGCTCGCCGCCTGAAAGCGTGTCGAGCTCCTGGCCGAGGGAGAGGTAGCCTAGCCCGACGTCGGCCAGGCGGTCCAGCATGACCTTGACGGGCCGCTCGCCGAAGAAGTCGCGCGCCTCCTCGACCGGCAGCGCGAGGGCCTCAACGATGTTCCGGCCCCGGAGTCGGTACTCGAGGACGTCGTCGGTGAAGCGCCGGCCTTCGCAGACCTCACAGACGCTGACGACCTCGGACATGAACCCGAGGCTGGTGTAGGTCTTGCCCAGGCCGTTGCAGTTCTGGCACGCGCCCTCGGAGTTCGCGCTGAAGAGCGCCGGCTTGACACCATTCGCCTTCGCGAACGCCGTCCGGATCGGGTCGAGGATGCCGGTGTACGTCGCCGGGTTCGACCGCCGCGAGCCGCGGATCGCGGACTGGTCGACGACCGTCACCGACGGGTCGGTCCGGGGCAGGCAGCCATGGATCAGCGAGCTCTTGCCGGAGCCGGCGACCCCGGTCACCGCGACGAGCAGCCCGAGCGGCACGTCGACCGAGACGTCCTTGAGGTTGTGGAGCCGGGCGTGCCGGATGGGGATCGAGCCGCGCGCCACCCGCGGCGCCACCTTCAGCTCCTGGCGGGTCTCGAGATGACGGCCCGTGGTGGTTCCGGACGCGGCGAGGCCGTCAACCGTGCCCTCGAACACGACGGTCCCGCCGTGGGGGCCGGCGCCCGGGCCCATGTCAACGACGTGGTCCGCGATCCGGATCACCTCCGGGTCGTGCTCGACGACGAGGACCGTGTTGCCCTTGTCGCGGAGACGGCGGAGGAGCGCGTTCATCCGCTCGACGTCGTGAGCGTGGAGCCCGATCGTCGGCTCGTCGAAGACGTAGGTGACGTCGGTCAGCGCCGAGCCGACGTGGCGGATCATCCGCGTCCGCTGCGCTTCGCCGCCGGAGAGGGTGCCCGACGGCCGGTCCAGGCTCAGGTAGCCGAGGCCGATCGCCACGAAGGCGTCGAGGGTGTCGCGGAGCGTGGCGAGCAGCGGCGCGACCGCCGGGTCATCGAGAGCGCGCACCCACTCCGCGAGGTCGCTGATCTGCATCGCGCAGGCGTCGGCGATGTTGATGCCGGCGATCCGTGACGATCGGGCCGCCTCGTTGAGCCGCGTCCCGCCACAGGCGGGGCAGGCGCTGAACGTCACGGCGCGCTCCACGAAGGCCCGGATGTGGGGCTGGAGCGCATCGACATCCTTGGACAGGAACGCCTTCTGGACGCGCGGGACCAGCCCCTCGTAGGTCAGGTTGA
>VBFZ01000199.1 GCA_005880805.1 Chloroflexota bacterium | reverse complement strand
TGACCGCCTCGTACAGCTCGGTCGGGACCGCCTGCAGGCCGGCCAGAAAGATCAGCATCATGTTGCCGATGCCCCAAATGCCCAGGAACACGAGCCCGGGCAGCGCCCAGGAGGGATCGGCGAACCAGTCCGGGGCCGGGAGCCCGACCGCGCGCAGGATCTGGGCAAGCCAGCCGGTGCTGCCGTTCAGGAAGCCCTGCCAGACGATCGTGCTGGCCACGAGCGGGATCAGGACCGGCATGAAGAAGAGCGTCCGGAAGACGGCCTTGCCGGCGAGCAGCTTCTGGTTGAGCAGGAGCGCCAGCGCAAGTGCCAGGCCGATCATCAATGGCACCGACATCAGGGCGAACCTCGCGGTCACGCCGATGGACTGGCCGACGGCGCCGTTGCTCCACAGCTCGTTCCACATCCGCGTGTAGTTGTCGAGGCCGATGAAGCGGATGTCACCCGGACGCAGGATGTTGAAGTTGGTGAACGACAGGCCGAGCGAGGCGAAGATCGGCAGGGCCGTGAACACGACGAGGCCGACCAGCCACGGCGACAGGAATACGAGCCCCCACAGCGTCTCGCGACGCGCGAGGCTGATCGAGCTGGGGGAGGTGTCCGTGATCTCTGCGACGGTCGCCATCGAATCCGCTCCGGAAGCGTGGTGAGCGACGCGGGCGGCCGGCCGATGGTCGTCCACCCGCGTCTCCTTCAGGTTCGAGACCGGTTTACGAAGACGGCTTACTTCACCGCGCTGAAGTCGGTCGACAGCGTGGTGAGCATGTCGCTGATGGTCTTGTCGAGGTCGAGGTCCTGCTTGGTCGACAGGGTCGAGAAGACCTTGCCGTAGTCGTCCTGGGCCTTGATGTAGTTCGGCATCTCGGCCTCGTGGTTAGGTGACTCGGCGTAGCCCTCCATGTCGATCGCGACCTGCCAGTTGACCTTGTTGCCGGGGAATTGCTTTGCGAACGTGGGATCGACCACGTCATGGAAGAACTTGAGCTGGTCGCCAAGGGCCGGTGTACCGCCGTAGAGCGCCATGAGATCCAGGCGGCCGACGAGGTACGTCATCGCCTCGAACGCGCGATCCGCGACGGGCGAGCCCTTGGTGATGGTGAAGGTATCGATGTTGATCGGGGCGGTCGTGGTGCCCGTGCTGTTGGCCGGCATTACCGCGATGTCCCACTTCTTGAATGCGCCGGGCTTGTTCGCGTCGGCCGACATGCAGCAGATGTACCACTGGAACATGTGGCCCATGGCGGCGTGTCCTGACGAGAGCACATTGCCCTTCGCCAGCAGGTCGGAGTTGCGCTGTGCGTCAGTCGCGATGAAGTGGTCCTTCCAGATGCCGTCGTAGTACCACTTCCAGGCGCTCTTCCAGGTATCCGGGAACTGCGCGGTCTTGCCGTCGGAGCCAACGAGCGATCCGGCGCCAAACGCCGAGGCGAGCCGCCGCCCTTCGGTCCATTGGAACTCGAAGCCCCACTGGGTCTGCTTGGACGGATCGAAGCCTGCCTGGGTCGCGTCCTTGCCGTTCCCGTCGACCGACAGAAGCATCCCAACCTTGCGGACGGTGTCCCAGTTCCAGTCGACCTGCGAGCCGTCGGGCATCGTGTACTTGTCGCCGACCTTCTGCGGCGGGTACTTCAACCCGGCTTCGTCGAACAGGTCCTTGTTGAAGAAGATGTACGACGGGTAGACGGCGTAGGGAATCCCAAGCAGTGCGCCGGTCGTCCCGTCCTTCATGGTGTCGACCAGCTTCTGCGGGTACTTGGACATGTCGTACTTGGCGTTCGCGATGAGCGGGCTCATGTCGAGGAACTGACCGGCGAAGCCGGCGCGCCCCTTGATGCCGACGGGCCCGATCAGGTCAGGCGCATTGCCCGACGCGATCTCGGTCTTGAGGATGTCGGTCGCCGTGTTGTTCTGGACGATCTCGAGCGAAAGCAGGATCGGCATCTTGCCGTCCGTGCGCTTGTCCTGCTGGTCGTTGAAGTCCTTGACGACCTGCTGCTGGAGGGCGATCTGCTGTGGGTTGGTGCCCGATCCGAGCCCAACGTACCAGCGGACCACGAGGTGATCCTTGCCACCGATGTTGATGATCTGCCCGGGCTTGGCGGTCGACGGAACGATCGAGGGTGACGGCGACGCGCCTGCCGACGCTGCGGTCGAGGGCGCCGCAGATGTCGGGGCCGTCGACGGCGCCGCGCCTCCGCACGCGCCGACCACGAGCGCGACAACTGAAGCTACCGCTCCCAGCCGGGTAAACATTGTTCTGCCCATGACGCTCCTCCCTGTCTTCTTCCTGGTGATTGCCAGCCGTGATGGTCGAAACGTTGAGCGCGGGTACGAGGGCCCGCTCGAGTGGCTCAGTTCTGTCCCGTCGGCGGCCCTCCACTCGATTCCCTGACGACGAGCTGCGTTTCGAGCACGACGCGACGGACCGCACGGTCACGCGCGTCAATCGTCTGGAGCAGTGAGTTCGCGAGCTCGCGACCCATCAGCTCCATCGACTGGTGGACGCTCGAAAGCGAGGGCTGTGTGGAGAGCGCGATGATCGAGTCGTCGAAGCCGACGATGGCGACGTCCTCGGGCACTCTGCGGCCGGCCGCATGCAGCGACGAAAGGGCACCGGCGGCCATGAGGTCCGAGGCTGCGAACACCGCATCGATGTCGGAATGCCGCTGGAGGAGGACATCCATCGCGCGCTGGCCGCCCTCGCGGGTGAACTCGCCACCCTTTTCGAGGCTCTCGTCGAGTGGCAGACCTGCCGCGCGGAGTGCGTCGCGATAAGCCCGCCGGCGGGTGACGCCGGCGGGCATGTCCTGGGGGCCCAGGATCGTGGCAATCCTGATCCTTCCCTGGTCGATCAGATGCGTTACGGCCGCGAAGGCGCCGCCGTGGTTGTCGTTGTCGACGTAGCTGACGCGCGCCCCCCGGGGCGGCTCGCCGCCGACGACGACCGGGATGCCCTGGGAGTGGAGGTGCTCCGGCAGCGGGTCGTCGCCGTGCAGCGAGAAGAGGATGACGCCGTCGACGTGGCCGCGCGTGAGGTAGCGCTCGGCCCGGCGTTCTTCCTCCGGGGACTGTGACATCACGAGGACGAGCTGCATCTCGCGCGAGGCGAGTCCACCGCTGATGCCGCGCAGGACCTCGACGAAGAACGGGTCGCTGAAGATGCGGCCTGTCGGCTCTGCAATGACGACCCCAACCGAATCGTTCCGACGCGTGACGAGGCTCCTGGCCGCGCGGTTGGGGACGTAGCCCAGCTCGACAACGGCGCGTTCGACCGACTGTCGAACCTGGATCCCCACGCTGGGGCTGCCGTTCACGACGCGGGACGCACTCGCGCGCGAAACACCGGCCACACGAGCAACTTCCTCGAGTGTGGGAACTCCCACGAATGCCCTCTCCTCAAGCCGTCCGCGGGGCGCAACATCCCAGGCACGGTGACCGGACGGCGCCGTCCCGTGTTCAGGTCATTCGTGCGAGCGCGCGTCTTCCAATCGTCTTCTGCTGGTCCTTTGCCGAGGCTGGCGGTCGGATCCTCGGCGGTCTCCCTCGGGCCAGTGAGCGGTTCGTCGTGAGAGCGCGTTCACGCTCGCAGACGCACCGTACCACCGTTGTCAAGAGAGCGCTCTCACGAAATTGGCGTGCACCGAACGCGTTGGGGCGGTTGGCGGGAACGCCGACGAGCGCTGACAGGAAGGGAAGTGG
>VBFZ01000265.1 GCA_005880805.1 Chloroflexota bacterium | reverse complement strand
CTCGGCGCAGGCGGCGGACGCGCTGAGGCACAACCCGAACGTCCGGACGGTGATCCCCAACCGGACGATCGCCGCGACCGCGGACACCATCCCCACGGGCGTCAGCCGGATCCGTGCCAACCACCCGACCCAACCCAGCGCCTACAGCAACGGCTTCCGGGGAGCGGGCGTACGCATCGCAATCCTGGATACCGGCGTGGACCTGACGCATCCCGATCTGACGCCGAACCTGGATACAAATCTCGGGCTGAACTGCATGACAAGCGGCCTTCCTCCGCAGGACGGCCACGGCCATGGAAATTGGCGTCGTTGGGGTCGCGCCATCCGCGCGCATCCTCCCGATCAAGGTCCTCGACGATACGGGCCAGGGCGAGTGGTCGAACCTGATCTGCGGCATCGACTACATCACCGGTCTCGACCAGGACAGCGACCCGACGAACAACGTCCGGGTCGCGAACATGAGCCTGGGCGACACCGGGAGCATCGGAAACTGCTCGGACGGTGGCGTGCGTGAGGCGATCTGCACCTCGACTGCGGCCGGCATCGTCTACATCGCGGCCGCCGGCAATTCGACCGTGGATACCGCGGGCTTCATTCCCGCCGCGTTCCCCGAGGTCATCGCGGTTTCGTCCATCAACGACCTCGACGGCGAGCCCGGCGGCCTCGGCGGATGTTTCGCTTTCATTTTCTACTGCGACGATCGGCTTTCGGAGTTCAGCAACTACGGGTCGACCATCGCCGTGGCGGCGCCCGGTTTCGAGATCTACTCGGACTGGACGGGCGGCGGCTACAACACGATCGACGGAACGAGCATGGCGTCCCCCCACGTGGCCGGCGTCGCCGCCCTTGCCCTGTCGGTCCAGCCCGCTCTTTCGCCGAGCGACGTCAGGAACCTCCTGAAGGCAACGGGCGACTGCCCGAACACGCAACCGGCGAACGCGAACGGCACGTGCACCGGCAAGGGCCAGTGGGGCAACGACCCGGACGGCATCGCTGAGCCTGTGGTCAATGCCCTTCGGGCTGCGCAGAACGCGGGCCCGTACGACCACCCGCCGACGGTGGCGCTCACCTCGCCGACAAACGGCTCGAGCGTCTCGGGGGTGGTTCCGCTGGCAGCGACCGCCTCCGACGACGTCGGCGTCTCGAGCGTCGAGTTCACGATCAACGGGGCTCACCTGACGACCGACACCGACGGGTCGAATGGCTGGACTGCGTCCTGGAACACGGCGGGCCTGGCGCCCGGCGTGTACACGGTCGCCGCTCGTCCAGCGTCAGTCTCGGTGCGAACCAGCAGGGCAACTGGGTCGGCCACTACGGGTCACAGGGCTACGCGCTCGCCGCGTGGAACAACACGAGCGACCTTGCCGTGCTGCCCTCCGGGGCCACGCTCACGTTCCAGCAGGGCACGCGGTACACGTGGGCTGCGCCGTCCACGGACGCGCGGGCGCTCCAGAGCCCCGACCAGAGCCAGCGACGGGGCGCAACTTGGACCGACAACGTCGACCTCCAACTGCGCCTGGACTTCGCGTCCGCCTACTCGGGCTCGATCCACTTCTACGCGGTGGACTGGGACGCGCTGAACCGCCGCGAGGACTTCACGATCGACGACGGGAGCGGCCCACGGACCGCGAAGGTGACGACGTCTTACGTCAACGGCGTCTGGGTCCACTTCCCGGTGAACGTGCCGGCCGGCGGATCAATCCAGATCGACGTCACGGCGACGGGCGGCCTCAACGGCGTCCTGTCGGGCATTTTCCTCGGCGGAAGCGGCCCGCCGCTGCCACCTCCGCCGCCCGGTCCGCCGACGCTGACCGCCACGGGCGCGGCTTCCGCGGTTTCGCTGTCCTGGACCGCCGCCTCCAGCAGTTCGCCGGTCACCAACTACAAGGTCTACCGCGGGACGACGCCGGCAACGTGACCAGCTATTCGGACAGCGCGGTCACGATCGGCACCACCTACTACTACAAGGTCAGCGCGGTCAACTCGAACGGAGAGGGCGCCGCTTCCAACGAGGCGTCGGCGATCCCGCATGCCCCGCCTCCGCCTCCCACGTCCAATATTCCCGGTCCGCAGGGTGACTGGGTGGGTCGCTATGGGGTCGACGGATACGTGCTGGCCTCGTGGGACTCGGGAACCGACCTGGTCGCGTTGCCCGCCGGCCGGAGTTTCACGGCGCAGGTGACAGACCGCTTCACGTGGG
>VBFZ01000004.1 GCA_005880805.1 Chloroflexota bacterium | reverse complement strand
GTCTTGGCGGCGAGCATGCCGGGCAGGTGAGCCGCCCCACCGGCACCCGCGATGATCACCTGGATGCCGCGGCCCGCGGCGCCCTCCGCGTACTCGAAGAGCAGGTCGGGCGTTCGATGAGCTGACACGACCCGCATCTCGTTGGGGACGCCGAGCTGGTCGAGCGTGGCGCACGCCTTCTCGAGGACCGGGAAATCGGACCGGCTTCCGCCGACGATCCCGACGCGTGGTCGCGCCGACTGGCCCCCGCTCGGTGTCTCGTTCACGCGTCCTCCCACGTGACCTTGGCAGCCGCCGACCTTGCCCTCGCAAGCGCCTCCTCCCGCGTCTCAGCGACGACTGTCACGTGGCCCATCTTGCGGCGCTCGAACACCCCCCGCTTGTCGTACAGGTGGAGATGCACGCCGGGATCCGACAGGGCCTCCTCAATGCCCATGGCGCGCGCGTTGCGATCCGGGCCCGTTCCGAGCAGGTTGACCATCGCGGCGGGGTGCGGCGCCTCGACCGAACCCAGCGGAAGGCCGCAGATCGCCCGGACGTGCTGCTCGAACTGGGAGGTCGCGCAGCCCTCGATCGTCCAGTGACCGCTGTTGTGGACCCGCGGCGCGAGCTCGTTCACGACCAGTGATCCGTCGCCGATGAGGAACAGCTCCACGGTCAGCGTGCCGACGAGGTCCAGCTCCATCGCAAGCCTTGTCGCCAGCGCCTGTGCGTTCTTCGCGACCCGGGGGGTGACGGGTGGCGGGGCGGGCGCGACGCTCTCGGCCAGGATTCCCTCGTCGTGCCGGTTGGCCGCCACGGGGAACGGGACCGAATGGCCGTCCGGACCGCGCGCAACGATGGCCGAAAGCTCGGTCAGGTACTCGAGCTCGCGTTCGAGGACGAGGCCGGCCTCCTCGGCAGAGCCCCCGAGCGTCGCCCAGGCATGGTCGAGGTCGTCAGCACCGGTCAGGCGGAGCTGGCTCCTTCCGTCGTAGCCCCCGCGCGCGGCCTTGAGGCGAAGTGGGTAGCCCAGCTCGCGCGCTCCGTTGTCCAGTTCCTGCCTGGCTCGGACCTCCCGCCACGGCGCGACCGGGGCGTGCGACGCCTCCAGGAAGTGCCGTTCCAGCAGGCGGTCCTGCGTGGTCGCCACGGCGAAGACTCCTGGCCGGACCGGAAGCAGGGCACGCGCGGGCGTCAACGTTTCGTCGAGGGCCTCGACGACCTTGCGGGCCACGTGCTCGAGCTCGCAGGTCACGACGGCGGCAACCTTGCCCAGCTCCCGGGCGGCAGCCACGTCGTCATAACCGGCCACGATCAGGCGATCGGCGACCGGCCCCGCCGGGCAGGACGGATCTGGGTCGAGCACCGCGACCCGGTAGCCCAAGTGCCGCGCGGCCATCGCCAGCATCCGACCGAGCTGTCCGCCTCCGAGAATGCCGATCGTGGAGCCCGCAGGAATGGCCCCCTCGGCGACGCCCAGGGCCCGAACGGCGCCCTGGATGAAGACGGTCTTGTTCATCGAATAGCTGATCGTGTCGGTGACACCCGCGGACGCGATGTCGTACTTCGTCCGGGCATACGTCTCGCGCAGGCCGGGGTCTGTGCGCAGCGCATCGCGGAACGTGAGGTATCGGCGGATCTCCAGGGGATCGGCCGTCACGTGCACGTGGATCTTCAGGACGACCCCCTCGTGCTCGATCGCACCGAGCATCAGGGGTCGAGTCGGCGGGAAGGCGCCGGCGCTGGTCTGGCGCTGGAAACCGAGGTCGAGAAGGTCCTCGGTGATGCCGGGGATGTCCTCGGGCTCCGCCGCGACCGCAAGGTCGACCACGTTCTTCCCTGCCAGACCCGGCACCGCAGAACTGCCGACGTGGTGGATCCCGAGGCCCGGCCGGCGTTCGTGGATGAGGGCGATGAGCGTCTCCGCGGCGGTCAGCGTACGGGGGTCGTGCTCGTCAACCTGGAGCGGCGACGGCGGGTAGGGCAGGATCGCCCGACGGACAGCCGCCTCGGACCCTTGCGCCACGTTCACGGGTGGAGTGTAGATTCCGGCGATGAAGCAGATCGTGGGCCGCCGTCTCTTCGAGGTCGACGTCGGCTAACTCGCCAATCTGAGGGACGGCCGCGGCGTCGTCGTGGATGTCGGAGCGGGTGACGGTCGTGCCGTCGTCCGCCGGGCCGCGCAGTCCCCTCACACGCTGGTGATCGGCATCGACGCCAGCCACCCGCCGTTGATCTCCACGTCGAGGCGCGCTTCCAGGCCTGCATCGAAGGGTGGCCTGCCGAACGCGCTGTTCGTCCTGGCGTCGGCGGAGGCGCCGCCGTTCGAGCTGATTGGCGCCGCCGAGGTCGTGACGGTCACCTTCCCCTGGGGATCGCTGCTGCGCGGTGTCCTGGGTCTCGACCGGGCCGTCGTCGAGGGTCTGGCCGCGCTCGTCGCGCCCGGTGGCTCACTTCAGGCCCTGTTTTCGGTCGAGGAGCGAGATCGGACGGCCGTCGGTCCGGCCGGCGTCCCAGGCGCGGAGGCGTGCATGCGTGATGCGTTCGTCACGGCCGGCATGAGGCTGGTGGAAAGCCGGGAGGCGTCGCAGGCCGACGTCGAGGCCTCGAACTCAAGCTGGGCTCGCCGCCTGCGTGTCGGCCGGGAACGAAGGGCGTGGCTTGCGCTCTTCCGGAAGGACGGCCGGACCGGGCCCATCGGCTAGCATGCCCGGCGTGGTCGACGGCG
Source organism: Chloroflexota bacterium (assembly GCA_005880805.1). Taxonomy (GTDB): domain Bacteria; phylum Chloroflexota; class Limnocylindria; order Limnocylindrales; family CSP1-4; genus CF-16. The sequence goes on along the minus strand of VBFZ01000004.1, from coordinate 10,810 downwards.
TCCCCCTGATCATCGATTGCGATACCGGAATCGACGACAGCCTCGCTCTCCTGTACGCGTGCGCGTCGGCGGAAGCGCAGATCGTCGCGGTGACGTGCGTCGGTGGGAACGTCGACGCCCGTCAGGTCGCCGAGAACACGCGAGCCGTCCTCGAGCTCGCGGGCTGTGAGGACGTCGAGGTCGCCCTGGGCCGCGAGATGCCCCTCGTCCGGCCCGTCCAGACGACCCCCGAAACCCACGGTCCGCGCGGTCTCGGATACGCCGAGCTGCCGCCGGCGCGCCAACCGCTCTCAGAGCGACATGCCGCCGACCTGATCGTCGCGGAGGCGCGTGCGCGGCCCGGAGAACTGACCCTGGTCACGCTCGGGCCGCTGACCAATCTTGCCGTCGCCGTCCTGCGTGAGCCCGAGCTCCCGCGGCTACTGCGGCGCTGGGTGCTGATGGGTGGCGCCTACCGGGCGCCCGGCAACACCGCGCCGACGGTCGAGTGGAACATCCACTGCGACCCGGAAGCCGCCAAGGTGGCCTTCACCGCGTGGTCGGATCGGGTCGAGTCGCGACCCGTCGCGCTCGGTCTTGACGTGACCGAACGCGCCAAGTTCACGCCCGAGCACATGGTCCGCCTGGCGCGTCGCGCGGGTTCGCAGCCCGAGGACGCCACGTCGCATGGGGCGCATGACGACCGCTCGGTGGCGTCCAATCCGATCGTGCGTTTCATCGCAGACGCGCTGCGCTTCTACATGGAGTTCCACTCCCGCTACGACGGCTTCTATGGCGCATTCATCCACGATCCGCTGGCCCTGGCTGCGGCGCTCGACCCCTCGCTCGTGCGCACCGAGGCGCTGACGGTCGACGTGGAGCTTGGCGGGACGCTCACGACCGGCGAAACGGTCACCGACTGGCGGCGCGTGTGGGGCCGGCCACCGAACGTGGACGTTGCTGTCGAGGCCAACGCGAGCGTCTTCCTCGACCGCTTCATCGAGCGCGTCGGCGGGCTGGCGGAGCGCCTCGTAAACGTGGCAAGCTGAGGGAACGGCGGACCCCAGGCCCCGAAGAGGAGCACGGACATGGATTGGCTCTCGCGGCAGTTCACGACGCGGGTGATCGTGCTGATGCCCGTGGCGATCGCGATCAACATCGTCCTCGGGTACACGGTCCAGCAGGTCCTCAAGCTCCCGATCTATCTGGACTCGATCGGCACGATCCTCGTGGGCGTGCTCGCCGGGCCGATCGCGGGCGCACTGACGGGCATCCTGGCCAACCTCATCTGGCAGTACGCGCCCGGGATCGGTGGCGGCACCATCGGCCCGTTCGCCATCGTCGCCGGTGTGATCGGCCTCCTGGCCGGCCTATGGGGGTACCTGGGCGTGTACCGGCCCCGGCCGGCGACCGGTACCCAGCTCCTGCTTGCCGCCGTCATCGCCGCGGCGATCGTGATCCTGCTTGTCGTGCCGATCCTCAATAACCCCGCCTACACCGACCCCAGCGTCGGCGGCTACCCCTCATGGGTTTACACGGCAGCCGCCGCGATCGCCATTGCCGCGGCGCTGGTCGTCGCCGCCTTCATTTATATCCGGCGGGACCTGGCAGGCTTTTGGGTGGCGGCGGCAGGCGCGGCCACCGGCATCGTTGCCGCGCTCGTGTCTGCGCCGATTTCCGCCTATGTCTTCGGCGGTGTCACCGGCAGTGGGACCGACGTGATCGTCGCGGCACTTCGACAGGGCGGCGCCGACGTGCTCAAGGCGTCACTCGGCCAGGGCCTGTTCAGCGACCCGATCGACAAGACCATCACGAGCTTCGTCGTCTTCATCGTGCTGTCCAGCCTCTCCCGCCGGGTTATCGCCCGCTACCCGCTCGGGGAGCGCGCGGTCTCGCCGGCCACATAAGCGTCGTCCGTTAGGTCCGCACATTCCTCTGACCTGGAGCCCGATCTGACCGATCCCGACCCCAGCGCCAGCGAGCGAATCCCCGACTACGTCCGGCGCCCTGTCGCCGGCGGCTACGCGGGGCTGAACCCAACGACCAAGCTCGCGATCGCCCTCGCAGAAGCGGGCATCGCCTTCCTCGTTCGCGGGTGGACGGGGCCGATCCTGGTCCTGCTCGTGGTCACGGCGACGGCCGCGAGCGCCGGGATCGGTCGCCGGATGGTCCCGTTCGCGCTGGCCACCATCCCACTCGTCGCGTCGATCATCCTCATCAACACGTTCCTGTTTCCCGGCGCTACGGACACGATCGTTTCGATCGGCCCGCTGGCCCCGACGTGGACGGGTCTGACCGCCGCGGCCCAGGCGACGCTTCGCGTTCTGGCCTTCGCCCTCTCGGTCGCGGTTTTCTCCCTCACCACGCCGACCGATGACCTGCTGACCGACCTCGAGCGGCGCGGCGTGGGCCGTCGCGCGGTGTTCGTCATCGGAGCGGCAATCGGGATGGTTCCGCGGTTGGTGGAGCGTGCGGGCGAAATCGTCGACTCGCAACGCGCTCGTGGGCTTGACACCGAGGGCGCGCGATGGCGCCGAGTGCGCGGTGTCGTCCCGCTGGCCGCCCCGATGATCTCGAGCGCGCTGACCGAAGTCGAGGAACGCACGCTGGCGCTCGAAGCGCGGGCATTCTCCGCTCCCCCGCGACGGACGACGATGCGGCCCTTGCCCGACGATTCGCAGCAGCGCGCGCTGCGCTGGGGCCTGCTCGTGTTCGTCGTGGTTGCGGTCGCGGCATCGGTGTCGGGCGCACTCGGGATTCCATGAGCGCGTCCACGCCCGCTCCCCGGCTATCGCTCCGCGACGTCAGCTACGGCTACGTCGGGACCTCCGCGAACGTCCTGCAGGGGATCGACCTCGAGCTCGCGGAAGGGCGGATCGTGGGCGTCGTCGGCCCGAACGAGGCAGGCAAGAGCACGCTCTGCCTCGTCGCGGCCGGGCTGGCACCGCTCGCGATCGGCGGCCGGCTCGACGGCACCGTCGAGCAGGACGGCGTCGACACGCGGACGCTCAGCGCCGCAGACCTTGGCCAGCGGGTCGGGATCCTCTTCCAGAACCCGGTCACGCAGCTGTCCGGCACATCCGTGACCGTCTACGAGGAAATCGCCTTCGGGCCTCGGAACCTCGGACTGCCGCTGGGCGAAGTCGCGACACGAGTCGAATGGGCCGCGGACCTCGTGGGGGTTCGCGACCTCCTCCCTCGCGACCCCGCGCGGTTGTCAGGCGGCCAGGCACAGCTGGTCGCTCTCGGTTCGGTCCTTGCCTTGCGCCCTGGGACGCTCGTTCTCGACGAGCCGACCAGCCAGCTCGATCCGCTCGGGACACGACTGGTTGGCGATGCGCTTGCAGATCTCGCGGCCGAGACCGGGACCGCGATCCTGATGGTCGAGCACAAGACCGACCTGCTGGCGCGGATGGCCGACGAGGTCGTCGTCCTTGTCGATGGGAAGATCGCGAAGTCGGGTCCCGCAGCGGAGGTCCTCGCCGATCCTGCGCTGCCGGCGCTCGGGGTCGAGCCTCCATCCGACATTCGGCTTCGAGCCGCCCTGGCCGAGGCAGGCATCTCTTTCGACGCCTCCTGGGGACCGGCATTGGGCGTCCAGGCGGCGGTCGGGGCTCGCGAATGACCGCGGAGATCGTCGTAGAGAACGTGTCGTTCGTGTACCCGGACGGCACCCACGCGCTCGCCGATGTCGATCTTCAGATTCCGCGCGGTCACCGCATCGCGATCGTGGGCCAGAACGGGAGCGGCAAGTCCACGCTCGTGCGGCACTTCAACGGGCTGCTCCGGCCGACGACCGGCCGGATCCTCCTGGATGGCCTCGACACGGTGGGCGTGCACGTCGCCCACCTGGCCTCGCGGGTCGGGCTTGCCTTCCAGAATCCGGACCGCCAGATCTTCGCCGGGCGCGTGAAGGCGGAGGTCGCCTTCGGGCCGCGCAACATCGGAATGGCGCAGGTGGAGGTCGAGCAGGCCGTCTACGCGGCGCTCGAGGCGGTCGGCCTGACCGGTCAGGCGGACACAAACCCCTACGACCTTGGCTATTCGCGTCGGAAGCTGCTGGCGCTGGCCTCCGTGCTCGCAATGCGCACGCCGATCGTCCTCCTCGACGAGCCCACGACCGGCCAGGACGCACGGGGGGTCGCCCGCGTCCAGAAGATCGTGTCCGATCTCGCGGATACCGGGCGCACCGTCATCGGCATCAGCCACGACATGCGGTTCGTCGCGGAGTCCTTCGAGCGCGTTGTCGTCATGCGTGCCGGCCGGATCATCCTCGACGGGACTCCGAGCGAGGTCTTCGCCCGCGAGTCGTGGGACGCTCTGGCGTCGACGTACCTCGAGCCTCCCCTCCCCGCAAGGATTGGAGTCCGGGCGGGCGTTGGTTCGACGCCAACTGACGCACTGCTCGTCGAGGCACTCAGCCAGCGCAAGGTCGCCGCCTCGTGAGGAGGCCTCGCACCGCGGCCGGATTCCTCCTTGCCGTCTTCCTCGGGGCGTGCGGCATTGCCCCAAACCCGTCGCCATCGGTGAGCGGGTCAACGGCGCCTTCCGCCCAACCTTCGGGCAACACGCCCGCGACCCTGTCGCCCGCGCCATCGCCACGGGGCGTGCCAGCGGTCACTCCGATCGCCTGGAGCGACTGCGGCAGCGGCCTCGAGTGCGGCTCGATCCTGGTGCCCCGCGACTACGCCAATCCGGCGGGACCGTCCATCCGCCTCGCGGCGGTCCGGCTGGCGGCTGCGGATCCCAAGCGCCGGATCGGCTCGCTGGTGATCAACCCCGGCGGCCCCGGCGGCTCGGGGATCGATTTCGTCCGCGGGTCGGCGTCGTCATTCCCGAAGGACATCCGCGACCGGTTCGACATCGTCGGCTTCGACCCGCGGGGAATCAACCAGAGCTCGGAGATCCGCTGTGTCGACAACCTCGACCACTTCCTCGCGATCGACAGCACGCCGGACACGGCCGCCGAACGGAGCCAGCTCCTCGACGGCGAGCGGACGTTCGTCGAGGGATGCCAGCGTCGCAATGGCGAGCTCCTGCCATACGTCGGGACCGAGAACGTCGCCCGCGATCTGGACCGCCTGCGCGCTGCCCTCGGCGACCAGAAGCTGACCTATCTCGGGCTGTCCTACGGAACCCTGATCGGCGCCTACTACGCGCAGCTCTTCCCCGATCGCGTTCGCGCCCTGGTCCTGGATGGTGCCGTCGACCCGACCCTCGACCTGGACGAGCTCCACCACCAGCAGGCACGGTCGTTCGAGGCTGCCTTCAACCGATTCCTGGCCGACTGCGCCAGACGGGCGACCTGCCCGTTCCGCGAGCGTGGAAAGCCGGGCCCGGCCTTTGACGCGCTCATGCGCCGCATCGATGCCAAGCCCCTGCCGGCTCGAGCCATCGAGGATGACCGTCTCGTCGGGCCGACGTACGCCTGGGAAGCGGTGGCTGGTTCGCTGTATTCCAGGGGCGGGTGGGGCGTTCTCGCGAGTGCCCTCGCGCTTGCCGAACGAGGCGACGGCTCGCTGCTCCTGCTCCTGACCGACCCCCTGAACGGGAGGCGCTCGGATGGCAGCTACTCGAACCTCATCGACGCGAATCGCGCCGTTTCCTGCCTCGACTTCCCGGCCGCGCGCGACCCCTCCGCCATTCCCGCCAAGGCGCAGGCCTGGGCGAAGGACGCGCCCCGCTTCGGGCCGCTCTTCGCATGGGACGAGGTCGATTGCGCCATGTGGCCCGTGCCCCCGGATCGAATTCCCGCCCCCATCGCGGCGGATGGCGCGCCACCGATCGTCGTTGTCGGCTCGACGGGCGATCCGGCGACGCCCTACGCCTGGTCGCAGTCGCTGGCGCGGCAGCTCAGCCCGGCGAGTCTCCTGACCCGTCGTGGGGAGGGCCACACGGCCTACTTCTTCAGCTCGTGCATCGCCTCGGCCGTGGACGACTACGTGATCGACCTGAAAGCCCCGAAAGCCGGGCTGACCTGCACCTGAGCGCTAGCTGCATCCGTGGCCCGATGCAGGGCCCGGCAATAGAGAGTCCGCTTAATCGCTGGACACGATGGTAAGTGCGCTTCAGTCCGCGCCACCGGCGACCCAACGCGGTTCTGGACGATCTTCGTGCTCGGGCCGGACACCCGGACGGCGGCTGTGAGCTCCAGCTCGCACTTACGATCCCCCACGGCGATATTGCGGACACGTTGGCGCCCGTCTAGCGCCTCAACGCCCGGCTCATCACATCAGCGACCGCGGACGGAAACGACGAGCAGCAGGAACGACGTCTCGATGACGTCGACGCCGGCAACGATCAGCGCGACGACGATCGGGAGCGGGTGGGCGAGCGCCCATCCGGCGGCTGCCGCGAAGGCCGCCACTGCCAGGAAGGTCAGCCGAACACCCCTGATCATCGACCGAAGGTCCCGCTCCCCGGATGCGTCGCGGTCGACGCCCAGCTGCTGAACGGCGGCGGCGAGAATCGCGAAGCCGGCAACGACCGCGACGCTGACGAGCGCCGCCCGCACGAGCGGCGGTGGCTCGACCAGCGCCCTGACGACGGCCGGATCCCAGCCGACGGCCGTCCCGATCGCCAGCGCGGCGACGCCGGCAAGGAGGGGTCCGACCTGCCGGGCGTTCAGGCCGTCGTCGCCTCCGGCCGCACGTCGACTTCGAAGGCCTCGCCCACTTGAATCCGCCAGGCGCGAACTCCAGGCTCACCGGTCGCCGAATCGGCCTCGGCCTCCGCAAGTGTCACCAGGATGTAGAGCGCGTCGGGATAGTTGGCCTGCCGGATGTCGGTCTGGGACGGGACCGCCGGCGTGTGGGTGTGCGAGTGGACGATCGCCCAGAAGACCTCGTCCCGATCGTCGGTTTCCAGCGTCAGCCGCAGCAGGTCGCGGGCATCGAGCCGGTAGAGATAGCGCGACGCAGCCTCGTTCCCGGCCGGCTCGAAGCGAAGCGGGCGACCGCCATCTGCCGCCGGACGGTCCCCGACGATGACGCCACACGCCTCATTCGGCTCCTCCGCTCTCGCGTGCGCGACGATGGCCTCGCGGATCGCGGCAGGGAGCGTGATGGACGGCGGGCCCGGATGACGACGCGGCTCGGCTTCGGACGCCTCCGTCACCACCAGTTGATGCCGCCCTCGAGGTCGGCTTCCATCTCTTCCAGGTCGCGTGTGAACGTGCCGGCCGACAGGTATTTCCAGCCGCCGTCGGGCAGCAGCGCGACGATTGTGCCGGAGCTCATCTGCCGTGCGATTCGTGCCGCCGCGACCAGGACCGCCCCGCAGGAGGGCCCGCCGAAGATGCCCTCGCGAAAGACGAGATCGCGCAGTGCGGCGATGGCGTCGCGGTTCGACACCAGGAACTTCCCGTCCAGCAGCGTCGGATCGAAGATCTCAGGCACGAACCCCTCGTCGAGCGAGCGCAGGCCCTGGACGCCCTCGCCAGGCAGTGGCTCGGCTGCGTAGACGCGAACACCCGGCTTCCGCTCGCGCAGGTAGCGCGTCACGCCCATGAGCGTGCCGCCGGTCCCGAGGCCGGCCACGAACGCGTCGATTTCCGGGCAGTCGGCGAGGATCTCCGGCCCGGTCGTCTCGTAGTGGGCCCGCGGGTTCGCCTCGTTTCCGTACTGGTAGGGCATCACGAAGCGGTCGTCCTTGGCGACCAGATGCTTCGCCAGCGCGATCGCCCCGTTGGAGCCCTGGGCACCCGGCGAGTCGATCACCTCCGCGCCGTACAGGGCGGCCATCTGGCGCCGCTCGTTCGTGACGTTGTCGGGCATGACGAGCGCGACGCGGTAGCCCTTCCGCCGTCCGATCATCGCCAGCGCGATGCCCGTGTTGCCCGAGGTCGGCTCGAGGATGATCGAGTCGGCCCGCAGCCGGCCGCTTTGCTCGAGATCTTCGATCAGGTACTTGGCGACGCGATCCTTGACCGAACCGGTCGGATTGACCGCCTCGAGCTTGCCGAACAGGCGGACGTTCGGGTTCGGGCTCATCCGCGGGATCTCGACGATCGGTGTGTGCCCGATCGCATCCAGGATGTCCTCGTAGCGACCGCCGTGCGGCGCGAGGTGCTCGTGCGCGAGCGCGTGCGTGTGCTCACCCTCGTCGAGCCGCTCGACCGGCTCCGGCCGCCGCAGCGCGGTCATGGCGTCACCGCCCGCCGGCCATGGCGGGGAGGATGATGATCGTGTCGCGGTCGTCGACCGGCGTGGCCGAATCCTGCAGGTACCGGACGTCCTGCTCGTTCACGTAGACATTGACGAACCGGTTGAGCTCGCCGCCATCGGCAAACAGCTGCGAGCGAAGGCTCGGGTGGGCGCTCGTCAGGCCTTCGAGGACCTCGCCCACGGTCGACCCCTTGACCTCGACCGACTTCACCCCACCGGCAGCCGATCGAAGGACGGGCGGGATTCGCACGGTGCTCACGCACGCGCCCCCAGGACGACCTCGCCGCCGTAGATCGACGACGGAACGGGCAGCGGCTGGCCGGCCTCTCGAGCGGCGATCGCCTTCTCTGAGCACACCGGGCAGTTGGGGTCCCGGCGCAGCTTCAGTTCCGTGAACGACGCATCGAGCGCGTCGAACAGGAGCAGCCGGCCGGCCAGCGAGTCGCCGATCCCGAGCAGGACCTTGATCGCCTCGTTGGTCTGCAGCAGGCCCATGATGCCGGGCACGACCCCCAGCACGCCGGCCACGGAGCAGCCGGGCGCGAGCTCAGGCGGCGGGGGCGTCGGATACAGGCAGCGGTAGCACGGCCCGTTCGGCGGGTCGAAGACCGTGAGCTGGCCCTCGAACCGGAACACGGACGCGTGCACGACCGGGATGCCGGCCAGGACCGCGGCGTCGTTGAGCAGGTACCGGGTCTCGAAGGTGTCAGTCCCGTCGAGCACCACGTCGTAGCCCTCGATCAGCCGCGCGACGTTCACGTCGGGATTGAGCGCGTTGATCGTCCGACGTGCGGACTCTGTCTTCTTCTCACCCACCCGGTCGGTCGAGTGGATGACCTGGCGCTGGAGGTTGGACAGGTCGACGACGTCGAAGTCGACCACGCCGATCGTGCCAACGCCCGCGGCCGCCAGGTAGAGGGCCGCCGGCGAACCGAGACCGCCCGCGCCGATCAGGAGCGCCTTCGAGTCCAGCAGCTTCTTCTGCCCCTCGGCGCCGACCTCGGGGATGAGGAGGTGCCTTGAGTAGCGCTGCTTCTGCTCCGAGCTGAGGACGGTCGGAACTGTCCACGGGAGGCCCTGGGACTTCCACTGCTGGAAGCCGCCGGACATCGAGGCCACGTTTGTGTAGCCCATCTCCTTGAGCGTCTGGGCCGCGAACAGCGAGCGGACACCGCCGGCGCAGTAGGTCACGATCGGCGAGTCGCGATCCGGGAGATGGCCCTCCGACTGCTGCTCGATGTAGCTCTTCGAGATGTGGATCGCGCCCGGCAGGTGGCCCTGCTCCCACTCGGTCGCCTCGCGCACGTCGACGAACGTGGCCGTCCCGCGTTCGCGCAGGGCGTCGGCCTCAGGCGGCGTGACCTCTTTGATTTCGGTGCGGGCCTCCCTGAGAAGGTCCGCATAGGACTTGGGCATGGTGGTCGGTGGACTCCGATGGTCGACGGGCTGCCGGTCCAGCCGGCAGGGCGGAAGGGTCGAGTGTGGCGCCGGCGCTCAGGCCGGCAGGCGACACCTGCACTGGCTCGCGGCGTGACGGGCAAGGAACGAGGTCATGAGGCAGCCTCCGCGGGCGCAGATTCGACCTCGCCCAGGGCGCTCTGCAGCGTCTCGATGCTCAGCATGGCGCACTTCAAGCGCGCCGGGCTGATCTCGATCCCGAGCAGGTCCAGCAGGTCGTCGGCGCGGAACGCGGCGACGTCGGTCAGCGGTTTGCCCTTGATCTCGTCGGTGAGCAGCGACGCCGACGCCTGGCTGATCGCGCAGCCGCGTCCGGTGAAGCCGACGCGCTCGAGGACGCCGTCGCGGACGCCGAGCATCATCGTGATCCGATCCCCGCACAACGGGTTCGAGCCCTCAAAGCTCGCTGTCGCATCCTCGATGACCCCGAAGTTATGGGGCCGCCGGTAGTGCTCGAGGATGTAGTCGCGGTACAGGTCGTCCATGGCGGCGTCAGCCTAGCGTCTCGGGCAGGAAGGAGCCAAGCACGAGACTGAGGATCACGAGCGCGACGAGCCCGATCCCGAGCAGCTTGAGGCAGCTGTCCACCATCAGTCCAACGACCCGAATCCCGTGATCACGATGGCGACGGCAACGAAGAAGGGTCCGACCCCCAGGATGAAGGCCAGCAGCGCCGCCCACGGAAGTAGCCAAGTGCGGGTCATCGTGCCGGCTCCCCGAACAGCTTGATCACCTCGCGCAGGCCCTCGACCAGCGCATCGACGTCCTCCCGGATCGAGTACACGTTGAACGACGCCCTGGCCGTCGCGGCGAGGTCGAGGCGCTCGTGAAGCGGCATCGTGCAGTGGTGGCCGGCGCGGACCGCGATGCCGTAGCGGTCCAGGACCTGCGCGACGTCGTGCGGGTGGACGCCGGGCACGTTGAACGGCACCACGCCGCCCCGGGCGTCCGCGTCCATCGGACCGTAGAGCGCCAGGGTTGGCAGCTCGCGCGGCAGCTTCTCCAGCGTGTACGCGGTCAGCTCGCGCTCGTGGTTGCGAACGCGCCGCATGTCCAGACCCATCAGGTACTCGGCGGCCGCCCCGAACCCGATCGCCGCCGCGATGTCCGGCGTGCCGGCCTCGAACTTCCAGGGGATCTCGTTCCACTCGCTCCGCCGGAGGTGGACCTCGCGGATCATCTCGCCGCCGGCCTGGAACGGCGGCATC
>VBFZ01000198.1 GCA_005880805.1 Chloroflexota bacterium | reverse complement strand
CGGACCCGCGCGGTCAGTGCTTCGACGGCGCGCGATGGCGGAGGCACCTTCGCGAGGCCCGCGAACCCCAGTGGATCCGCCCATGACTGCCGGACGGTGCCGACTCGGGTGTATTTCGGGCCGGCCGGCGCGCGCTCGCCGGCGAACCGGTCGCCGGTGTCCAGGCCCCACAGGCCGCGATAGCCGTCGACCCAGGCGTCGTTGTCGGAGACGAGGATTGGTGTCCACTCGACTTCGCAGCCGGGTCCCACGCTGGTCCCGTCGCCCCGCGCGTAGTCGACGAACGGGACGCTGAGCGCCCGCCGCACGTTCCCGGCCAGGTCGCCGGGGTCCGGCTGGTCGAGCGTGTCACGCCAGATCCGCCGCGTGAGGTCGAGCGGTCCGCGCAGGTTGCGCTCCCCGGGAATCGGGAGCCGCATGATGTACTCGCCACGCTCGAGGTAAGTGGCGTGCGAACCGGCTCCCGGATACACGACCGGATGGCCGTCGATGGCCTCCATGCGCGGGTCGTCCCAGCGCCGCCGCAGGTCGTCGCCCTTCTCGTCGTGGGCCGCCGCGCAGAACCAGGCGGGCCTCGTGGAGCCGTTCGACAGCTCCTCGAGGACGATGAAGCACTGCTCCCAGTCGGCCTCGTGGTCGTTGGCGCCGTCGAACGTCGAACGCCAGTCGTTCATCGCGTAGAAGAACAGGTAGTGCAGCACGATCCAACCACCGGATCGGACGACCCGGCCGTGGTACGAGACCTGCGGAGCTCGCTCGCGGATGGTGCGATAGCGCCGGTCTGCCGCAGCGGCCGTGCCGCCCGGAACGCGGCCCCGCAGCAACAGCGACGCGACCAGCCCCGCGTCGACGAGTCTCGCCGGCAACCCGACCCGGGCGAGCCGGCCGGGCGCGGAGAACCGTGGCCGGTCAGGGCGGTTTCGCCAGCGCGCGAGCTCGACCGCCGACATCGGCTGCGGGACGAAGCGGAGGAATTGCAGATGGCCGGGCGGCGCGTCGCCTATCGAGCCGAGCCGGTCGAGCGTCAGAGTCCCGGCCGGCGCCACGACGGTGGCCTCGCGGATTGACGGGCCGGACAGCAGGTCACAGGCTGCGACGTAGTCGGCTGCGGCCATGGGCAGGAACAGCTCGCCGCTCGTGAACCGAAGGATCGGCTCGTGGCATCGCAACAGGTCCACGTCGGCCATGTCGATCACGATGCGACCTCGCCGTCATCGGCCTCGGACGGGTCGCCCACCGGCGTCCGGTGGCCCACCGGCGTCCCGGCTGCTGGCTCGTCGGCGGCTGGCTCGTCGTACACGGCGCGGACCTCGCGCTGGTTGAGGTAGAAGACCGCGATGACGTTGATGGCCATCGCCAGATAGATCGGGCGGCCGTCCCACCACGCTCCGAGCGCGAATGCGAGCGACAGCCCCGAGATGACGATCGCCCCGACCCACGCCCAGCGGCGGTTCGCCAGGAGCCCGAAGCCGATTGCGACGCTCGCGACCGCAATCGCGACGGCAACGCCGCCTGAGATCGCGTAGGCGACGGTGCCGGGGCTCGCCTCCGGGACCTGGGCAGCCGTGTGCAGCCAATCGAGATCCGGGGCCAGATTGAGGCCGAGCAGCTGGCCGATCACGAGCGCAGCGCGACCGAACTGCACCGCCGCAAGGACGACGACGCCGAGCGGACGTTTGCGCCCAGCCGCAGGGGCGGCCCGACCGGTCCTACGCGGCGACTCGAGCAAGTGGGTCACGGACGCAGTACCTGGATCGCGCCGGGCTCCAGCTGCGCCTCCAACCAGTCGGCCTCGTGCGGATCGCCGTCGACCTGGATTGGCTCGCGCGGTTCGGCCGTGACGCGCACGCGAGCGGCTCGCAGGCGCAGCGACCGTGCCCGGCGCTGGGGCGGCTCGGCCGCGGACAGGAGCATCCCTGCGGCGCTGCTCACCCCGCTCGGCAACCCGTCTGCCGTCACGACGAACACATCCAGCAGACCGTCCGTCGGGTCGATCCGGCGCCGCGGCCCGATGAGCCACGGGACGATCTGGCCGCAGTTCGCGATCAGGACGACGAGACCGCGCACCTGGTGGACATCGTCGTGGACCTCGATGCGGTACGTCGCGGGCCTCAACCGGGCGGCCTCCCTCGCCGTAGCCAGGACATAAGCTCCGAATCCGAGGCGGCGCTTCAGGTCAGCCGACGCGCCGGCCATCACCCGGGCGTCGAGGCCCAGGCCACAGGCCACGGCGAAGACGTGCGTTCTTCTGTTGCCGTTCGCCGCGGTGATCTGCGAGCTGGTCGGGCCCCAGGCTGCGCGGCCGAGGTCGACCGCTTCCGGGCGGCCGCTCGTGATCAACCCGATGGCGGCGCTCGTCCGCCTCGGGATGCCGAGTGCCGCCGCGAACACGTTTCCGGTTCCTGTCGGCACGATCGCCAGCGGGACGCCGCTCCCGCCGAGAATGGAGGCTGTCTCCCGGAGTGTCCCATCGCCACCGACGACGACGACCAAGGGCGCGGACCGGGCCGATGCGAGGGTCTTCCGCGCGGCTTCGAGCGTCGTGTCGACCACCATCGGTGCTCGCCCGGTCCGGACGACCACGGCGTCGACGACGGATTTGACGATCCCAGCCCGGCGACGGACGTCCGCGAGCCTCGACGCCGTCGGATTCACGACCACGATGGGCGCTGCCGAGGTCTCCGTCATGCGCCGAGTGTGGGTGGAAATCGTGCGATCGACGAGGGCGCCGTCCTCCCTCGAGCATGACGACCACACGTGCGTCCCGGCGCATCAGGCACGCCGTCGCGCCGGCCGTTGTACGCTCACTGCCTTCGAACGGAGGGTGAGGTCGAACGATGCCGCGAACGGTGCGGGGCGCGCTCCTGCAGGCCACCTGGACAGGCGACAAGGAGTCGATGATCCAGAAGCACGAGAAGTACGCCCACGATGCTGCGAAGCAGGGCGCGCAGGTGATGCTCTTCCAGGAGCTCTTCTACGGGCCGTACTTCTGCCAGGTGCAGGATCCGCAGTACTACAGCTACACCGAGCACATCCCCGACGGTCCGACTACGAAACGAATGCAGGACCTCGCGAAAGAGACCGGCATGGTCCTCGTCGTGCCGATGTACGAGGAGGACGACAAGGCCACCGGGATCTACTACAACACGGCGGCGGTGATCGATGCGGACGGCAGTTACCTGGGCAAGTACCGCAAGACCCACATCCCGCACGTCAAGGGTTTCTGGGAGAAGTTCTACTTCCGGCCCGGCAACCTCGGCTATCCCGTGTTCGAGACCGCGGTGGGCAAGGTCGGCGTCTACATCTGCTACGACCGCCATTTCCCGGAAGGCGCGCGGGCGCTAGGCCTGAACGGCGCGGAGATGGTGTTCATTCCCAGCGCCACCTCGCGTGGGCTATCTGAGTACCTGTGGCGCGTCGAGCAGGTCTCGCACGCGGTCGCCAACGGCTACTTCGTTGGCACGATCAACCGGGTCGGGATCGAGAAGGACATCGGCGACGACGATTTCTACGGGCAGAGCTATTTCGTCGATCCTCGCGGCCAGTTCATCGGCGACGTTGGCTCAGCCCACGACGAGGAGCTGTTGGTTCGCGATATGGACCTCGACAAGATCCAGGAAGTCCGCCAGACGTGGCAGTTCTTCCGGGACCGCCGCCCCGACGCCTACGAGGACCTGGTCCGACC
>VBFZ01000197.1 GCA_005880805.1 Chloroflexota bacterium | reverse complement strand
CCGTCATCCGCTGCTGCCGCAACCGCGGGACCGTCCAGCGGAAGCTCGCCGTCGCCGGCCGCCTCGCCGTCGGCAGTCGTCGATGCGCCGACCGATGCGCCCACGGATGCCCCGACCATCGGCCCGACGGACGCCCCAAGTCAATCGCCGCCCGCTTCGCCAGAGGCCTCGCCCTCAGGCTAGGCATCGTGCCAAAGGCGCGTCGCCCGATCGGCTACGGACGCCCGCCGGATACAATTCCGAAACCTCCCGTGCCCACGGGAGGTTTCTTCCTCGGGACGTCGGAGAGGGGCGATGGCCAACCAGTTCGTCATTCAGCTGCCCAACCGGCCGGGGGCGCTGGCCGTCCTGGCCGAGGAGCTTGCTGCCCGCGGAGTCGACCTCCGTGCGATCGGCGGCGGCGGCATCGGCGACTCGGGCCATCTCATCCTAACGACGGCGGACGACCCGACCACACGGACCGTCCTCGAGGAGGGCGGCTACACGTTCGTCGAGGGCGAATCGATCCTGGCGGAGGTCGACGACCGACCCGGCGGCATGGCGAGGGTCGCGCGAGACCTTGCCGACGCGGGCGTGAACATCCAGGGCCACCTGTTCCTCGGCCGCTGGGGCGACCGAGCAATGTTCGCCTTCATCGTCGACAAGCCGGAGGTCGCGCGGCCCATCCTCGAGCGGAAGGCCTGATGCGGGACGGCCCAGGAGCGGCGGGGCCGGCGCGCCTGGCGATGAGCCCGGCCGCGGGGGTCACGGGCACCGCCAAGGCCGCTGCGGGCTCCGCGATGCCGCCGTGGGGACGGCCAATGCGCGGGCGCCTCGAGGAGCACGTCATCGAGAGCGAGCTCCTCCGCGGCAACCCGCTGGGCGACCCGGCCGAGAGACCTATCTGGGTTTACCTGCCTCCGGCGTACGACGACAAGCCCGCGACGCGCTTTCCCTCGATCTACCTGATCCAGGGTATGACCGGCCAGCTCGACATGTGGCGCAACCGGAGCGCCTTCCGCAGGAACCAGCCCGAGCTGATCGACGACCTCTTCGCAGCTGAGCATGGCCCGCCGCCGGCGATCGTCGTATTCGTCGACTGCTGGACATCGGTGGGCGGCAGCCAGTTCCTGGATTCGCCCGGCACCGGGAGGTACCACAGCTACCTGTGCGAGGAGGTCGTGCCCTGGGTCGACGAGCGCTATCGGACGCTTGGCGAGCGCGATCACCGGGGCATCACGGGCAAGTCGTCCGGCGGGTACGGCGCGATGGTCACCGCGATGCTCCGGCCGGACCTGTTTGGCGGCCTCGCGACGCACGCAGGCGATGCTCTCTTTGAGGTTTGCTACGAGCCCGAATTCCGCGAGTGCGCCCGGGTTCTCCGTGACCAATACAACGGTTCGTTCGAGCGCTTCTGGCAGGACTTCCGCAGTCGGCCGGCGTTCAGTCGTCCCGGCGACGAGTACCTCATCAACCAGTGGGCCATGGCGGCCTGCTACTCGACGGACGACGACGGCACCGTCCGGCTCCCGTTCGACCTTCTCACCGGCGAGCTCACCCCCGACGTCTGGGATCGTTGGATGCACTGGGATCCTGTCCGGATGGCCAGGACGGATGCCGGCCGCGCCGCGCTCCGCTCGATGCGGGCGATCTACATCGACGCCGGCACGAAGGACGAGTACTTCCTCGACCTGGGCGCGGAGGCGTTCCGGCGCGAGGTCGTGGCCGCCGGCGCTATCGAGCCGTTCTTCGAGCTGTTCGACGCGAAGCACGGGGCGATCGAGTACCGCTACCCGATCGCGGTTCGATACCTGGCCGAGCGCCTCGCCGCCTAGCTCCGTCCGCTGTGGACGGGGCGGCGGGCGGGCCGCCCGGAGTGCCGGCCGCACCGAGCCCGGAGATCGAGTACCGCGGACTCGTCGCACGGACCTGGGATCTGCTGCGCGGCGATACCTCTGCCTGGGAGGACCGACCCTTCTTTCGGCGGTTGATCGAGTCTTCCGGCCAGCCTGCGCTCGACGTCGGCTGCGGGACCGGGCGGCTGCTCCTCGACTACCTTCGGGGCGGCATCGATATCGACGGTGTCGACATCTCGGGCGAGATGCTCGCGCTCTGCCGCGAAAAGGCCGAGACGCTCGGATTGAAGCCGAGGCTCTACGAGCAGCCGATGGAAGCCCTGGACCTCCCGGGCCCGTACTACACGATCATCGTGCCCTCGAGCTCGTTCCAGCTGCTGCTCGAGGCCCCCGTGGCCCGCCAGGCGATGAGGCGCTTCTTCGCCCACCTGCAGCCCGGCGGACTGCTGGTCATGCCGTTCATCGTGTTCGGGGCGGCAGACGAGGCCGGCACTGCGCTCACGCGGGAACGGAAGCGCGCCGACGGCGCGATCGTTCGAAAGCACGCCCGCTACCGGTATGACCCGGTGAGCCAGCTGGAATCGACGGACGAGATGTTCGAAGTGATCGTCGACGGCGTGGTCATTGAAAGCGAGCGCTCGGTGCGGTCGCCGGCCACCCGTGGGTACACGGTCGACCAGGCGGTGGACCTCTACCAGGCGGCTGGATTCGAGGTGTTCCGCATTGTCTCGGGCTTTACGGACGATCCCTTCAAACCGGGCGACGAGGTCTTCACGGTCATCGGCCGCCGGCCCGTCGCCTGACCAAGCCCCGGCCCCTCCGCCCCCCGAGGGAGCGCCGCCTCCCTGGCTTTTGAACGCCCAGCGTTCAAACGGAGCAGCGGATCGCCGTTTCTCGGACGATTCGCTCGCCCGGCGTTCGAATTGGCCCGCATCACCGCGCTTTTGATCGCTGAGCGTTCAGATCGACCGGCGTAGGCGCTGGCCTCGGTCGGGTTGAACGCCCAGCGTTCACGATGCAGGTGGCGGCACTGCGACCGCCATCTGCGTTCGCGTCTAGCTCACGCGCGTCACGATGAACGGGTTCTGGAGCGGGTGGCGGTTGTTGTGGCCGATCCAGATCCGCGAGGTCGGCAGTCGGCTGCCGGCCATGTTGCCGGTGAAGGTCAGGCGCTGGGCACACGCGGTCCGGAAGTTGAAGCCGTCGATACGGCCGTAGTTGACCATCCGGTAGGTGATGACCTTGCGGTCCGCGCTGAGGGCGACGTAGTCGCGGCCTTCGAGCTTGACGGGCACCTCGTCCAGCGGCGCGCTGGAGACGATCCGCCCGCTGAACACGACACGGGCGGTCCCGGCATGCGTCACCCGCAGATGCCAGCCATTGGCGTCGTGCCAGATGTAGTCGCCGCCGCGGGCCCCGACGTGGAAGAGGGTCGGTACGCCCTGGACGGCGGCGGGCCAGTGGCCGTCCGTGCAGGTCGTCGTGGTGATCTCGGCCGTGGCGTTGATCGTGGTCGTGGCAGAGGCGGTGGTCGCAGCCGCGATGGACCCGGGCATTGCCAGCACAGCGACGATCGACAGCGCGATGGCGCCCGAGCCGAGCCAGAGTCGAAGTCTCATCCGGATCTCCTTCGTGAGCCGAAGTGGTTGGCGGGAAGGTGGCGGTGGCTGGTTCGGGATCAAGACACCGGTTGTTCGAGGTTTGTAAGGGGCCGGGCGTCGCCCATCGCCCCGATCGCGTTCAGAATCGCGCGGTGGAGCACCACAACGCGCGAGCGGAGTTTCGGCGAGTGACCCGCGACGATCCCTGGATCCTCGCCGGAGTCTGGGTAGATCACGTCGCGTTTCAGCCCGCCACCCCGGGCGTC
>VBFZ01000196.1:391-4177 GCA_005880805.1 Chloroflexota bacterium | reverse complement strand
GGTCGTACACCTGGTGCTCGTCGATGGCCGCGAGGCCTGGGTCAGCCCCGGCCACCCGCTCCCCGACGGCCGAACGCTCGGTCAACTTGGGGCGGGCGATCCCGTCGACGGCTCGCTCGTGGCTGCGGCCGACCTCGTCCCCTACGAGGGGCGCGCGACGTTCGACCTGCTCCCGTCCGGTTCGACCGGCACGTATTGGGCGAACCGCATCCTTCTCCGAAGCACGCTATCGCCCTGAGGATCCTCAGCCCGGCTCGAAGAAGCCCGCCCCCTCCGCCGGCATCACCGGGAAGACACGGGGAGTGAGGCCCGTTCGGGTCGCGTAGTCGCGCTCGACCGCCTCGGACAGGCGCTCCACGGCGTCGGGACGAACAAGGTTGATCGTGCAACCGCCGAACCCGGCGCCCGTCATTCGTGCGGCGATCACTCCGGGAGTCCCGACCGCGATCTCGACCATCGTGTCCAGCGCTGGCGAGCTCACCTCGAAGTCGCCCCGCAGCGATGCATGACTCTGGCGGAAACCGTCCGCAACGGCGGCCAGATCGCCTGCTTCCAGCGCGGCTGCGGTTGTGATCACGCGGGCGTTCTCGGAGACCACGTGCCGGGCCCGCCGGGCGACGACCGCATCAATCAGGCCGTCACCCTCGGCCGCCTGGACCATCGCTGGAGAGGCGTCACGCAGGCTCGTCACGGAGGGGTCCATCCGCTGAAGCGCGGCCACCGCTGCCTCGCACTGCTCGCGGCGGACGTTGTACTCGGACTTGGCCAGCTCTCTTGGTGAGCCGGTGTCGCAGACCACGAGCGAAACTTCGGCGAGGGGAAGGGCGACTGGCCGCCACTCCGCCGACCGGCAGTCCAGCAGGAGCGCCTCCCCGGAGCGTCCGCACGCGACAGCGAACTGGTCCATGAGCCCCGACTGGACTCCCACGAACTGGTTCTCGGCCCGCTGACAGATCCGCGCGAGCTGAAGGGGATCGACGTCGGCGTCCCTCCCGAGCAGCGCACGCGCGATCGCGAGCTCGATAGCGGCCGACGACGAGAGGCCCGCCCCGACGGGCAGGCTCGTCTCGATCACGCCCCGAAAGCCGTGGAGCCGCAGCCCGGCATCAGACAGCGCCCATGCCGTGCCCACCGCGTAGTCGAGCCAGCCCTGTCCCCGCGTTGGGAGATCGGACAGGCTGAACTCCCCGGAGTCTCCGGTATCGGAACGGTGAAGGACGATGCGGTCGTCATCGGTTCGCACGAAGCCGATCCTGATCTCGCGATCGATGGCGGCGGGCAGCACGAACCCGTCGTTCACGTCGGTGTATTCGCCGATCAGGTTCACGCGGCCGGGCGAGCGCACGAACTCCACGGACGTCGCCGCAACCGCGGCGGTCGAGTCCATGGCCGCGAGCCTGTCGCGCAGACGGTCGGGATCGAGAGTGTTGGTCATCCCGAGGGCCGACCGTTCAAGCGAAGACCGCTCGGAACCCGGAGTCAGGCTGACCTTGTCGCCGCCTGACGATCGGGGCGGACAGAGGAAACGGTGCGCAGCCGCTCTGCCGCCTCCTCCGGTGTCAGGTCGCGCTGGTTCTCGGCGAGCATCTCGTAACCGACGACGAACTTGCGCACCGTGGCCGATCGGAGCAGCGGCGGGTAGAAATGAGCGTGGAGCTGCCAGTGATCGTGATCACTGGAGTCGAACGGCGCCTGGTGCCAGCCCATCGAGTACGGGAATGGGAGGTCGAACAGGTTGTCAAATCGAGACAGCAGGTTGATCAGGCTCTCGGCCAGCGACTGTCGCTGCTTGTCGTCGAGGTCCGTCAGTCGCCGCGCCGGTCGCCTCGCGATGACGAGCGTCTCGAACGGCCACAGCGCCCAGAACGGGACCACGATCAGCCAGTCGTCGTCCTCGTGGACGACGCGCGGTCCCTCGTTTTCCTGCATCGCGTAGTCGAGCAGCAGCTCGCGGCCCGTTGCCTCCCACCAGCGGCGTTGGCTCGCGTCCTCGCGCGCGGCCTCACGCGGCAGCGCGCTGCCGGCCCACACCTGCCCGTGCGGGTGCGGGTTCGAGGCGCCCATCGTTTCGCCCCGGTTCTCGAACAGCTGGACCCACCTGAATCGCCTCCCGAGGTCCTCCGTCTGGTCGGCCCAGACGTCGATAATCCGCCGCACGGCCGGTGGGGACATGCCCGCCATCGTGAGGTCGTGTCGCGGGGAAAAGCACAGCACGCGGCAGGTTCCCTGCTCACCCTCCGCGCGAAGGAGGCCTTCCTCGATCCGTTCCATGGCCGAGTCAGGCCTGAGGGCTGCGAAGTCGTTGGTGAAGACGAACGTGTTGGCGTATTTCGGGTTGGTTTCCCCGTTTGCACGAACGTTTCCCGGGCACAGGTAGCAGTCGGGGTCGTAGGCCGGCAGGTTGACGGGAGGCGCCGGGTCCCGCCTGCCCAGCCAGGGACGGTTCGTTCGCTCGGGCGACACGAGGACCCATTCATCGATGAGCGGGTTGTAGCGGCGGTGCGGCTGCGAGAAGACCCTCAGGACGGCGGGCGGAGCCGGGCGACGGGCCTTGGCGGGTGTCGCCGGGGAGGGTGAGGCAGCGGTCCCGCCGCCCCGCTTCGACCTGGCTGCCGCCTCAGCCACGGCCTGCCGTGTCGCCGATCGTGACCCCCCGGTCCTGCAGCGGCCGTACGCCAACGCGGGACCGCACCGAATCCACGTTGAAGACCGGCACCTCGCCACCATCGTCGGGCCCCTGGCGGGAGGCCGACAGGCGCGGCTCCACGAAGGCGACTTCCTTGATCCGGCCGGCGAGGATCTCGCGTGCGGTTGGATCCAGCCCTGAGTCGGTGATCAGCAAGTCGGCCTGGTCGAGTCGAGCGATGGAGCTCAGCCCGATCAGCCCCCACTTCGTGTGATCGGCGACGACGACGAGCCGGCGACCTGCCTCGATGAGGGCTCGGTTGGTCTCCGCCTCGAGCAGGTTAGGTGAGGTGAAGCCAGCCTTCGTATCCATGCCGTGAACACCCATCAGGACGAGGTCGAGATGCACGTTGCGCAGCGCGGCGACGGCGAACGGACCCACCAGGGCGTCGGAGGGCGTGCGGACGCCGCCGGTCAGGATGATCGTCTGATCCGGACGCCGGTTATCGTGCAGGATGTCCGCGATCCGGACGCCATTGGTGACGACCGTCAGCCCAGGCACCTCGACCAGACGGCGCGCGACCGCGTAGGTCGTGGACCCTGCCGAGATGCCGATCGCGGTGCCTGCCTCGACGAGTGCGGCGGCGGCCTCGGCAATTGCCTCCTTCTCGGACTGCTGCAGGACCGACTTCGCAACGAAGCTCGGCTCGAACAGCGCGCTGCCGGCGAGCGCGGTTGCACCCCCGTGCACCTTCTCGATCAGGCCCTGCTCGGCGAGTAGCTCGAGGTCCCGGCGGACGGTCATGTCGGAAACGCCGAGATCCCGGACGAGCTCGGCAACGCGCACGCCACCGTCCTCCCGGACGCGATCCAGGATGTAGGCCTGGCGCTGGCGCGCTAGCACGAGCGACGCCGCCAGTGGGACTCCGGACATGGGACTACGGCGTGCCATTCCGCGGGGACGTCACAGAGCCCGCTGATCAACGCCCTCAACCGCTCCTCTCGGCCTCCCTCGGTGTTCTCGATCAGATTGCCCAAGAAACCAACACAAGTCAACGCTGTAGCGGGACTAATTGCTGGAACTCGTTGGAAAACCTTGACACCGTACCGGCCGGGGACTCACAATCCGGCCCGGTTGTGTCGGTTTCTGTTGTCGGCTGG
>VBFZ01000196.1:0-384 GCA_005880805.1 Chloroflexota bacterium | reverse complement strand
GCCGCGGCACGAACTGCCTGGAGGAGGACCCATGGCCAACCCGGACACGCCTAGCTCGTCTATTCCCAGCGTCGAAAACGTCACGCGCCGAACCGTGCTCAAGGGCATAGCCGGGGTCGCAGGCGTCGCCAGTTTCTCGGGTTTCCTCGCCGCGTGTAGCGGCGGCGCGTCACCTGCCGCCTCGGGCGGGGCATCCGCCGGAGCGTCAGCCGCTGGCTCAGCGGCTGCTGGAGGCAGCCTGACGTTCGGCTCGAACTATTCGGACGCCGTGCCTAAGAAGGCGATGCAAGACATCGTCGACGCCTTCACGAAGGAGACGGGCATCACTGTCAAGGTGAACACCGTCGACCACGGCACGTTCCAGAACCAGCTCAACTCCTATCT
>VBFZ01000195.1 GCA_005880805.1 Chloroflexota bacterium | reverse complement strand
CCATGCAGGTCGTTGCGCCCAGAACACCAAAGCCGCGCTTTGAGCCTGCTCGGCACCAGCCCAGCAGGCGTTCAGCGAGCGAATCTCCCGAGCCGAACGTGGGGCGGGATGTTTCCCGTCGATCGAGGGGTCTTCCCTCCCAACAAGGGAGTCGGCTTCGCTGATAAGTGCCAGCAAAGCCCGATCTGGTGTTCTACGCGCAACGCTCGCCGGGTCCGTTACCCGCGGCTGCCAGGCCATGCGCAACCGTTCAAACACGATCATTCGTAAGGCGGTCTTCGCCGGCGATCGTCAGCTGAGGCGATCGAGCTTCCGCTTTGCGGAGGACTTTCGCGCCTTGCGGCTGCGAGCAGGGTTGAGCCAGGCGGACGTAGCCCGTGCAATCGGCGTGGATCCTTCGGCAATTTCTCGTCTCGAAGCAGGGGATCAGGCCGTTTCTGCGGAGATTCGCGCACGTGCCGCCGCGTTGCTGGGTGCCAGGTTCCGGATGAATCTCTACCCGGACGGACCCGCGCTGATCCAGGACGAGGCCCACGCTCGCGCGATCGAGACGATCCTCGCCATGCGCAATCGCCGCTGGAAAGCCACGGTCGAGGCTCTCGTCCCAGGGCTGGGCGGGTGGTCGTCCGACCTTCGGCTGGACTGCGGGCGCGACATCGTGCTGATCGAAGTCGAGACCCGCATCGGCACATGGGAGGAGATCATTCGCGAGTGCCACGACAAGCGGGAAGCCGTGAAGGCCGTCGCGCGGACTGACCACCGAGTCCACGCGGTCCTCGGTCTCCCGAAAACTGCACGTCATCGAGCACTCGTTCGCGATCATCCGCAAACGATCGAGGCAGCGTTCCCGAGCTCGGCACGCGACCTCGAACAGGCGCTGGCAAGCGCCGCGGGACCTTGGCCCGGCGACGGCATTCTTTGGGTGCCCGGCGTTACCTAGCGGGAGCGGCGCGCCTTGAACGCGAGGAACAGCGGGATCTCCGCGTTCGCCCGAGCGTCGGGAGTCGAAAGCCGCCGACCGGGCTTGAGGCCTGCTGGGAGGTCGGGCAGCTCGCGCATTGCATCCACGGCGAAGCCAAAGGCAGCAAGGCCGTTGACGTAGGCCGACACGGGCCGATGGTACGAGCGCGTCGGGGCATGGGCGCCGATGGCCTTCATCGGGACGGCCATCGGCGTGAGGTAAGCGTCGACGCGCCGGTAGACGAGCTTGCGGGCCGGATCGAAGCCCCAGCCGGCGTGTCGCGGCTGGCGGAAGGCCGGGTGCGTCATGAGCACCACGACGCGGCTGCGCGGGCGCAGGACCCACTCGAGGGACGCGAAGATTGGCTCGAGCGGGTCCATATCCTGGATGCTCAGCAGGAACACGGCGGCTTCGAAAGATGCGGCCGCCAGGCCCGGCACTTCCCTCAGCCGGCGGGCATCGCCGACGAGAAACCTGCCCTCGCGACCGTGTTGCCGGCGCGCGATGGAGATCAGCCGAACGCTGGCATCGATCCCCGTGTATCGCCCGATGTCGAGGACTTCCTCACGGGGTTGCGGTTCGAGGAGCTCCAGGAGAGCCGGGATCGCGAGAGCCTGGTGGTAGCGGCTCCCGGAATGGCCGACCCAGCCGTCGTACCAGGAAGCGACATGCTCCCAGCTATCGCGGGCAGCCCTCGGAGGGCGGGAACGACGCGCGTTCCCGGACACGGAAGAAGAACCGTGGCATGGCGTTCACCTTTTTGCGGTCAGGTCGGCATTCTAACCGCGGCCGGTCCGGTCACCTGGTCGGCTCAGCAGCCGATCCCGTCACCCAGGCTGCTTGCGGGCCGTGCCGGCGGGGGGATTGCCGCTGACCGTTCCGCGGCGAATCCAGCCGACGTCGCCGGCCGGCGTCCGCACGTTCAGGAATCCCTCCTCGGACCCGATGACTTCGAGCTCATCGCCGCGCTGCAGCCGTGCCACCTCCTCTGACAGCTCGTCCGCGCTCGCGGTCATTCGCACGCTTCGATAGGAGACGTACACCCGCTCCAGCGCCCGGCGCCCTACACGACGCTCAGGCGCCCTGGTCACGGCCGGCCGAGCCCCGCGCTTCCGTGCGGGCTCGAGCGCTGCAGGTGGCAGGGGCGGCGCACCTGGCCGTGCAGCAGTACCTCCGGGCCCTGCAGGCACCAGGGAAGCGATCGGCGAGCGAACGGGCACCAAGGTCTCGAACACAAACGTTGCCAGCGAGGGCTCCTCCTCGTCCGGCCTGCGTCGCCGAACGAGCACCAGGAACAGCAGAATCCCCAGCGTGGTGGTCACCAGCCATGCGAAGAGCGGCCCCGGAACGGCGATGTCCCGGAGGCCTGACGCCGGGGAGAGGGCGAAGAGGTCGCCTCCGACGTCGGTGGGTCCGAGCGGCCCCCCGACGCCGCCGACGCCGGCATGCGAAGGTCCGTCGCTCGGTCCCGGCGAGGCGTCGGAGCCGCTCGCGGAGGCGCCTGGCGCAGGGCTCGGGCTCGGCTTCGGGGCCGGCTTCGGGGCCGGTTTTGGCGTCGGCTTCGAGGTCGGCCTGGGCGTCGGCCTGGGCGTCGGTCGAGGGGTCGGAGTCGGACTCGGTGGGCGCCTGACCACGACGGTGGCGGGGCTGACGCTCGTGAACGTGCATACGGTGCCGTTCGGCAGGCGGGCGTTGAACGAGTAGCGCCATGTCCCGGCCGGCAGCTTCCTGTTCGCGGAATAGGCGACGCCCGCCGAAAAGTTCGAACCCGATCGAGAAAGGCTGGTCGAGCTCCCGGCGACGCTCACTCGAACCCAGGTCGGCGGCGTGCCGTTGGTTCGAACGTGAACCGAGAAACGGAAGCTGGTGGACGTGCTCCCGGATGACGGCGACGCTGTGCCCTGGCTCAGCTTGAGAGGCCCGCAGCCCTTGGCCAGGGCGGATGGCACGTAGCCGCCAACGGACGCGACCATCCAGCTCGCGAGGACGAGCGCACCCGCGAGGACGAAGCGCGGCGCACGTCGACGGTCGATCTTCGCGCTCTCCCTGATGGACGAATCTGTCCCGGACGCTAGGCAGCGGCGGCCTGCGCGTCATTGGGCCCAACGTCTCCAGCGACCGGTACGTTGGTCAGGGGCACAGGCCGGACTTCATGCCGTACACCGGGGCTGCAGATCCGTCTGCAGATAACCCAGCACCCGAGGCTCGCCACCCACGTGTCACCCGATCACGGACCGTCACATCGGGACTCCGGTTCGGCCGGCATTCGAAGGCGGATGATCGTCATCCTGACCTTCGAATTCGGCCTGCTCATGGGCGTGGCGGCAATCGAAGGCTTCTGGCCGGGTGCGGGCCCCGGTGTCGGTGCGGCGCTCGGCTTCCTGGCCGGTTGCGCGATCGTCGTTCCGATCGCCATGGCGGCTCTCGCGCGCGGGATGCTGCGCGACGTCGAACGGCTCGAGGAGGAGCGCGCGCGGCTGTTCGAGCTCTATGGCCAGGCCCGGCTCGACGCGATGATCGACGGACTGACAGGCCTCGGAAACCACCGCGCGTTCCAGGACGAGCTGGCACGCCAGCTCAGCGAAGCGACGCGCAACGAGACGTCACTGGCACTGCTGCTGGTGGACGTCGACGACCTGAAGAAAGTCAACGACGCAAAAGGCCACGCGTCGGGGGACGAGCTCCTCACGGAGGTCGGCCGGATCGCCGCCTCATCGCTGCGACGCCACGATCGCGCGTTCCGGGTCGGCGGCGACGAGTTCGCGTTCCTTCTCCCCGGAGCAGACCTGGAGCGTGGCCTGGCCGCTGCCCGGCACGTCCTGGCGAGCGCGCTGCGCGGCGGCGACCCGAGCCACCCGATCGAGGCCTTCTCGGTTTCGATCGGGGTGTCCGCGTTCCCGCAACCGAGCACGGAGGGACGCCTGCTCTACCGCCACGCCGACGCCGCGCTCTACTGGTGCAAGCGGCACGGCCGAACGAACGCCGTCGCCTACGACCCCGGCCGGCATGGGATGGCATCCGACGAGGCGTCGACGGCCGACCTGTCCGCGGCGATCGGGTCGATCCTGGTCGAGAAGGCCCTCAAGCCTCGCTACCAGCCGATCTTCTCGCTCACGACCGGCGAGCCGATCGGCTACGAGGGACTCGTCAGGCCGACCGAAGGGGCGCCGTTCTCCGACGCAGCCGGCCTGTTCGCCGCCGCCGAGCGGGCAGGCCGTACGGTCGAGCTCGACATGGCGTGTCTCGAGATCGTGGCCGATGGAGTCGGTGAGCTCGAGCCGAACACCTACCTGAGCGTGAACCTCTCACCACGGACGCTCGAGTCCGAGCACTTCCACCCGATCGAGCTGACCGCCATCTTCCGGAAGCGGGGCATCACGCCGAAGCAGCTCGTCGTCGAGCTGACGGAGCGCGAGGAGGTGCAGGACCTCCAGCAGCTCGCTCGCAACGCTGCGGCGTGCCGGCAGGCAGGCATGCGCCTGGCCGCCGACGACGTGGGCGCAGGAAACGCCGGCCTCCGCCTCCTGAGCGAGATCCAGTTCGACATCGTGAAGGTCGACCTCTCGCTCGTCCAGGGCGGGATCCTGCATGACCCGTCACACGCCGTGCTGCGAGCCCTCCAGGAGCTCGGCACGCGCTGGAAGGCAACCCTCGTCGCAGAGGGCGTCGAAACGGCCGAGCAGCTCGCGGCCATCCGGGAGCTCGGCTTCGCGGCCGGCCAGGGGTATCTCCTGGGCCGTCCGTCCGAGGAGCGCCACGTGGAGCGACTGGACCTGGAGTCGCTCCTGCCCGACGGCCTGTTCAGCCGGATCGTCTCGGGCCGGAAGAAGATCGGTCCCCTCGCCAAGCCGCGCACGGCACGCCGCGCCGGCGCCTGATCAACCCGTTCCGCCCGCGCGCCGAGCGCGGCGAAACGGCAACCGGCGCATGTCCGCCAGTAACAGCCGATTGACCCGCGCGTCATAGTGCGACTGTCACACCGAGAGGGGTATGTGCCATGCCGACGCGAGGTCGCGTGGTCGTTTTGTCCGCCATGCTTGCCCTCGCCGGGGGCGCCTGCGGAAGCGCTCAGCAATCGCCAAGT
>VBFZ01000003.1:31108-38372 GCA_005880805.1 Chloroflexota bacterium | reverse complement strand
CGTCAGTTCGACCTGCGTACCGCCGCCATCGGCCAGGTTTTCGGCGATCACCGACAGCTCGACACCGCGAGCCGCCGCCCCCGGCCTGAAGCGCCCAG
Source organism: Chloroflexota bacterium (assembly GCA_005880805.1). Taxonomy (GTDB): domain Bacteria; phylum Chloroflexota; class Limnocylindria; order Limnocylindrales; family CSP1-4; genus CF-16. The sequence continues at coordinate 38,274 of VBFZ01000003.1, read as the reverse complement.
CCGTCTCCTCGAGCGCTGCTTGGGCATCGATCGACTCGAGCCGGAGTCCGGCCGGTCCCGCCTGCAGCCGCTCGATGGCGCCCAGCTCGGCCACCAGCCGCTCGAGCCGCCCGGCTTCCTCGGCGATGGCTTGTGCGGCCCTGGTTGCGTCAGTGCCGGTTGCGGTGCCGTCCGACAACGCCTGGGCGAAACCCGCGATCACGGTGAGGGGCGTGCGCAGGTCGTGCCGCAGGTTCGCCAGCAGCTCGGTTTCACGCGCGCGGGTCGCGGCGAGCTCGGCGTTCATCTCGTTGAAGCGATGGGTCAGCTCCCGGACCTCGGTTGGCCCCTCGAGCGGAAGCGGCTCGGACTGTCGCGAGGCCACGTGGGCGGTCGCCGTGGCCAGGCGGCGCAATGGCGCAGTGACCGACCGCGCGAGGATCCACGCCATCGGAGCGCCGACCAGGAGCCCGACGAGCAGCACTGCCGGCAGCTTCGATCCAAGGTCGGCGAGGGCCTCCGCGGCCGAGGTGTCGCGTCGGGCGAACACGAGCGCCCGGGCACCGGCTCCCGCTGGCCGGACGATCGAGGCGGCGTACGACCAGCTCTGTCCGTTCGGCAACGTGACCGAGCCGTGCGACGTCAGGCCTCGCGCACCCGGGTCGGCAAGCTGGATGGCACTGCCCGGGATGGCCGGCGCGTTAGGGTCGAGCGAGCGCAGCCGCCCGTTCGCCATCAGCAGATAGGCACTGACACCGCGCTCGTCGAGCTGGTCACGAATCGAGCCGAGGGCACCGGCCAGGTCGCCCGCGATCGCCTGGTCCCGGACCTGCGGCAGCAACGTCTCGACCTGGTCGACCAGGCTGGACTCGGCGGCATCCTGGTGAAGGCCGCGGAGCACGACGAAGAGGCCGCCACCCACCGCGAGGAGGCTGGCCAGCGCGACGAGAACGAAGCCAAGGACGATTCGACCGACGAGGCTGCGCGGCATCCGTTCGCTTTAGGACGGTCGCGCCACGGGTTCTCGCGGGGGCGGCACGAGACGGTATCCGATCCCGCGGACCGTCTCGATCGGCGGACCATCCTGGCCGAGCTTCTTGCGCACCTCGGCGACGTGGACGTCGACCGTTCGGGTCTCGCCGGGGAAGTCGGTCCCCCAGACGTCCTCGAGCAGCGCGTCGCGGGTGAGCACGACACCCGGGTCGCGCGCCAGGGCCGCGAGCAGGTCGAATTCCCGCGGCCGGAGGTCGACCCGCCGGTCCCCGACCGACGCCTCGCGTCGGCGAGGGTCCACGCGGAGGGCGCCGACCTCCATCGGCCGGGCGCCTCGAACGGATGCCTCGGACCGCCTGAGAATCGCCTTGATCCGCGCGACGACCGCCCGGGGATTGAAGGGCTTGGTGACGTAGTCGTCGGCCCCAAGCTCGAGGCCCACGATCGCGTCGACGTCGTCAGTGCGGGCCGTCAGCATGAGGATGGGAGTTTGGCCACGGCGCCGGATCTCGCGGCAGACCTCGAAGCCATCGACCTTCGGAAGCATCAGGTCGAGCACCACCAGGTCGGGGTCGTGCCTCGCATGGAGCGCCAGCCCCTGCTCGCCGTCGGGGGCGCTGACGACGCCGTAGCCCTCCTTTTCGAGATAGAGCCGGAGCAGCTCGACGATGTTGCGCTCGTCGTCCACCAGCAGGATCGTTTTCATCCGGGCGGAGGATACGGCCGCCTCCAAGGGGTCGTGGCGCCGAATGTAAGGGGAGGGTAAGCGCGGCGAGAGGCGGGCTGAGCGATCAGCTCATCCTGAGGGGATCGACGACCGCAGCTGCTGCGCGGCCTGGAGCAGGCGATCGGCCGCCGAGCCGCCGACCTTGCCCTCGCGCACGAACTCGCGGACCTTCGCCAGCAGGTCGTCTGCCGCCTTCGCCGCTGCACTTGCGTCCCGACGGTTGATCGCCGCCGAGACCGCGTCGGCCTTTCGGTCGAGCTCGTTCGCGTCCTTGCCCTTGAGCCCGCCGGCCCCCTTGGCATTGGCGATCGCGGCGTACGTCTCGTTCAGCGCCGATCGCGCGGCCGCGAAGCGGTCGGGACGCGGCGTCGGCGAGGAAGACGGCGATGGCGAAGGGGACGGCGATGGCGAGGGCGACGGTGACGCCGAACGGGAGGGGCTCGGCCGAACGCTCGGTGAGGGGCTGGTCGGCGGGTTCCCCGCGCTGAGGAGGAAGGCCAGCAGAAGGCCGATTGCCGCAGCTCCAAGGAGTGATGCGAGCAGCGGAGAAACCGACGTCCGGCGGCCACGGGTTGGGCCTGGGCGCTGCGCGGCAGGAGATGCGCGACGCGAGGGAGAGGGGAGCACAACCGGTTCCGTGATGGAGGCGGTGTCGCCACCTGAACGCCCGGCGAGGCCAGGAACCGGGTCGCCCGTGGGGGAGGCCGTAACGACTCCAGGCACCCGGCCCGCCCGCACGTCCCGCGACCAGCGCCCGAGCGCGGCCGTCAGCGCCGTCGCGAACGCCAAAGCGCCGGGTCGGGCGGCCGGGTCGGGGTCGAGGGCGGCGGCAAGTGCTGGGTCGAGCGCGTCGCCCAGCCCGGGCGCGACCACCGACGGAGCAGGCGGCAGAATGTCCCGCCCTTCGGCCAGCTCGGTCACCGTCCCCGCCGGGCGAGGCAGGCGGCCCGTCAGTGCCTGGTATGTGACCACCCCGAGCGAGTACACGTCGCTCTCAGGCGTGGCGTCGGCACCAGCGAGGAGCTCCGGCGCGAGGTAGGCCAGCGTGCCGACCGTCGTGCCCGTGACGGTCAGGTCCCCAATCTCACGACCGTCGTCGCGCCGCGCGAGGCCGAAGTCCGCGAGCTTTGCGCCGCCCGGAGTGAGGAGGATGTTGTGGGGCTTGATATCGCGGTGGACGAAGCCCCGCTCGTGGAGCGCCGCGAGGCCGTCCGCGACGCGAACCATGATCGGAATGAGATCGTCCGGAGACATTCGTCCGTCCGGGCCAGCGGCAATCCGCTCGGCGAGCGAACCGCCGGTGCACAGCTCCATGACGAAGAACGGGTCGCGACCCTGGGCGGGCGCCCCCGGGTCCACGTCGAAGACGGCGACGATCGCCTGATGGCTGATGGCCGCGAGCGCGCGCGCCTCACGGTCGAAGCGCTCGGCGAGCGCGGGGTCGGCCGACAGGTTGGGGGACAGCACCTTGATCGCGACCTCGCGGTCGAGGCGGAGGTCGAGTGCGCGCCACACCGTGGCCATGCCGCCTGCGCCGAGCGGCGCCTCGATGCGGTAACGACCCGCGAGGTCCTCGCCGACGATCGGCATGCGGCCGAGAGTACCCGAACGCTTCTGGCGCCGCCAGACAACCAAACGCCCAAGAACCGCGGCCCAGAAGCGCAACGCCCAAGGCTCGCTACCTCCAGACGGAGTCCCGATGTTCGCAACCCTCGTCGGCGCCTATCCCAGAACGCCTCTGCCAGGCAGCCCGTTCAAGCTTCGGGCCGGGTACGGTCAGCTCGACCGGTGCGAGATCGATGCCGACGGCTTCCGCGCTGTCCAGGACGAGCTGATCCGGGAGATCGTCGACGAGCAGGAGTCGGCGGGCCTCGAGCCGCTGACCGATGGCGGCATTCGCACAGAGGACCCGCTGACCTACCTCGCGCGGGACTTGGACGGCTTCGAAATCTCCGGTCTGCTGCGCTACTTCGACACGAACACCTACTTTCGGCAGCCGCGCGCCGTGCGCGAGCCGCGCTGGACGCGCCCGATTGCGGTTGACGACTGGCGATTCACGGCCTCACTGACCGACAAGGCCGTCAAGCAGAACGTCGTCGGGCCGTACACCCTGGGCCGGCTTGCGGATACCGCGGAGGTCGGGCAGGAGCGGGTCACCCTCGCCCTCGCGGAGGCGCTGAACCAGGAGTTGCGCGCCCTCGCGGACGCCGGCTGCCCGCTGATCCAGGTCGACGAAGATGCCGCGACGCTGATTGGCGAGGATCGGGAGCAGCAGCGGCTGTTCCGCGAAGCACAGCGCCGGCTCCTGGCCGGGTTCGGGGGCTCACGCGACACCCACGTCTCCCTCGCCATCACGATGGGAAATGCCGATGCGGCCGGCACCGACACGATCTTCGACGCGCCGTATTCGAGCTACCTGTTCGACCTCATCGCCGGGCCGGACAACTGGCGGCTGATCGCTCGCGCCCCTGGCGAGCGCGGGATCATCTGCGGCGCGCTCGACGCCAGGAACACGGCGCTCGACACGAAGGAGCTGCTGATCTGGGCCGCTCACTACGCGGCATCCACGGCCGGACGCGGGCTGGCTCGCGTGGGGCTGTCGCCCTCGACGAGCCTCGAGTATCTGCCCCGGGATCGGGCGCTCGCGAAGATCAAGCTCCTGGGCGAGGCCGCCCGACTCGCCGCCATGGCCGGCACCGAGGAGCTCGCGCGGGCGATCGACCCGCGCGCTGTCGACATCCGGAGTGCGGCCTTCGGACGCTACGCGCCGACGGCCCGCAAGGCGGCCGAGGAAGCGCAGGCGGCGCAGCCCGCGGAGGAGCTGGCATGACGGCCGAACCCGGTAGCACGGCAGCTCAGCACAGCTTCGTTTGACAGGGGACCTCGAATGACTGCAGTCAACGGACTCTGGACGACGTCGGTCGGCTCCTTCGGGAAGCCGCCGGAACTCCTGAAGGCCAGGACCGACCACGCGGCGGGCCGAATCCCGGACGAGGAGCTGGATCGGCTGGAACGAGCGGCCACCGAGCGCTGGATCCGGTTCCAGGAGGAGATCGGCGTCGACATCCTGGTGGATGGCGAGATGTACCGCGGCGACATGGCGACGTACTTCGCCGAGGAGATGGCCGGTTTCGAGATCGGAGGCCTCGTGCGCTCGTACGGCAATCGGTATTACCGCAAGCCGATTGCGGTCGGTGCCGTCCAGCGGACGCACCCGATCACGGTCGAATGGTGGAAGTACGCCCAGTCGCTGACGTCGAAACCGGTCAAGGGCATGCTGACCGGGCCCTATACGATCGCCGACTGGAGCTTCGACGAGCACTACGGCTCCCGCCGGGAGTTCGTGCTGGATCTGGCTCGCGCCATCCACGACGAGGCGATGGATCTCGTGGCGGCCGGGGCGCGCTTCGTGCAGGTCGACGAACCGGCGGCCTCGGCACGGATGGAGGAGCTGCCACTCGTGGCGGAAGCGATGGGGATCGTGACTGACGGCCTCGAGGCGCACGCGATCACCCACATCTGCTACGGCGACTTCATGCGCGCCTACCCGACGATGCTCGACATCCCGGTCGACCAGATCGACCTCGAGATGACGAACTCCGGCTTCGACCTCCTCGAGCGGTTCCGCGATATCCCGTTCACCAAGGCGATCGGGCTGGGCGTGGTCGACGTCCACTCACACGAGATCGAGTCGGTCGACGACGTCGTGCGGGGGATCAAGCTCGCGTTGGAGGTCCTGCCGGCCGACCGCATCTTCGTCGACCCCGACTGCGGCCTGAAGACTCGCACGGTCGAGGAGACCGAGGCCAAGATGCGGGTGATCGTCGAGGGCGTGCGGCGGGTCCGGGAGGAGCTCGGTATCGGCTCCGAGCTGCCCGAAGGCAAGCCCACCGAGGGGCGTCACCGGGGCGCGCCCATCCCAGCCTGACCTCGAGATGCGCCTGCGGCGCCGCCTTCTGGCGGGTGGGCTCGCAGTTGCGGTCGTCTCTGTGGCGGTCGTACTGTCGGTGGCGTGCTTTGTGGCCGTCGACTCGAAGTCGCATTCTGTCAGTGACACGCTGTACGGCTGGGTAGGCTGGGCCGCGCTGATCTGGCTCGTAGCCGCAATCTCGCTGGCGATCGTGCGGCTCCAGGCCCGCCGATCCTGAGGAAGACAGGCCGAAGGGTGGCGGGCACGACCAAACGACCGTCGCGGTTCTGGCGAGTTGTTTTTCGCATCCAGTATCGATGGCTGCGCCTGATCGACCCCCTGGTCCGGCGGATGTGGCGCCGGGGCGGAATGGGCAACGTGCAGGAGTTACGTGTCGCGGGTCGTTCGAGTGGCCGGCCTCGCAGCGTGCTCCTGGGCGTGCTGCGCACAAACGGCCGGCGCTACCTCGGTCACCCGAACGGCGACGTAGCCTGGACACGAAACCTGGAAGCGGCGGGCTCGGCCGAGCTGGTTGCAGCGGGAGGATTGCCGGAGCGAGTGCGCGTCCAGCGACTGCCGGAGGGCGACGAGCGGACGCAGGCCATCCTCGCGACTAACCAGCAGCTCTTCCCCGGGAATCTCGTTTATCGGATGGCCCGGTCGCACATTTTTGCGGTCGGGGTCTTCTTCCGGATCGACCCGGACGACGCCCGGTCCGGCGCACCCGCCGGCGCCGAGACTCCTCCTGCGGCCGGGGCGCCTACCGCAGACGGCGCCGAGCAAGCCTCCGCATGAAGTCCGCGTAATCCGCGTAGGGCGCGGGACTGCGGCGCCCATCGACCCTTGCCGGCATGAGCCACCGTCGTCGCCGCGAGGCAGGATCGATTAACGCCAGGGATCTGGTCGGTCGCGGACTCAGCGGCTTTGACACCCACTCATTCATTTGGCGGGCCCGAGTCGGACACCACTGCTGCAGGAGAACCCGGTTTTCCTGAATCGCACCTTCGTTTACCTCACTTGCAAGGAGGGCGACGACTCCAACGACACCCCGCTGCTTCCATCCGAGCCGCCGCGCAGCCGCCCAGGATTCCCGCTCATACCAGCCGAGGGTTCGCTGGACCTCGCCGAGGTCGACCAGCTCTGTTTTGATTTCGATCACCATCGCTATCCCGGACTCCCGATGGGATGCGAGGATGTCAATAAAGCCGCGGGATCTGGCGCTCCCGACCTCGACCTCCTGAGCGACCTGCCAGCCGGATGCCTCCAGCCGACGGCGCACGTACACAGAACAGCGGGCATGCGCGGCATCGCGCTGAAGGTGGGAGCGGGCAATGTAAGGCGAGCGAAACTCGACAAGGATCCCAAGTTCTCCGAGGAGCTGGCCGGCGGTCGCGACCGTGACTCCTGGCAGCTCTCCGGCCTCGATCCGCCACACGGTCGATGCAGCCATGCCGGCACGCCTCGCGAGTTCGGGGCGACTCCAGCCAATCGCGTCTCGTCCTGCCCGAATGGTGCCTGCGACGCTCAGCGGCAATCCCTGTGGTCGCTCTGCCTTTT
>VBFZ01000003.1:30557-31045 GCA_005880805.1 Chloroflexota bacterium | reverse complement strand
CAGGCCGCGTGCGGTATACGCACAGACTCCGAGACCTTCCTGCGTGGCACGTTGGCGGAATCGACACATTTCTCGTGGTGCGCAACGTGTTCATGTCCTTCGCAGTGCGCTGGTCGCACGGCAGGGCTTGAGACGGGATGGGTGGCAGCCAGTCGCGGTCCGGCCCACGGATTGCAACTTGATTCCGGGGCGGCGGAGGAGCACGATTCAGCCACCACCTCTCCCGACCCGATTCCAGCGGCAGACACGCCGTCCTCGCCGGGACAGGCCGACCAACCAGCTCCGCGCGACGCCGCCGAGGCCGCATCAGGGATGCCGACCGAAGCCTCGACTGGAGGAGACGCGCCTTAGCGGAAGGAGGCTCGAGGGTGACCGAGCACATCTCGCTCGTGGTGAACGGCTCGAGACGGGAGCTCGACGTCGAGCCAAGACGCATGCTGGTCCAGGTGCTGCGGGAAGACCTCGACCTGACCGGAACGCACATCGCG
>VBFZ01000003.1:0-30455 GCA_005880805.1 Chloroflexota bacterium | reverse complement strand
CTCCAGACGGCGTTCTGGGAGTACCACGGGCTCCAGTGCGGCTTCTGTACCCCCGGAATGATCATGGCCGCAACCGACCTCCTGGCACGCACGCAGGAACCCAGCGACGATGAGATCAGGCACGCAATCGAGGGCAACTTCTGCCGCTGCACCGGCTATCAGAACATCGTCACGGCCATCCGGGAAGCCGGCCGGATGATGCGCGAAGGGGTGACCGCGGACCGAGGCGCCACAGCTGACCGAGGCGCCACAGCTAACCGAGGCGCCACAGCTAACCGAGGCGCCACGGCGACGGCAGCCAATGACACGGGCACGAGCGCCTCCGCGGGCGCGGCAGGCTGAGGGAGGCGATCGAGATGGCTGTCGATGTCCTCGGAGCTCCCGTCAAGCGAAAGGAAGACCCTCGCTTCATCAGGGGCGAGGGCAACTACGTCGACGACATCAAGCTGCCGGGCATGGTCTACGCGGCCGTCCTTCGCAGCCCGTACGCCCACGCCAACATCCGCACGGTCGACACATCGCGCGCCAAGGGGATGCCCGGCGTCGTCGGCGTGTACACCGGCCAGGACTTCATGGACTACAACCCCTTGCCGAACGCCTGGCCCGCCGGCGGCGCGGCGGGTCTGCAGAACAACAACAACATGCCCCGCGTCCTGGCGACCGACAGCGTCAAGTGGACCGGCGAAGGGGTTGCGGTCGTCGTCGCCGAGTCGGTGGAACAGGCGGCCGACGCGCTCAACGAAATCCACGTGGACTACGAGCCGCTGCCGGCGGTGGTCGATGCCGAGAAGGCGACCCAGCCGGGCGCGCCCCAGCTCCACGAGAACGCGCCGAACAACATCGTGTTCACCTGGACGCTCGGCAACAAGGACGGCACCGACGAGGCCTTCGCCAAGGCCGAGGTGGTCGTCCGGCAGCGGATCATCAACCAGCGGCTGATCCCCAACGCGATGGAGACCCGCGGCGACATTGGCTGGTACAACCCCGGCAACGACGACTACACGGAGTGGATGTCGAGCCAGACCCCGCACATCCAGCGACTGCTCCTGACCGCCTTCGTCACGGGAATCCCCGAGCACAAGCTGCGCGTGATCGCGCCCGATGTCGGAGGCGCCTTCGGCTCGAAGATCTACTGCTACGCCGACATGGCGATGGTGCTGAGCCTCTCGAAGAAGCTCGGCGGCAGGCCGGTCAAGTGGATCGAAACACGGCGCGAGAACTACAACGCGACGACACACGGTCGCGACCACATCACCGACCTGGAGCTGGCATCCACCCGCGAGGGAACGGTGACGGCGCTGAGAGTCAAGACCTACGCGAATCTCGGCGGGCGGCTGTCGACGATCGCGGCCGGAACGCCGACGACCCTGTACGGCCACATCCTGTCGGGGCCGTACGGCATCCCGAACGTCTGGTGCGAGGTGATCGGCGTCTACACGAACACGGCGTTCGTCGACGCCTACCGCGGCGCGGGCCGACCTGAGGCGACGTACGTTCTCGAACGCGGCATGGACCTGCTCGCCGCCGAGCTCGAGATGGACCCGGCGGCCATACGCCGGAAGAACTTCCTGCCGCCAGACGTGTTCCCATGGAAGCATCCCGGCGGACTTTTTCGCGCGCCGAACGGCGCGGAGCTGGCGATCGACTCGGGCAACTACACCCCGGCTCTCGACAAGGCGCTCACGATGGCCGGCTACTACGAGATCGGCAAGGCGAAGGAAGAAGCGCGCCGCCGCGGCAAGTACCTGGGCATCGGCATCTCGTCGTACCTCGAGGTCTGCGGCGTCGCGCCGTCCAAGTGGATCGGCGCCGTTGGCGAGGGCTGGGGCGCCGCCATGTGGGAGTCGGCCAACATCAAGGTCCACCTGACCGGCAAGGTCGTCGTGACGATGGGCACGTCGAGCCACGGCCAAAGCCATGAGACCACGATGGCCCAGATCGTCGCGGACCGGCTCGGCGTGCCGCTTGACGACGTCGTCGTGCAGCACTCCGACACACAGGGCACGCCCTTCGGCTACGGCACCTACGGCAGCCGCAGCGCTGCGGTCGGCGGGACCGCGGCGTTCAAGGCGGCCGAGAAGGTGCGCGACAAGGCACGCCGAATGGCCGCGCACATGCTCGAGGCGGCGGTGGACGACATCGTCGTGGACGGTGGGAACTACTCCGTTCGTGGCTCCGCCGACAAGAAAAAGACGATCCAGGAGATTGCCTTCGCGCTCGACCTCGGCTTCGACGTCCCCGAGGGGATGGAGCCATTCCTGGACGAGACGGCCTACTACGACGCGCCGAACTGCACGTTCCCCTTCGGGACGCATGTCGCGATCGTCGAGGTCGACCGGGAGACCGGCGCGGTCGACCTCAAGCGCTACATCGCGGTCGACGATGTCGGCAAGAAGATCAATCCGCTCGTCGTGGATGGGCAGATCCACGGCGGCATCGCCCAGGGCGTCGGCCAGGCGCTGTGGGAGGGTGCCGTCTACGGCGAGGATGGACAGCTACTCTCGGGCTCGATGCTCGACTACGCGGTGCCGCGTGCGGGCTGGTTCCCGAACTTCGAGCTCGACGAGACGGTCACGCCGTCGCCCGTCAACCCGCTCGGCGTCAAGGGCGTCGGCGAAACCGGCACGATCGCATCACCGCCGGCGGTCGTGAACGCCGTGGTCGACGCGCTCGCGCCACTCGGAGTTAAGCACATCGACATGCCCCTGACGCCGCAGGCCGTGTGGCGCGAGATGCGCGCCCGGGAGGTGAAGGCATGATCCCCGCCGCATTTGCATACAAGCGGCCGAAGACACTCGACGAAGCCCTCGGCCTGATCGCCGGGGACGGCGCGGAAGTCAAAGTGCTGGCCGGGGGTCAGAGCATCCTGCCGCTCCTCAAGCTTCGGCTGGGCTCGGTGGATCAGCTGGTCGACATCGGGCGGCTCGAGGAGCTTCGGGGGGTTCGCCGGACCGACGACGGCGGTTTCGCGATCGGCGCAGCGACGACCTACACGGAGCTGCTCGACTCGCCCGTGGTCGAGCTGGCGTGCATGGCCGACGCGCTTCCGACGATCGCCGACGTCCAGGTGCGCAACCGCGGCACCATCGGCGGCTCGATCGCGCACGCCGATCCTGCATCCGACCTGCCGGCCGTGCTGCTCGCACTGGAGGCAACGGTGGTCGCCCGCTCGCAGAAGGGCGACCGGTCGATTCCCATCACGAGCTTCTTCAGCGGCCCGTTCCAGACGGCCCTCGCGGATAACGAGATCATCACCGAGATTCGCCTGCCCGCTCCCTCGGAGGGGTACGGCTCTGCGTACGTGAACATCGAGCAGCCGGCGTCCGGCTACGCCATCGCGGGGGTTGCGGCCGTGCTCGGCCACAGCGGGGGAGTGATGGGCAGCACGATCATCGAAGACGTCCGGGTCGGCGTGACCGGCGTCGCCGATCACGCCTATCGGGCTTCCGCCGTCGAGAACGCGCTCCGCGGAACAGACTGCAGCCGCGACCGAATCGCGCGGGCATCGGAGCAGGCGGCCCAGGGCGTGGAGGTCAACGGCGACATCCATGCCGACCGTGAATATCGAACGGCGATGGCGCAGGTGCTCGCCCGCCGAGCCATCGAGGCTGCCCGGGCACGATCGGCCTAGACCAGAGCAGCGCCCGAAGGCCGAAGCTCGGGCAGGGCCCGCCTTCGTGCGGCTCGAGCGCTGGCGCCCGGGCCTGGCGCCCGCCCTGGAGGGTGCGATCGTCACGCGCGACCTCGTGGTCGGAGGGCAGCGCTGGTCCAAGGGCCGGCGTCTCTCGGCCGATGACCTCGCGCGGCTTTCGACGTTCGAGGGTGAGGTCGGCACGCTGATCGTCGCGGAAGCGGGAGACGTCCACGAAGACGATGCCGCCGTCAAGCTCGCTGACGCGATTGCCGGGCCAAACCTGCAGCGCCGCGGCCCGGCCCAGAGTCGGCTCGACCTGGTCGCCGCGGCTCCGGGTGTCCTCCACGTGCGGGTTCGCGCACTGGAGCGGCTCAACCGGATCGACCCGCTCGAGGTCTTCACCGCGCTCGACGGCCAGGTCGTGGAGGCCGGCGACCTGGTCGCCAGCGTGAAGGTCGCCCCACACGTCGTCCCGGCGAGCGCCCTCCAGGACGCGGGGCGGATTGCCGCCTTTGGGCGGAGGCCGCTCGTGTGGGTCGCGGCGTTCGTGCCGATGCGCGTCGCGGTGGTCGTCAAGGAGTCGATCCATGCGCCGGCCCGCCAGCGGTTCGAGGCGAGCGTTCGGGCGAAGGTCGAAGCGCTTGGGTCGCGCATCGTTTCGTTCGGGTACGTCGCGGATGCGGTCGAGCCGGTGGGCGAGGCGATCTCCCGAGTGGCCTCAGGCCCTCAACGGGCGGACCTGGTGCTGACCGCCGGGGGCCGGAGCACGGACCCCGCGGATCCGTTCTTCCTGGGAATCGAAGCGCTCGGCGGTCGCGTTGTCCGTCGCGGCGTGCCGGCCCACCCCGGCTCGATGCTCTGGTTGGCCCGGATCGGGCGGACGGGCGTGGTTGGGCTGCCGACGTGCGGCGCGTACTCGATGGCGACCGCTGCGGACCTCGTCCTGCCCCGTCTGCTGACCGGCGAGCCGGTATCGGCCCGGGCGGTTGCCGGCCTCGGCCACGGCGGGATCCTCTCGCGCGACATGCGGTTCCGCTTCCCGCGATATGCGCGCGAGCTGGAGGCGCCGGAGGGGTAGCCGAGCCTGCCGACAGGCCGGGCACGAGGCGGAGTGTAGATTCGGGGTTGTGAGCTCAAAGGCACGAACGCTGGACTCCGTCGAGGCGATCCAGGCGGCGTTCCGCGCCAACGACTACATCGCGGACCGCTCTCTCGTCACGGCCGTGTTCCTCGCGCTGCAGCTCAAGCGGCCGCTCCTTGTCGAGGGCGAGGCCGGCGTCGGCAAAACGGAGCTGGCGAAGGTGCTCGCCGCCAGCCTCGGGGCGCGGCTGATCCGGCTTCAGTGCTACGAGGGGCTGGACGTCAACACGGCGGTCTACGAGTGGAACTACCCGCGCCAGATGCTCGAGATCCGGCTGCTGGAGGCACGCGGCGAGATCGATCGGGCGAAAGCGCACGACATCTTCGGGCCGGAGTTCCTGATCAAGCGGCCGCTTCTCCAGGCGCTCGAAACGGATGACGAGGCGGAGCCGCCGGTGCTGCTCATCGACGAGATCGACCGCGCGGACGAGGAGTTCGAGGCCTACCTGCTCGAGATCCTGTCGGACTTCCAGGTCACGGTCCCGGAGATCGGGACTATCCATGCCGACCGGCCACCGCGCGTGATCCTGACCTCGAACCGCACCCGCGAGGTGCACGACGCGCTCAAGCGGCGCTGCCTCTACCACTGGATCGACTACCCGACCCTCGCCCGGGAAATCGAGATCGTGCGGGTTCGCGTGCCCGACACGCCCGAGCGATTGGCCGCGCAGGTCGTGGGCTTCGTGCAGCGCCTGCGCGAGGCCGACCTCACGAAGGTTCCGGGCATCGCGGAGACGCTCGACTGGGCGGCCGCGCTCCTCGCGCTGGGCGAGCCCGAGCTGCGCCCCGAACTGGTCGACGAGACCCTGGGCGTCGTCCTCAAGTACGAAGAGGACATTCGTCGGGTGCAGGGCGAGACGTCGCGGCGCTACCTCGCGGAGGTCGGTGCCCATGAGTGAGGCCACGGAGCGTGTCTCGGGCGAGGCGCTGCTGGCGGCCTCCGTCCGCTTCGGACGCGAGCTCAGGGCCGCCGGGCTTCCGATCGACCTCGGCGGCGCGATCGATTTCGCGCGCGCCCTCGCGCTCGTGGACATCGGGCAGCGCGAGGTCGTGCGGGCCGCCGGCGCGGCGATCTTCGTCCGCCGGCATGACGACCTGCCGACGTACGACGCAGTCTTCGACCGCTTCTGGCGGCGACGAGGCCTCCCTCTGCCGGCAGGCGGCCCTGGGCTTCCGCCCCGCCCCGAGGTGTTGGTGCCCACGGACGGCCGCGACGCCGAGAGCGAAGGCGCGGACCTGCTCGTCAGGCGTGCCAGCCATCTCGATCGCCATGCCCTGAGCGCCAGTCTGGACGAGGAGGACGGGGAAGACGGCGACATCGACGGCCTGGTGATCGCACCTGACGCCTACAGCGCCGGCGAGGTCCTCCGGCACACCGCGTTCGATCGCATGACGGCGGCAGAATTGCGGGACGCAGAGCGGTTCATCGATCTGCTGGTGCCTCGCCTGGAGTTGCGCCGGACCCGGCGCCACGAGCTCCACCCGCACGGCCGCCGGCTCGCGCCACGGGCGATGTTCCGTCGCAACCTGGCCGTGGGCGGGGATCTGGCGACGTGGGTCTGGCAGCGGCCGATTCGCCGCCCGAGGCCGATCGTGGTCCTGTGCGACATCAGCGGTTCGATGGAGCGCCACTCCCGGTTGCTGCTGCGCTTCGTCCAGGCGCTCGCCGCCTCGAACGTCGTACGCACCGAGGCGTTCGTGTTCGGGACGCGGCTCACGCGCGTGACGCGACTGCTGCGCGACCGCGACCGGGACCGCGCCCTGGCGCACGTCGCCGAGTCGGTGAGCGACTGGGCGGGCGGCACGCGCATCGGCGAGAGCTTCCGGACCTTCAACCTGCGCTGGGCACGACGGGTTCTCCGGACGAGCGGGGTCGTCATCGTTGCGAGCGACGGCTGGGACCGCGGCGATCCGCGTTTGGTTGCCGAGGAAGCCGCCCGCCTCCGGCGGAACTGCCACCGCCTGATCTGGCTGAACCCGCTCGCCGGCATGGCCGGCTACCAGCCGCTGGCGGCCGGGATGGCCGCCGCCTACCCGTTCATCGACGACTTCGTCGCAGCCGGCACCCTCGCCAGCCTCGAGCGACTCGCCGACCTCCTGTCACACGAGACCTGGGGGCGGGGAGCCGCTCGCAGCCATCCCAGGCTCACGGGCGTGGGGACGGCGACGACGAGCTGGACCGTTCTCGGCGCGGGCGCCTCTGCGGCGCGCCCGGCGGCTCGGATGCCGCGGGCCGTTCGCTCGGCCGCCGTGGACCGCTCCGTGGCCCGGCCCCTCGGGTGAAGATGCCGTGAAAGAGCTGCTCGACGTCGTGGGCGCCTGGCGGTCGGAGGGTGTGGGCTTTGGTCGGGCGGTCGTCGTTCGGACGTTCGGTTCGGCTCCCCGTCCGGAAGGCGCCGTCCTGCTCTGGGCGGACGACGGCAGGATTGCGGGTTCGGTCAGTGGCGGATGTGTCGAGGGTGCAGCGGCGGAGGAGATCGAGCGCGCGCGACGCGATGGCCATGCCCGGGTCATCCGCTACGGCATCAGCGACGAGCAGGCCTGGGACGTCGGGCTCGCGTGCGGCGGGACCATCGACGTCCTGATCGAGCCCCATGTCGACGAGCGGATCGTAGAGGCCGCCACGTCGCTCGGCAGCGCCTTGGTGACGCCCCTTCCCCCCGACACGCCGCGGGCCGAGTTCGGACCGCACCAACCGGGAGATGGCGCGCTGCCGGCCGAACCGCTCAGGGTGACCTCCGACGGTGAGCTGACGGGCTCGCTCGGCGATCGGAGGCTCGACGAACAGCTCGTCGACGAGGCCCGCGACGCGCTTGAGCGCGGCAACTCGCGCACGGTCGAGCTGGGCGGTCGTTCGCTCTTCGTCGAGGCGTTCCCGGTGAGGCCCCGGCTGGTCGTCGTCGGCGCGGTGCAGGTCGCGCAGCCGCTCGTGCGGATCGCCCGCGAGCTCGGGTACGAGACGGTTGTGGTCGACGGACGGGCCTCGTTCGCCACACGAAGCCGTTTCCCCGACGTCGACAGGTTGATCGTGGGCTGGCCGGACGAGATCGCGGATGAGATCGGCCTTGGGCCGTCGGACGCCGTTGCCGTGCTCAGCCACGACGTCAAGTTCGACGAGCCGGCGATCATCGAGGCATTGAGGCGCGGGTGCCGATACGTCGGGGCGGTTGGCTCGCGGAAAACGCAGGCCGACCGACGCGCGCGCCTGCTCGCTGCGGGTGTGTCGGCGGACGATCTCGACAGGCTTCGCGGGCCGATCGGGCTCGATCTCGGGGGCCGAGCCCCGGCCGAGACGGCCCTCGCGATCATGGCCGAGGTGCTCGCCGCGCGCTACGGCGGCTCGGGACGTCCGCTGCGTGACAAGGCGCGCCCGGAGCCGGCGCTCGTCTGAGGTGGCTCGCCCTCCTGCGCTGGGCTCCGGTGGCGCGGCGGTCATCCTCGCGGCAGGCACGGCGTCGAGGTTCGGGAGCGTCAAGGCGCTCGCGCCGCTCCACGGCAAGCCGCTGCTCCAGCACGTCATCGACGCCGCGACCGAAGCCGGCATCACGAGCTTTGTCGTCGTTCTCGGGAGCGCGGCCGAACAGGTCCGGGCAGCAGTGCAGCTGCCTGGCGGCACTCGGGTCGTGATCAATCACACGCCAGAGACGGGGCTATCGGGCTCGGTCCGGCTCGGGGTGGAGGCGCTCGACGATCGGTTCGAGCGGGCCGTGATGCTGCTCGGCGACCAGCCGTCCATTCGCGCAGACGTCATTCGCACCCTGCTTGCCGAGGCCGCGGAAACCGATCGTCCGATCGTCGCGCCCCGATACCGCGGTGGCGGCGGTCCGAATCCGGTGGTCATCGGGCGCTCGGTATGGCCGCTTGCGCGGGAGCTGGCCGGCGATCGAGGCTTCGGCGCTGTGCTCGATCGTCGCCCGGGCCTGGTGCACGTTGTGCCGGTCGGGGGCGAGAATCCGGACGTGGACACCCCGGCCGACCTGGCTGCTCTCGAGGAAGCCCGATGACCGTTAGCAGCTCGCGGAGCGCGAGCGAGCTGGAGGCAGCCTGGGGGGCACGTGTCCGCGCCAACCGCGAGCAGGTCGACCGCTTCCGGGAGGTCCCCGATGGGGCCGATTTCTACCAGCCCGTCAGCTCGATCTTTCGGGCCGACCCCGACCGCACCGACGATCCCGTGCGCGACCGCCTGCTGCGGCTTGCGCGCCCGTCCGATACCTGGCTCGACATCGGGGCCGGCGCCGGCCGGTACGCCCTTCCGCTCGCGCGGGTCGTCCGCGAGGTCATCGCACTCGAGCCGTCGCAGTCGATGCTGAGTGGCCTGCGTGACGGCATGCGCGAAGCGGGGATCGGCAACGTCCGCGTCGTTCAGGAGCGGTGGCCGCCCGAAGGTTCGCGCTCGGAGGGGGCCGCACTGCATGCTGACGTCGCCCTGATCGCGCACGTCGGCTACGACGTGGAGGAGATCGGGCCGTTCCTCGACGCCTTGGAGCGGGCTGCGCGTCGCCTGTTCGTCGCGGTGATGATGGAGCGCACGCCCGCCTCCGTCGCTTACCCATTCTGGCGCGCCTTGTACGGCGAACCGCGCACCCCGCTGCCGGCCCTGCCCGAGCTCACCGATCTGCTCGTCGCGCGCGGGGCAGAGCCAGTGACCGAGGTCCTCGAGGCCGAGGCGCGAACCTTGGCGTCCCGCGACGAGGCGCTCGCCTTCCTCCGGCGACAGACGTGGGTCGAGCCCGGCGGGCGGCGCGACAAGCTGCTCGCCGAGCTGCTCGACGCGGACCTGCGGCCCGCCGATGGCGGCTTGCGACTCGCGAGCGCGGAGGCGAACCCGGTCGGCATCGTCACCTGGCGCCGGCGTCGCTGAGCCCGTTACCCTCGTCGCGACAGATTCGCCACGGAGGAAGCATGCAGTTCGAGGGCACGACGCTCATCCGCGCTCCAAGGGAAACGGTCTACGCGTTCCTCCTGGATCCCGAGCGGGTTGGACCGTGCGGACCCGGGGTCGAGTCGATCGAGGTCATCGACGAAACGCACTACCAGGCCGTTGCCAAGGTCGGCATCGGCTTCATCAGCGCGCGCTTTCGCGTGACCGTTGAGCTCACGGAGCAGGAACCGCCGTCCCGGGCGGTCGTGAAAGCGCATGGCCAGGCCCCCGGCAGCGCGGTCGACGGAACAGCCGAGATGCGGCTCAGCGAGGAGGACCCGACCACCACTCGGATGGATTGGCACGCCGAAGTCGCGATCCACGGTGCGATCGCGGGCGTTGGTGCCCGGCTCATCGAGGGCACGGCCAACAAGATGATCACGCAGTCCTTCGACTGCATCCGCGCGAAGCTCGAAGAAGTGCCGGCCGTCGAGGCCGCCGAGTAGGCCGAGCGGCCCGCTGGTCAAGACGCGCGAGTCTGGCTGGCGCGGGTCAGTGAACCTCGTCGAGGGTGGTGCGGTGGACCCACCCTTCGAGGCCCATCGGGGTGCGCACGCGTAGGTACATCGACTTCCGCTCCAGGATCTCGACTTCGTCGCCCTCGCCGAGGTTGCCGACCTCGACGCCCAGGAGCTCGTCCGGGGCGTCGGTGACGCGGACGATCCGGTAGCGGACGATTCTCCGCTCCACGTCCGGGCCTGCGATTTCACGGAACAGGATGGGCATGTGAGGCTCGACCTGCCCGCGGTGGATGGCCTGCCGCGCAACGCGCAGCGACGGCCGGCGCCAGCGGGGCATCGCCATCTCTTCGGGCGGCACATCGGCCGACACCGTCATGGTGGCGGTAGTCGGAGTGAGCACCAGCGACTGCTGGATGCCGCTCGCCAGGGCGGGTGCCCCTGCGGATTCGAGGACGACGATGGGCTCTTGCCCGCGTCGCCGCGCCCGGACGAGCGCGATAAGGCCGAAGCCGCCCACCGAGGCGACGAGGCCAAGCGCCACGAGGATCAGGGACGGTCCCTGATTGACAGGCAGCACGCCCGAGAGCGACCCGTTCGGGCCGAAAGGGTCCGCGCCCGGGATCAAGCCTGCGGTGACCGGGTTCGGGCTGCGACTCGAGCCGGTCGATGGGGATGCGGAAGAGGAGGGCTTCGTGGTCGGCCGACCGGGCTGTCCAGTCGCCTTCGTCACCCGGGCGACGGGCTTCGGCTGCGGGGTCGGCGTCGGGCGAGGCGTAGGCGTCGGCGTCGGGCGCGGGGTGGCAGGCGGGGCGGGGGCCGTCACCGAGATCGCCCGCGGGTTGACGCTCGTGAGCGTCACGGTCCGCGCACCCTTCCCCGAGCCGCTCGAGGCCATGAAACTGTACGAGTGCACCCCGGCGGGCAGCGTCAGCGTGGCGCTGAACGTCGCCCCTGCCTGGAAATCGGCGCCGCCGGGAGGGGCCATCGCGAGCGTGCCCGCGCCGCTGACCTTGACCGTGACGCTCGTCGGGGCGCAGCCGGCGTTGTCCTCGTAGCGCACGCTGAAGGTGAAGAGGGTGCTGGTGTTGCCGCTCGAAGGGTTGACCGTTCCGGAGCTGAGCAGGAGCTGATGGCTGGCGCCGGAGCAGCTGGCAGCGGCCACAGGGCCGCTCGTGGTCGCGAACGCGACCAGCGCCAGGGCGATGGCCGCGGCCAGGGCCCGCCAACGCGGGTCAGCCCGCCTCCCCGTCGCTCGACTGATGATCGCGCACCCTCCTGGCTTGCCAGCCGGGCGAGCGTAGGCTGGTCGGTCCGGCCCGTCAGTGGCCCCTTGCTACCGGGCCGACCGTGGGCTGGACGGTCCTGGAGCCGCATCTGGGTGGCCTCGCGTCGCCGCATCAAGGCAGAATCGGGGGCCATGGAGCTCCTGCACCGCGTGGTCGGTCCGCTGGCAACCAACGTCTACGTCGTCGCGGATCCAGCCTCCCGCGAGGCGATCGCCATCGACACCGCGATCCCCTCGCTGGCGTTCGTGACGGACGCGCTCGCGGAGCGCGATTGGACGCTCAAGCTGATCGTGTCGAGTCACGGGCACTGGGAGGTCGCGGAGCACACTGGGGCCCCCATCGCCGCCCACCCCCTCGACCGTCACCGCCTGGAACAACCCAGTCGGGGACTTGCGCCGTTCGAAATCCCGCCGTCCGTCCCGGCAGTCGACCTGGTGGAGGGGGGCGCGATTCGCTTCGGCTCGCTTCGGCTAGCTGTCCTTCACACGCCGGGACACACGGAAGGGTCGGTGTGCCTGCTCGATCCGGACGGAGGCCTGCTGTTCAGCGGCGACACGCTGTTCGCGAACGGATGGGGGCGGGTCGACCTGCCCGGCGGGTCCGCAGAGCAGATGGCGGCCTCGATTGCTCCCGACCGATCGTGGTCGACGGCCCATGGCCCGGCAGGACCCGGACGTGGGGCTCGAGTTCGGCCAGGCGCGCGATCGGTCGGGAGCAATCGTGGATGGAGCTCGTGGCGCGGTCGGGCCGACTGATCGCTTGACGCTGCACCCTCCGCAGCCCATCGCCGAATTCGGGGGCTCAGCTCCCTCGCCGGTAACGCCCCAGGAGCTCTGCCTGGCCGATGACGTGACCGTTCATCGCGTCCCGGAGCTGCCGCGCAGTCGGCGTGCCGGTCATCGCGAGTGGCTGGTCGAGCGCGTAGAGCGTGAACCGGTAGCGGTGCTCGCCCGAGG
Organism: Chloroflexota bacterium; assembly: GCA_005880805.1. Lineage (GTDB taxonomy): Bacteria > Chloroflexota > Limnocylindria > Limnocylindrales > CSP1-4 > CF-16. The sequence goes on along the minus strand of VBFZ01000003.1, from coordinate 18,057 downwards.
GTGGGCACGGTCCGCCCCAGCCGTTCCGACCGAAGTCGTTCCGCCCCTGCATCGGCGCGTCGGGCGAGCTCGACACGCCTTCGGGCAGTCCGCCAGAGGCAGAACCGGTGAGGTCGAACGCGACCCAGTGGACAAAGCCGGAGGCATCCGGGTCGTCGACGATCAGCGCGAGCGCGGCGGTCCGGTCAGGGGCGCCTTCCCACATCAGGACCGGCGAGACGTCCTGGCCGTCACAGGTGAACTGCCGCGGGATCGCGCCGCCGGGCGGAAAGTTCGGGCTGCTGAGGGTGAAGCCTTCGTCGTTGGGCATCGGCGATTCAGGTGACTGGGCCGCCGGTAACTGCGATGCGGCGGCGGAGCAGGAGATGAGGGCCATCGCGAGGAGGAGGAGAGCGCTGGCCCTCAGACGCGTCATTCACAGATTGTGCGGAAGGTCGCCCCGTCCGGCACCGCCGGTCGCGTCTCCGCGTTGCAGGTGTCTGGCAGGGGGACCTTAGCGGGCGCCCAGCTCGAAGGCCTTCTGCCATGCCGATCCCCGCTTGTGGACAGTGAAGCCCAGCCCTTCGTACAGCCCGAGCGCTCCCGTCGGGTTCTGTGTATCGACGCCGAGCGCCGCCGTGGAAAGCCCTCGCTCTCGGGTGGCTCGCATCGCGGCAGCGATAAGCGCGCGGGCCACGCCGCGCCGCCGCCAGCGACGACGCACGCTGACCCGCTCGAGCCAGGCGCGGTTCACGCCCAGCGTCTGGTTCTCCTCGGGGTAGATCCAGACCGTGACGGCTCCGACGACCTGGTCGCCATCCCACGCGACCTGCCACAGGGACGTGTCATGCTCCGGCGCCGCCACCTGTCGTTCGAAGTCGGCGTCCACGAATTCGCGATGACCCCAGTGGTCCCGGAACGCCTCGTTCTCCGCATCGAAGACCCGCCGCTCGTCCTGGTCGCGAACCGGCGTGATCACCAACCCCTTGGGAAGGCGAGCCGCGGGGATGGGCACCGCAAGGTCGCGTTCCATCTCGAAGAAGTAACGAACCGCCGAATACCCCTCCTGCTGCAGCATGGCGATATCGCCAAGCTGGCTGTCGTTCTTCCAGGTGCTGAGCCATCGAGGGTCGGCGCCATTCTCCGTGGCGACCTCGCGGGCGTGACGTTCGCTCCAGCGGAGAATGGCGCACCCAATGCCGCGATGGCGGAACTCGGGGTGGACCGCTCCGTCGATCTCGGCCTGGTACTCGCCGGAGCGGATGAACCAGTGCGCGGTGCCGATGCCGACGATCCGGTCGCCGCTCTCGGCGACGATCATGTCCCTCGCCGGATCGTGATTGGTCGGGTGGGCGAGGACCACGCGCATAGACTCCTCGGTCCACACCAGCTCGACGTCGTCGGCGCGATAGGCCGCGTTCCAGAGGTGGACGAGCCCGGGGATGTCCTGGTCGCCCGCGTAGTGCCGGAATCGCAGCCCGTCGACCGCCGGGGCATCGGGCGGGACGATCTGCTCGGCCGTCGGTGTCGCCATCGATCTCATAGCTCGCCGTACTTCGCTTTCATCCGCGCGCCGACGTGGCGCGAGATGTTCCGCCACTGGCGGCGCTCCGCCTCGCGGGCGAAGACGTCAGTCTTGCGCTCGACATAGCGGGCCTCGCGGACGAGCTTCTCGTACGCTGCCAGGTGACCCCGGTCCAGACGGCCGTCGGCCAAGGCGGAACGGACCGCACAGCCTGGCTCGGTCCGATGGGCGCAGTCCGAGAAGCGGCACTGGCCGGCCAGGTCCAGGACATCGGTGAACGAACCCGCGAGCCCGTCCTCGTTCAACAGGCCAATCTCGCGCAGGCCCGGGGTGTCCAGGACGAGTCCCTCGTCGAGCCGGAAGAGGTGGCGGACGGACGTCGTGTGGCGACCGCGTGCGTCGTCCTCCCGAATCCCGGCGGTCGCCATCAGCTCGTGGCCGGCGAGCGCATTGATCAGCGTGGACTTGCCGACGCCCGACGAGCCGACGAGAGCCACCGTCTGGCCGTAACCGATCAACGCCCGGACCTCCTCGAGTCCGAGTCCGGTCACCACCGAAACGGCGATGACGGGCACCCCGGGCGCTGCCGCCTCCGCCGCAAGCAGCGAGCCCCCCAGATCCTCCGCCAGGTCGGCCTTGGACAGAATGACGACCGGCCGCGCGCCAGATTCCCACGCCGTTGCGACGTATCGCTCCAGGCGGCGCAGGTTGAAGTCCCGATTGAGCGACGTGACGACGAAGACGACGTCGACGTTGGCCGCCACGACCTGCTCGGCCAGGGTGAGCGCGGCCGCGCGCGCGAACGCGCTCCGCCGCGGGAGGATTGCGTCGATCGTCGCCAGATCGTCTGTAGCCCCGGCGTTCAGCGCCACCCAGTCGCCGACCGCAGGGAAGTCGGCGTCGCGGCCGGCTTCGTGCCGGAACCGTCCGGAGACCACCGCGAACTTCTCGCCGTCGGCGTCGACGACGACGTACCGCTCGCGGTGCTGCTGCGTGACCCGGGCAGGCGCAAGGCCGCGTTCGGCCAGTGGGCCGAACGCGGCCTGCAGGTCGGCCGACCAGCCCCACGCCGCGAGCGCGTGAGGCGTTGAGTCGACCGGTTGGGTTGGCATCGTCATCGCTCAGCCCACCCGCTTTAGCTTGCCGGTCCGCTTCGCGTACCGTTCGGCGCGACCGAACGCCCAGATGCCGGCCGGGATGAAGAAGATGCCCATCAGCACCAGCGGCCAGACGTCGCCCATCAGCTCGGTGATCGGTACGCCCTCGATGAGTCCCTTCCGGACGCCGTCGAGGATGTACGTTGCCGGGGAGAGCTTGGACAACACCTGCATCCAGCCGGGCAGCACCTCGATCGAGTAGTAGACCCCGCTGATCAGCAGCAGGACCGACTGCAGGACGAAGGTCATCTGTGCCCCGCGCTCGACGTACAGCAGCGGCAGGATCGCGGCCATCATGCCGATCCCGACGAAGCTCACCGAGCCAATCGTCATGAACAGCCCGGCGGTCGCCATGTTGGCCTTCGACAGATCGAGCCCGAAGAAGAGGACGAGCACGATCAGGATGACCGCCGTGTGGATCAGCCCGTAGACGATGGCGTAGATCGTCGACCCGAGCAGCTGGGTGAAGCGCCGGACGGGCGCCATCATCGTGTACTCGAGCGTGCCTTCCCAGCGCTCCCACTCGATCGTTTCCGCGATGAATGTGAAGACGACCGAGAGGTAGTTCCAGAAGATGGCACCGATCATCAGCGAGAAGATCAGCCGCCGGTCACCCTGGTCGAGGCCGATCAGGGTGACCGAGAGGGCGCCTGCGATCGAGTACACGAGCCAGGCGACCTCCCAGCCCCAGTAGCGTTTGGTGAGATTGAAGTTCCGCTCGATGAAGGCGTAGCTCGCCCTCAACTCGCGCGTTGCAGCTGTCACCGGTGTGCCTCCGTGGAGAGGCCGGCTCAGGCCCGTCACCGAGCCCGAGCCGCCGAGAGGGAGTTCTCCGCCGCCAGGCGCTCACCGATCCGAATGATCGAGTGGCCCAGCGCGCGGCGGATCGGCTGGCGGCGACGAGGAGGCAGCAGGCGCGCCTGCGCCGCTGACCGGATCTCTTCGTCGTGCCGGGCCTGAATGAGCCACAGGCTCAGGTCCGCACGGGACTGCATCGTTCTCACCTCCCTTCTGGTCAAGGTTCGGTCGCTCATGGAGCGCCGCGGTCGGGTAGTCGTCGTAGGTCGTCGGTTGTCCTGTTCGTCAGTCGTCGTCATCCGACACCTCCTCTTCTTCGAGGTCGTCGTCGAGCGAACGACCGGTGTAGGTCATGAAGACGGACTCGAGCGTTGGCGGCTGGCCGTGGTCGCGGGCGACCATTGCCTTGAGCTCGTCGGCGGTGGCGTCGACCACCATCCGGCCGTCGTTTAGGATCGAAATCCGATCGCACAGGCGCTCGGCTTCTGCCAGGTCGTGAGTGGTCAGCACGATCGTCGCGTCGTGTTTGGTCCGGAGCTCTTCGATGAACGTCTGGACATCGAGCTTCGAGCGGGGGTCGAGACCCGTCGTCGGCTCGTCGAGCAGGAGCAGGATCGGGCTCGTCAGCAGGGCTCGCGCGATGGCGACCTTCTGCTGCATCCCCCGGCTCATCTGCTCAATCGGCCGGCCCATCCGCTTCTGGCCGATCCCCAGGCGAGCCAGGATCTCGACCGAACGGCGGGCCGCGACCTTCGCATCCATGCCGTACAGGCGGGCCGCGAAGGACAGGTTCTCCGACGGGCTCAGCTTCTTGAAGAAGGCTGCATCCACGCTCACCCGGTTGATCAGCCGCTTGACGGCCATCTCGTCGCGGGTGATGTCGTGGCCGAAGACCTCGATCCGACCTTCGTCCAGCGTCAGCAGGCCGCTGATGAGCCGGATGAGAGTCGACTTCCCGGAGCCGTTCGCGCCGAGGATCCCGTGGATCGCGCCGCGCTCGATCGTGAGCGAGACGTTCGAGATCGCCACGACGAGCTTGCGCTTCTTGCCGACCACGAACCGCTTCGTGACGCGATCGACAAGGAGAGCAAGCTCCCGCTCCTTCGCGGGCTGCGCAACCGGAAGGAGAGGCGTCGTCGCTGGCGACGGGCTGTCCACGGGCGAGCGCCGGTCCGTCGCGGTCCTATTCGATTGAGGAGTCAAGGTCGCGGTCACGGTGGTTGCTCCTGGTCGTGGCGCTTGCTGGTGATCCAGGTCCGGGCACAAAGAGAGCCGCGGGCCATACGGGTGGCCTCGCGGCTTCCTGTGCTCCGCCACGTCGAAGCATGAAAAAAGCCGTGGGGCCCGATCTGGCCCACGGCTCGTGGTTCGCTGCCTGGCGGCGCTGCCGCCTTCCTGCTAGCTCGAGATGGGCGCAAATCTCCCGCCGTCGTCGCCCCAAACGGGCGCCGAAGTGCGGCGAGCGATAGAGAGGAATCTCATTCGGAGCCGACCTCCATCTGAGCTGGACAGGGCGTGCGCTTGCATGCCGGCCGCGAACTCTACGCGAGCCGGACGGGCCGTGTCAATGACGTCCACCCGACACCACCGTAGCGGTCGTCACCCCTGCGCGGATGCCGCCAAGATCGAGACGGACGATGGTCCGGCGAACGGTCGCGGTTGGTGATTCGACCTCGCGGACTTCGCGGAAGCCGACGTCCTCGAACATCGACAGGACGCCGGTGTAGGCCTTGGCCGCGTCGATCCGCTCGTCGGCCGGCACCACAGGGTAGGCCTCGACGGCCGGCGCTCCGCGGTCCCTCGCGTAGTCGATGGCGGCATCCAGGAGCCGGCGTGCGATGCCCTCTCCCCGCGCGGATTTGGAAACGACGAAGCAGAGGACGGACCAGACTGGCAGGTCGTCGAGTCTCGGCCGAACACGAGAGTGCTCGAGCCGGTCGAAATCCTCTCGCGGACCAAGGCCGACCCAACCGATCGCCCGGCGGTCGCGCAGCGCCACCAGGCCGGGCGCGACCTCGCGACCCGCCAGATCGCGCAGCATCGAGCGGTTCCGCGTCGGGGATGATGCCGACCACTCCTTCGACCGGAGTCGCCAGAACGTGCACCAGCACCAGCGAGGATCGCCGCCCTCGTCGAAGAGCTTCTCAAGGGCCGGGAAGTTCCCGGGGCCAAGTGGCTCGATCTGGATCGACCCTGTCAGGTTTCGTAGACTCGCGGCATGGCTGACGCGGGACGTGGCTGAGGGGCGCTTCCGGCCCGGCTTCTGGGGGTTCCACCAGACGCGCGCGCGTTCGGCCGTGGAGCTGATCCGGATGGGGACGCTCGATGCGGAGCTCGCCGCGCTCGTCTGGCTGTTGGTCGAGGCGCGGTTGCCGCTCATCGTGGCAGCGCGTGCACCGCGGGTCGGGAAATCGACCACCCTCAATGCGCTCCTGGATTTCCTCCCACCGAGCGTCAGTCGGGTCGAGCTGGCCGGCGCAGCCGAGGACTTCCAATGGCTGCCCGAGGCGGCCTCTCTGGGCTGGCGATCGGAGAGAGCGGTTGTCTCGCGGGTCCCGCCGAGGCCGGACTCGACGTACCTGATCGCTGCCGAGCTGTCCAATCACCTGCCCGTGTACACCTGGGGCGATCAGGCACGGATCGCGATCCGGGCGCTCAGCCTCGGCTACGGCATGGGCGCGACGATCCACGCGGGGTCGCTCGAAGAGGTGTTCGGGGTCCTGGGCGCCCCGCCCCTGAGGCTGTCCGCGGACGAGCTGTCATGGCTTGGCGTGGTCCTGATCCTCGGGCTGTCGCCCACAGGCGAACGGCGGATGACCGCGGTGCATTACGTCCGGCCAGTCGCGCGGGACGTTCACGGACATCTCCAGCGACTCGGGCCGGCCGTCCTGGCGACGTGGGATCCGGCGCGCGACGCCTTCGAGCATTTCGGCTGGGGGGTGATCACGGAGCTGGCGGAACGCGTCGAGCGGAAGGCGGGCGACTTCGAGTTGGAGCAACGACGCCGTGCGGAGTACTTGGGCGGGCTCGCCGATGGCGGCGTGACGGGCGTGGCCGAGGTGCAGGCCGCGCTGCGAGGCTACTCGCTGGAGGGATCGGTCCAGCCGGGCAACTGACGCGAATGTCAAGAGCCGCCGGGTCCCGCGGCTCTCGCTGTTGGTGGAGGATCGCGTACGCGAGGCGATCGTACGGGTGCCCTCCGGGCGAACTGCCGGTAGAGTTCACCCATGCTCCGCTCGCGAGCCGTGCTTGCCTAGCTCGCACTTGCCACCGTCACGCTGGTGCTGGCCCACGAGGTCGTCTTCCTGGCCGGTTATGGCACCCGGTTCGGTATCGCCCTGGCGGACAGTGGACACGACGCGCGATGGGCGAGAGCGGTCGTTGCCGTCCTGACCCTCGGCGCGGTTCTTGCGGTCGCAGCGGGATGGCGCCTCTACCAGCTTCGCACGCTGGCACGAACGCTCTCGGAAGGGCGTCCCGGAAAACCGTTAGTCACCGGCGCGCTCACGATGCCGGCGCTGCGGCGCCTTGTGCTCAGGCGATGGGCCACGCTGCTCGTGTCGACGACCGTGCTCTTCGTCATCCAGGAGAACTGGGAGCGACTCGTCGTCGGCCAGGCGCCCCCTGGACTCGGTGTCCTGGGCTCGCCCGAGTACCCCAACAGCCTGCTCGTCATCCTGGTCGTGACGCTGGTCGTCGCGGTCATCGCGGGCCTCTATCGATGGCATCGGGACGCGCTCGTCGCACGGATCGCCGCCGCCCGGTCGCGCTGGCCACGCCGGAACGACGCCGCGCCCCCACGTGAGCCTGCGCATTTCCGTCGCCCTGCCTCGATCCTCGGCCGCCGCCGGGCTCTTCGCGCCCCTCCTGCCCTCCTGACCGTCTGACGGGCCGACGGCCTCGCTTCCAGGGAGGCTGACGGCCTCGAGCCTGTGGCGCGTGCGTTTTGCGCGCCCCGGCCAGTGTTGCCGGTGGAGACCGGCGCTGTGTCCCAGGAGGGCCCACTTCTTGAAATCCCATACCGCGCGCCTCGGTGCGGCGATCGCCGTGGCCGTCGCAGTCGGACTCCTTGCTACGGCACCTGTTGCCGCGCACGTGGTCGAGCACGCAGGCCCGTACACGCTCGAGATCGGCTGGCAGAACGAGCCGACCTACGTGGGCGCCCCGAATGGCGTCCAGGTGATCGTGCATGACGCCAGCGACAAGCCCGTCAACGACCTGAAGACCGACGACCTCAAGGTCGTCGTGTCGACGGGCGGCAAGCAGAGTGACGAGCTCACCTTCGACCCGGCCTTCGACCTCGAGGAGGGCTTTGGGACGCCCGGGGAATACAACGCGGCCATCGTTCCGACCGCTCCCGGCGACTACACGTTCCACGTCACCGGAACGATCAAGTCGACGAAGGTCGACATCAGCGTGACGTCCTCGGAGGAGACCTTCGACACGGTGAAGGGCACCTCGGATATCGAATTTCCGACGAAGCTGCCAACGCTGCCGGAGATCGTGACCCGCCTCGACCGGATCGACGCGCGGATCGCGACACCGAGCGGGGCGCCGACCCAGGCCGCGGTCGACGCCGCCGACGCACACGCGGCAGATGCCCGCGCGGCGGCCGATCGCGCGCTTGCAGTCGGCGTCGTGCTCGGCGGGATCGGTGTGGTTCTCGGCGCAGCGGCGCTGTTCGTGGCCATCCGCGGCACCCGGAGGTCGCCGGCCTGACCGTGTCCCGTCCCGGCGCCCGAATCCTCCTCGCGGCGGCGGCCCTCGCCGGAGCCCTCGCGCTGCCGGCGAGTGTCTGCGCACATGCGCTGCTCCAGTCGTCGGACCCTGCCGCGGGTTCCAGCCTGGCTTCGTCGCCGAGCTCGATCACCCTCACGTTCGGAGAGCAGCCGGATCCCCGGCTGTCGTCCGTGAATGTGCTCGCGTCTGACGGCAAGGACGAGACAGCGGGGGGCGGGCTTCAGGCGGTCGCCGGACACCCGAATAGTCTCCGTGTGGCGCTGCCATCACTTCCCGATGGCGTCTACACGGTGTCCTGGCGGACGCTGTCGACGGTCGACGGTCACGTCGCGGCCGGCTCGTTCGCGTTCGGAGTGGGCGTCGCACCGCCGTCACCGGGAGAATCCTCGCCGGCGGCTACCCAGCAGAGTCCATCGGCGTCACCAGGGGCGGCCCTTGCGCGCTGGCTCCTGTACGTCGGCCTGGTGCTGATGTTCGGGTTCGGATTCGTCGGCCGGATCACCGATGCGGGTGTCCCGCGCCGGCTGCTCGGCATGGTGGTATTTGGCTGGCTCCTGTCGGCGATTGGCACCGCGGGGGTTCTCGGCATCCAGTGGTCGGACACGGGCGCGGATGTTCGTTCGGTCCTCGGAAGCTCGCTCGGTCTTGCCACGGCCGAGCGGCTCGGCTCGCTGGTCCTGACCGGTCTCGTCACCGCTGCCGTCATCGGCGTGGTTGCGAGAGGCGCCCCGGTGGGCAGGCGCCTCCTCGCTCTCGCCGCGGCCGGTGCCGCCATTGGAATGCTGGCCGACGTCCTTACCGGCCACGCCGCGGCGGGAACGCTGATTCCACTGCAGGTGGTCGCCCAGTGGCTGCACGTAATGGCAGTCGGGGTGTGGATCGGCGGCCTGCTCGGCCTGTTGCTGGCGGTTCGTGGCCAGCCCGACGAGCTCAAGGCCCGCTGGGTGCGCAGGTTCTCGACCTGGGCCGGGATCTCGCTCGGCGTGGTCGTCGTCACGGGCGTCATCCGGGCCGTCGACGAGCTGGGCAGCATCGACGCGCTGTTCAGCACGGATTTCGGACGGCTGCTGATCGCGAAGAGCGGCCTTCTGCTCGTTCTCGCGCTTCTCGGGGCTGTGAACCGGTTCATCAACGTCCCCCGTGCCGACCGCGTTCTGGCGGGTCTGCGCCGGGTCGGTACGACCGAGGTGACCGTCGCGACGATCGTCCTTCTCCTCACCGGAATCCTCGTCAACGTCGCGCCTCCGGCGTCGGCTGGAGGTCCCGCAACCCCTGCACCGCCGCCGCCCCTGACGGTCACTTCGAGCGACTTCGGCACGAGCGTCAGGATGCGCCTGTCGTTCTCGCCCGGAGCGGCCGGCTCGAACCAGGTCACCGCCGTGGTCACCGACTACGACACGGGCGCGCCCGCCCAGGCAACCGGGGTGGCCCTCCGATTCTCGCTGGCGTCCAAATCGGGGGTTGGCTCGTCAACCCTGCAGCTCCAGCCATCGGGGCCCGGCACGTTCAATGGCACGAGCACGAACCTGTCGATCGACGGGATCTGGCAGGCCGTGGCGCAGATTTCTGGACCATCCGGGGCGGTCGAGGTGCCGTTCGTCCTGGCGACACAGATCCCGGCGCAGGTGGTCGACATCAGCCAGGCCGCGGGCGTCCCGACGATCTACACCGTCCATCTGGCGGCGGGTCAGACGGTCCAGCTGTACCTGGACCCCGGTCGAGCCGGCCCGAATGACCTCCATGCAACGTACTTCGACGCCGCGGGGACCGAGCTCCCGGTACAGTCCGCGACGATGGCCGTCGCACCCTCGGGCCTCTCCTCGGCCGTCCTCAATCCGCGGAAGCTCGAAGCGGGGCACTTCGTGGCCAACACGACATTCAATGCAGGGCCCGTGTCCGTCGACGTCGTCGGGCCGGGGCCGGCCGGCGGACAGCTGCACGCCCACCTGGAGATGAAGCTCGAGCCGTGAGGCGATCGCGGAGCGCGATTCTGGCGCTGGCGCTGGTTCTGGGGCTCGTGGCGTCTGTCGTCGCCGGCTGCAGCGGGAGCGCCTCGTCGCCCGCTTCTCCCAGCGCTGCCAGCGCTCCGCCGAGCGCGACGGGCAGCCGCCCATCGTCGCCGGCGGTCATCGGGATCGTGCAGCCTGCGGCGGGCTCGACGATCACGGGCACCACCGCACATATCGTGATCTCGCTCGAGGGCGCGCAGATCGTGCCCGCGACGACGACCAACGTTCGGCCCGACCAGGGTCACGTGCACCTCTACGTCGATAACAACCTCGTGTCGATGAACTACGGCCTGGAGCAGGACATCGCGGTCCATCCGGGCACCTACGTGGTCAAGGCCGAGTTCGTGGCCGCCGACCACGTGCCATTCAGCCCTCGCGTCTGGTCGCCGGAAACGTTCTTCACCGTGAAGTGACGGAGCGCACCGAGGGCCTCATCGTCCTGGCCGTGGGCGTCGCGGTCATCGCTTTCGCGCAGCTCGGCACCCCGCACCGCGCGCCTCCTCTTTACGACGGCGTCGTTGTCGAGGAGCCGTATCGCTATCTCTCGCCGCCGCCCGGCGCGCCGGGCTCACCCAGGTCGTACACGGCAACAGAGCCGGTCCAGGGTGGGCAGTCCGCGGAGCTGGTCGCCGCGACCCCGGAGAGCCCGCCGCAGGCCCAGCTCGTCGCGGGCGCCGGGTCGTTCCAGCTGCCGCCGGGGAGCACGGCCGTGACCGTATCGATTCAGCCGGTGGCGCCGGCGAGCTCCCCGCCGGACCTCGTGCTGGTGAGCAACGTCTACCGGTTCTCCGTCACGAACCAGGCCGGCGCGCCGCTCAAGCCCGCGGCGGAGGTCACGCTGCTCCTGCGTGCCCCGACCGCCGACCCGAATCCGGCGACGGTGCGGTGGAACGAATCCGCATGGCAGGAGGTGCCATCGGAGCACGAGATCGCAGGGATGGTTTCCGCGAGTGTCAGCGAGCTCGGCGACTTTGCGGTCGGGGTCCGACGGTCGTCAGGTCCGTTCGGGCTCGATCCAGTGGTGCTCGCCGCAGCCTTGTTCACCGCCGTCGCCTCGGTCGCGGTACTCCTCGTGCTGGGGACACGCCTCCGATCGCGAGGCGCACGGCGTAGCGAGGTGGCAGCGGCACAGCGACTGCCGGGCCGCAGAAAGCCATCTCGAAAACGCCGACGGCGTTGAGTCGCGATGATTGACGCCGACTTGGTGGAGGTGAACGTGTTCGACAATCAGCGCGGGGGTCGCGCGTGGACGTCGGCCGCAAACCGGCCGACCAGGCTGGGGAGCCCAACGTGTCGAGCCGCCATAGCGCCCTGGACGGCCATCGGCCTGGTTCTGCTGGTTCTGGTGGCGACCGGCTGCGCCCAACCGGCGGCTCGTCCGTCGCCATCGGCCGTGACTGTCGCGCCACCCGCGCCGATCCGGGTCGGTGCCGTCTTCCCGCTGCAGGGCAATGCCGCCGGACTCGCCGGCGAGCAGCTCAAGGGCGTGCAGATCGCCGCCGACTTCGCCAACGCCGACGGAGGAATCGGCGGTCGTCGGATCGTCCTCGACGTCCGGGATCTCGCGAGCCGTGACGATGCGACCGCGGTCATGGCGGGGCTGAAGTCCGATGGCATCAGCCTCGTGATCGGCGCCTACTCGTCCGACCTGTCGATTGCGGCGAGCCAGGCCGCGGATGCCGCAGGCCTGGTCTACTGGGAGGCCGGCGCAGTAGCGGATCAGCTGACCGGCCGCGGGCTGCCGCTCGTCTTCCGGGTCGGGGCGAGCGGCACGAACCTGGGCTCCAATTCTGCCGCCTTTGCTGCGCGCGTACTCGCGCCGCGGCTGGGGGCCACACCCGGCGACCTGCGGGTGGCCATCGTCAATGCGGAGGACGAATACGCGCGATCGGTGGCCGACGCCGCCGCGAGAACGGCCGCAGAGGCCGGGCTGTCGGTCGTCGCCCGCGCCTCCTACAACCTCTCGCTGCCGCGATGGCCGGCCCTGATGAGCGAGCTGTCGTCCACCCGACCGGACGTCGTGATCCTCGCCTCGCATATTCCGGACGGGATCGCCTTTCGGCGGGCGATGCTGGCGGCAGGCCTCAACGTCGGCGCGCTCATCGGGTCGACCATGGCCGAGTGCAGCCCCGACTTCGCGGGCGAGCTTGGGCAGAACGCGATAGGTGTCTTTGCCTCTGACCGGCCGACTGGCGGATTCCAGCCGTCGGCGCTCAGCCCGACGGCCCGGGCAACCTACGACCGCCTGGCGACAGCCTGGATCAGTGCCGGCGGTGCGGGCTCGAGTCCGGCTCCGAAGGAACGCGAGTACGGCGGGTATGGCAGGGACGCCCAACCGGGCGGCTCCGGCAACCAATCCGACTCGATCAAAGGTCCGGTCGAGGAGGGCAGTGCCGCCGCCGGACCGACGGAGGAAGGACTGTCCGGGTTCTCCGCGGCGTGGGCACTGTTCCGCGATGTTCTCCCAGATGCGGTCGCGGCTGGACGACTCGATCCGGCAGGGATCGCCGCAGCCGCACGCACCGTGGACCTCCCGGACGGCGCCCTCCCGAACGGAGCCGGCCTGCGGTTCTCGGCGGGGCAAGCGACGCTCGGGCAGAACGAGCGGGCAGCGGCGGTGATCTGGCAGTGGCAGGCGGTCCGCTCCTACACGTTCGTGTGGCCGAATACCTATGCAACGGGATCGGTCGCCTTCGTCCCACTGCCGAAATGACGATCGCGTGGGCTCGCCCCGCAGCCGAAAACGCTCGACCCATGCTGCGGCCCGTCCTGCTGACGGCAGGCCTCCTTCTGGCCGTCGCGGTCCGTTGGGTGGCCGTCGCGTCGGATGCCCGCGACGGCGTGGAGATCGGCCTCGCGTTCGGAATCGCGCTGCTGGGCGTGGCATTTGTTGGGAGCCAGCGGGTTGCGCTGACGCGCACGTCGTCGGTCGCGATCGGGGTGGCCGGAGGTGGCGTGCTGGTGGGCCTCGCCCTGCTCGCGCGCGCGACCGGTCCAGTAATTGCCCTGCGACCCGCCCTCGATTTCCTCCCGTGGGCCCTGGCGACAATCCTTGTGGCCACCGCCGAGGAGCTCGTCCTGCGCGGCGTGCTGTTGGATGCGCTGGCTCGCGTGGGCGGGGTCACCATGGCTGTTGTCCTCACGAGCGTCCTCTTCGCACTGATCCACGTGCCGCTCTACGGCTGGCACGTGGTGCCGCTTGACCTCGGCGTCGGGCTCTGGCTGGCCGGCCTTCGGCTCGTGAGCGGCGGGGTCGCGGCGCCCGCGATCGCACATACGCTGGCCGACCTCGCGACCTGGTGGCTGTGATCGCCGCGCGAGAAACGAGCGGCAGCGGGGAAGTGGCTGTCCGGGCAGGCGTGTCCAGCCTCTTGGTTGGCCTGTTCGTGATCGCGCTTGCTCAGGCGACAGGCCCGGCGATGAGGCCCCCGCTTTACGACGGCGTGTTCCCGGTCGACGCTTACAAGTGGCTGTCACCGCCGCCAGGCGAGCACGGCGACCCCACGAGCGATATGGCAACCGTCCAGGTCAAGGGCGAGCGGAGTCCGTTGCTGGCGATCGGCACCAAGGAACTCCCGCCCCAGGCGCAGCTCTTCGGGCCACCGGGCGCCCTGGTCTTGCCGTCCGGCACGACGGAGATTCGCATGTCGGTCGCGCCGATCCCCGCAGCGAGCTCGCCGACCGACGGCCACATCGAGGGCAACGTCTATCGGATCACGGTCGCCGACCAGAATGGACAGCCGCTCGCCGCACAGGCCTCGGCACTCGTCAGCGTGGTCCTCCGGGGGCCGGGGAACCTGGCGGAGGCGACGGTCGAGCGATTTGTGAACGGGTCCTGGCAGCCGCTCAAGACGACCCCGGCCGGCATCGGCTCGACGTTCATCGCGGTCGTCACGGACTTTGGCGACTTCACGCTCGTCGCGCCGGGCGCGGCGCCGTCATACGCGGCCTCCGGATCACCGGCCGGAGGATCGGCGTCAGCTCCGGCCTCGAGCCCCTCGCAGAGCCCCGGGCCTGAGGCATCCCCTCCGCCTGCCTCGGCGACCGCGGGCGATCGGACACCGCTGATCGTCGGACTGGCCGTCGGAGCGGGTCTCCTTGCCGGAGCGGCCGTCTGGTTCGTCACCGGCCGCGCCCGCAACCGCGGTTAAGGCTCGCGGGTGCCAGGGGACCCGAATCGTCAGGCCAGCCGCCAGTCGATCGGCCCGGTAAAGCAGTGGCGTAACGCCGCGCACAAGCCCGCGGTCATGTCCCAGATCCGACCGCTGACGTAGGGACCGCGATCGACGACCGGCGCCCGCACGATGAGGCCGTTCCAGCGAAAGATCACGACGGTCCCGCACGGAAGCGTCCGATGGGCGACGCCGATCAATGAGGTCGTCATCGCCTGGCCACAGGCGGTCCGCTTCCCGTAAAAGCCCGGCCCATACCAGCTGATTTCCGGGTCGTGCTGCCAGATGGCGCGCTTGATGCGAATGCTGCCTGGCTGCGGGTCGGGCAGGTTGGGTGCCAGCTCCGGGTCGTAGGGACCGGTCGGGAAGTCGGCGATGGGTGGTTGGAGGGTGCCGGTCGAAGACGGTGGCTCGGCCGCGGCCAGGTCCGCTGCGGCCGTCTGCGGAGTGAAGGGACGGAATTCGCGCTGGGCAACAGGCTCCACGGGTGCCTGAGAGACGGCCGTGGCTGTCGTCGCGAACAGCGTCAATCCGAGAGCTAACGCTCCCGCTCGTCGTACCGCCAATGATTCCCCCTGATGCGGGTTCTGAATCGGCCCGCACGACGAAGCGCCATCCACGGGGTATGGAGCGGGGTCGCGAGGGCACAAACGCGACAGCGCCGGCGCAGTGATTGCGGGACGTGCGTCGGCGCAGGGAATGCGGTCACGCGGACCGCGTCAACAGTTGCGGCAACGATAGCCTGCCGGCGTCCCTTTGGTACCAACGACGATCTGGCCCGAACGTTCCGTCTGCGTTGCAAGAACGCACCACGAACGTTGCATCCGAGCACCATCCGAACGTCCGCGACCCGCCGGCCGCCGATCGGTGGACGGCCTTGACACGCCTGTGGGCCTCCGTTTGACGCACCTCGCGACCGCCGCGTACGCTGCGAGCCCGGGCCATCGCCCGGCTTCCCGTCCGACTGAGGCCCCGCGCGTGAACGTCCCCGCCGACACCCAGCAGCCCGACATCCGTCCGATCACCCTGGGGGAGCTGCGGGCCTCCGGCTGGCGGCCGCGGACTGTCAAGCAGGAGCTGCGGGCAAACCTTCTTGCGCGACTCGGAGAAGGCGTGGCGGTCTTCCCCGGGATCGTCGGTTTCGACGAGACGGTCCTGCCCGCCATCGAGAACGCGATCCTGGCCGGCCAGGACCTCGTCTTCCTCGGCGAGCGGGGGCAGGCCAAGACGCGCCTCGCGCGCCTGCTCGTGGGGCTGCTGGACGACGTCATTCCGGTCGTCCGCGGTGGCCACCTGAACGACGACCCCTTCGCGCCGCTGAGTCCGGCGGGCAAGGCGATCGTCGCCGAGCTGGGCGAGGCCACGCCGATCGACTGGCTGTCACGCGACCGGAGGTATGGCGAGAAGCTCGCGACGCCCGACATCACGATCGCCGACCTGATCGGCGAGGTGGATCCGATCCGGGTGGCCGAGGGCCGCTACCTGTCCGACGAGCTGACGCTCCACTACGGGCTGATCCCGCACTGCAACCGCGGCATCTTCGCGATCAACGAGCTGCCCGACCTCGCCGAGCGGATCCAGGTCGGCCTGCTCAACGTGCTCGAGGAACGTGACATCCAGATCCGCGGCTTCACGATCCGGCTGCCGCTCGACCTGTTCGTCGTCGCCAGCGCCAACCCCGAGGACTACACCAGCCGTGGACGCATCATCACGCCGCTCAAGGACCGGCTGGGCTCACAGATCCGGACGCACTACCCGCACACGCTCGACCACGAGATGGCGATCGTTCGCCAGGAGCGGCTGCGATTCCCGCCCGAGGAGGGCGTGCCGACCGTCGTCACGCCGCCGTTCATGGAGGAGTTGATCGCCGAGCTGACGCACCTTGCCCGGCGCGCGCCGGAGATCAGCCAGCGCAGCGGCGTGAGCGTCCGGGTCTCGGTCGCCAACGCGGAGGTGCTCGAGGCGGCGGCGCTCAAGCGGGCGATCCGGCTCGGCGAGGAGGTTGGCGCGCCCAGGGTGTCGGATCTCGGGGCCGTCATCGCCTCGACCGCAGGAAAGGTCGAGTTCGAGACGGTCGGCGACGAAGCGCCCGAGGAGCGGATCGTCGAGCGCCTCATCACCAAGGCCCTGTTCGCGACCTTCAACCAGCGCCTGTCGCTCGACGACCTCGACGACGTCGTCAATGCGTTCGAGAACGGACTCGTCATGGAGACGGGTGAGCGGGTGCCGTCCCGGCAGTACGTCCGCTGGATGCGCGACATCCCCGGCCTTGCCGACGCGGTCCGCCAGCTCGGAGCGCTCGACTCCGCCGACGGGCCGGACGGCTGGCCGGCGGCCGGTGGCTCGCCTGCGGTCATCGCCTCGGCCGTCGAGTTCGTCCTCGAAGGTCTCCATCTCCAGCGCCGCCTGAACAAGGAGCGGGCAGGCGCTGGCGTGATCTACCGGCGGTAGTGGTCGACTCGGTCGCGGGCGAGGGACGAAGGTGAGCTTCTACAGCCCGGACCGGCGCGACCTGCGCGACCTTCGCGAGGCGCGGGCGAGCCGCAGCGGCCGCGGACCGTCAAGCAGGAGCTGCGGGCAAACCTTCTTGCGCGACTCACGCGAAGGTACGCTGGCTCGCGAGGCGCGATTCCGGGCGTGGGACGGTAGTCAGAACCTGCCGGATCTCGAGGCGGACGAGATCATGGACGCGCTGGCCGACGACCTGATGGCGGAAGGCGATCTTTCGGCCGCGCTGCGTCGCCTGATGGATCGCGGCTGGAAGTCGGGCGACCCGACGCGCCAGGACCTGCGTGGGCTGCAGGACATGATGGAGCGACTTCGCCAGCGCCGGCAGGAGCTCCTCGACCGCTACAAGCTGGGCGACGTCCTGGCCGACGTGCGGCGCCAGCTCGACGACATTGAGGCGACGGAGCGGTCGGGCATCGAGCGACGGCTCGACGAGGCATCTCGGGAAGGGCCGGTGAACGGACCGGAGTCGGGCAGGGAGCGCAACCGGCCCGACAATCCCCAGTTACGAAACATGCTGCGCGACATGGCGGCGAAGCGTCTCGACCAGCTCGACGCGCTGCCATCCGAGCTGGGCGGCCGGATCCGCGGACTGCAGGAGTACGACTTCCTCGAGCCGGAGGCGCGCGACCGCTTCAACGGGCTCGTCGCCCAGCTCCAGCGGCAGGTCCTCGACCAGTTCGTGAGCGGCCTCTCGGACGCGATCAAGGGCATCACGCCCGAGGACCTGGCGGCGAACCGCGACATGGTCCGTGACCTGAACCGCCTCCTCCAGGAACGCCTCGCGGGTGGCGACCCGGATGCGAGCGAGTTCCTCCAGAAGCACGGCCGATTCTTCCCGGGGGCGCGGAATCTCGACGACATCATCGAGCAGTTGGCCCAGCGGATGGCTGCGATGCAGTCGCTGCTTCGCTCGATGACCCCCGAGCAACGTGCGGAGCTGCAGTCGATGGTCGATGCGCTCCTTCGCGACGACCGCTTGCGCTGGGACCTGGCGCAGTTGGCAGCCACGCTCGACGAGCTGTTACCCGAGGGCCTCGGCGATCGCTACCGGTTCAGCGGCGACCAGCCGCTCGGCCTCGATGGCGCGTTGGAGCAGATGGCCCGCCTGCAGGCGATGGAGTCGATGGAGGACCGGCTCGACTCGATCGGCGATCCGGGCGACGTCG
>VBFZ01000002.1 GCA_005880805.1 Chloroflexota bacterium | reverse complement strand
TGACCGGCAGTTCCTCGGGTGGGTTCGCGCCGTGGCCGCGCACGTCGAAGGTCAGGCAGTGGAAGCCGGCCGCGTTCAGGAGGCGGATGTTCGGCAGCGTGCGGTCCCGTGCCGATTCCCAGCCGTGGACGAGCAGGACCGCGGGTCCCCGGGCGCCGCCGCGCGCGGGCACGAACCAGGCCGGCAGTCGACCCCCGGGAGAGCCGACGACGGTCTCCTCGAACGGCAGCCCGAAATCCACGGGGCTGAAGCGGGGCGGGTGCTGCTGCGGGAAGCCGGCGCGGCCGCGATACAGGACGGCGAAGCGGTAGGCCGCTGCGGCCGCTCCTGCGGCGGCAATGGTGGCGACGCCCGTACGGCGACCGACGATCGGCCGGGGAGACATGCGAAACGAGGAAGGCACGGTCCATTGACTGTAGCGCCGATAGACTGACGCCGTGCCGACCCGCGACCCCTACGCCGTCCTCGGCATCGAGCCGGGCGCGAGCCAGGAGACGATCAAGGCTGCGTGGCGCCGGCTGGCGCGGGTCCACCATCCCGACCTGACCGGCGAGCCCGCCGCGGCGCGCCGCGCCACCCGCCAGATGGCCGAGATCAACGCCGCCTACCAGCTGCTGCGGAAGGGCGGAGCGGCGGGGCGAGGGGCCGGGGGCCGTGGCGGGACCGGTTCCGCAGGTCGGGCTGGAGCGAGTGCCGCCGATCGAGATGGGCGAAACGGCGCAGCAGGCGGGCCGTCCCGCGGCGCGGACGGAGCGGATCGCGCCGGTCGTGGCGGGCCCCCGCGACCGAGGCCGACGCGACCGGTCACGGGGCGGGTGGACACCACGGCGACCTACCGCGTCCGCAATCAGACCACGACCGCGCCCGGATCGACGCATCCGCGCCCCGGCTGGCCGCCGCTCCGGGTTGAGCGCATCCCTCGCGAGCCATTGCGCGCCTCGGACCCGACCGGCCCGCTGCGCCGCGGCCGGGTTCGCGGTTTCCGACCACAGAAGCCCCCGCCCCTCGACGATGCCCTGGCATTGCTGCTGGAGTTCGGGAAGTTCCGCGGCCACACCCTGGGCGAAGTCGCGGCGTTCGAGCCTTCCTACATCGACTGGATCGCCGGAACGATCGCGCGGGATCCTGAGCTCCTCGCTGCGGCTCGCGTGATCCGGGACGACCTGGACGCGCGTGGCGTCGTGCGCCGGCGGCACGCACCGCCCGTCAACGTTCCGAAGGCGGCTGACGCAGGTCGCTGACGCCGCCGGGAATCAATGGACCGGCCTGGCGAAAGTGCCTGCGGCCGGTCCTGTGATTCGAACGATAACTCCGGCCGTCGCGCGATCCGGGCCTGCTGGCCGGCTGCCCGTGGTTACTCGGCTCGTGACGACGATCGAGATCCTGTCCCCGCCCCCGTGGCCTCGAGATGCAAGGATTGTTCGATCGTCTGTCCGTGGCCGACGCCCCAGGTCACTCCCGGGAGTCGCGAAACGGCTGCGCAGACCGTAGCGGGCAAGACCGGTGCGGGGCAATGGCTCCCTGGTCCCGGCGAGCCGGGCTCGATGGTCGGGCGCGCCGACGCACCGCAGGCGGGACCGCCGTACCAGGTGCAGGGGTGCACCGCAACGAGACGCGGGCGGAACACGACGTACGCTCTCGCGGTGGCTTCCCTGGTCGGTCGCAGCCGGGCAGTCGTGCTCGGTGCGGCGTTCGCCGTGGCGCTTACGGCCGGGGTCCTCGGATGCGCCAGCTCGGGCGCGACGTTTTCGGCCAGCGGGCCCTGCCTCGCCGACGGTCGGCAGCCGGGAGCGTACCCGGACCTCGAGCGCCAGATCCCGCAGACGTTCGAAGGCCATCCGCCGGACCGCCTCGATTCGGGCCGGAACTGCTCGGATGCGAACCTCGGGCTGCTCAAGGACCGCGGCATCCGTGAGGTCCGATTCGCCGGCGGGCTATGGCAGCTGGCACCGGCAACTGGCGTCACGCTCGCGATCTTCACGGGGAACGGGCTGCAGGCGGATTGGCTCGCCGCCTTCTACGAGGCCGGAGCCCGCGCCGCGCCGAAGGTGTCGGGCCTGTCTGTCTCGCATCCGAGCGTCGTTGGTCGGCCCGCGTTTCGGCTCGACTACGCGGACGCCGGGACGCCGCAGACCATCGTCGTCTGGCCGGCCGGGGAGGGGACCGTCCACGTCGTCCTGGCCGCGGGCGTTCCGGATCGGATCGTCCAGGAGGCGATCGCGGCGTTTGGCTGAGGTTGCATTTTGCCGGCGCTCGCCCGCGTCACCTCGATAGGTTCGCGCAACGTGGTCGGCATCCGGGAATGGGCGAAGCGCCGCCTCGTGCCGCGACGATTCCCGCATGTTGCGAGCCATCGCACGCCTCCTGATCCTGCGCATCCTGCCGCGCCGCCTCGTGCCGATCCTGACCTTGTACGAGGCATACCGGATCTATCGGGCTTTCCGACGGCGCCAGCACCGGGAAGCGGTGGAGCTCGGGGCACGGCGCGTCAATCGGCGGGGTTATCCGGATCGGGCGGCTTCCGATCCTGAGAGGCGATCGGCCTGGCGTTACTGACCGACGCGGACAGGGCCAGGACCTCGCTCGATCAGATCGGCGCCCGCGGGGATGCCGACGTAGATGCCGACGTAGATGCCGACGGCCCGATGCTAGAGTCGCGGCCATGAGCGACCGGGAGCAGCCTTCGGCGAACGCGTGGTCCGCGGGCAGGCAGTCGTGGAAGGACGAGCGCCTCCAGCCGGCGCTCACGCGCGCACCCGAGCGACGGCCGCGCTTCTCGACGCTCAGCGACGTCGAGGTCGAGCGGCTGTACGGGCCGTGGGACTGGGAACCCGCGGCGGACCGCGAGCCGCGTGGCGGCGGCGGACCGACCGCGGTCGACCACCGCGGGGATCGACTCGCCACCGGTCGCTGGGACGATTTCGATCCGGCGCGGGACATCGGGCTGCCGGGCGAACCGCCGTTCACGAGGGGCATTCACCCGACCGGCTACCGGTCCCGACTCTGGACGATGCGCATGTTCGCCGGGTTCGGGGCTGCGGAAGACACGAACGCCCGCTTCAAGCAGCTGCTGGCGGCCGGCCAGACCGGCCTGTCGATCGCGTACGACATGCCGACGCTGTATGGCTACGACACGGATGCGCCCGAGGCCGATGGCGAGTTCGGCACGTGCGGCGTGGCCGTCTCGTCGCTCGCCGACATGGAGGTCCTGCTCGACGGGCTGCCGCTCGAGCGCATCTCGACGTCGATGACGATCAACTCGCCGGCCGCACCGATCTGGGCGATGTACATCGCGGCTGCCGAGAAGCGCGGCGTGCCGAGGGCCGCGCTCGAGGGCACCACGCAGAACGACATCCTCAAGGAGTTCGTCGCCCAGAAGGAGTTCCTGTTCCCGCCCGAGGAATCGATGCGCCTCGTCACCGACACGATCGAGTTCGGGACGCGCGAGCTGCCGCGCTGGAACACCATCTCGATCTCCGGCTACCACATCCGGGAGGCGGGATCGACGGCCGTCCAGGAGCTTGCCTTCACGATCGCCGACGGGATGGCCTACACGGAAGCCGCCCTCGCGCGCGGGCTGCGGGTGGATGACTTCGCGCCGCGGCTGTCGTTCTTCTTCAACGCCCACAACGACTTCTTCGAGGAGATCGCCAAATACCGGGCGGCGCGCCGGGTCTGGTTCAAGCTGATGACCGAACGCTTCCGGGCCGAGAACGAGCGCTCGACCTGGATGCGCTTCCACACGCAGACGGCCGGCGTGTCGCTGACCGCGCAGCAGCCGCTGAACAACCTGACGCGCGTAGCCGTGCAGGCGCTCGCCGCGGTGCTGGGCGGGACGCAGTCGCTGCACACCGACGCTTACGACGAGGCCTGGGCGGTCCCCTCGGCCGAGGCGGCCCTGCTCGCGCTCCGCCAGCAGCAGATCATCGCGGAGGAGACCGGCGTGGCTTCCACCGTGGACCCACTGGGCGGATCGTGGTTCGTCGAGTCGCTCACGAACGAGACCGAGCGTGCCGTATGGCGGTACCTCGACGAGATCGATGCGCGCGGCGGCATGGTCGAGGCGATCAAGGCCGGCTACCCGCAGCGGGAGATCGCTGACGCCGCGTACCGCTTCCAGCGCGAGCTCGATGCCGGGGATCGGGTGATCGTGGGGGTCAACCGCTACGCCGACCCCGACGAGGAACTGACGATCCCGTTGCTCGAGGTCTCGGAGGAGTCGCTGCGGGCGCAGATGTCCCGGCTGGAGCGCGTCCGCCGCGAGCGCGACGCGGCCGAGGTCGAGACCGCCCTTGCCGGCCTTCGAGAGGCTGCCCGCCGCCCGGGCTCCTCCCAGTCGAACCTGATGCCGCACTTCCTGCGCTGCGCCAATGCGTACGCCACGCTCGGCGAGCAGTGCGCCATCCTCCGCGAGGTCTTCGGGGAATACCGCGAACCCGTGGCCGTCTGACTCCTGGCTCGCGCCAGCCGTGTCCCGCGATCAACAGCGGGGCCGCAGCTGGGGCCGCGCCACTGTCGCCAATCCGTCACGCAAGCATCCGCGGATTGATAGCCGTGAGCCTCGCGCCGACCACCGACACGCCGCCTATCGGTTGCGAGTGGTCGGCAGAGACGAGCGCGTTCGAATCCGCTTGGGACCCCCACGGGACCACTTTTCAGCTCGCCCATGCTTGCTTGAAAGGAACCAGAGCCCACCGATCGCTTGACCCGACGGGTTCCTGATCCACGCGCGCACGACTCGGCTGCCCAATGGATAGATCGATGCGAATGTCGCTGAGTGTCGGGCGACTGCTCGTCGACACGTGGACTGATCCGCGAGGATGAGCACTCGAGCAACCGCCAGTGGGCGCCAACCAAGCCTTTGGCGAACGATGCCCGCCCCCAGACGAACCTTGGCGTCATGCCTGCGGACCGTCTCCTCGACGCTCGTGATCTCGGTCTTGATCTCGTTGACGACGGCGATCCGCCTGTCCGGGAGTACTGCCAGGAGGTCGATCGAGCCACGTTCGCCCCATTCGGAGAACGAGACTTCCGCGGAGAGAGTCCAGCCGGCGGCTGCGAACACGCGGGCGGCAGCCTCGACCAGCTGAGCGTGTCGTGCGTCGGCCAGCCGGTCGAGGTCACCACCACGCCAGCTGACAACTCCCTCGAACCGTGCGTCGAGCAGGGCGAAGATGCGGCGGACGACTTCAATGGAGAGAGTCGCCAGATGCCCGCGCTCGAGGCGGGAAACAGTGGTTTGGTGACAACCGGCGGCAGCCGCCAGGTCGAGCTGGCGCCAGCCGCGTCGGCGGCGCAGGGCGCGACACAGCCGCCCGATCCGCAGGTCGTCCATCGCGCCATGGTGTCGAACACCCCTCACCCGGCACGTATTTAGGGCAAATTCAGGGCTACCATCGGGGCGTGTACACGAGCGCGCTGGAGTTCCTCGAGGACGAGCGCGACGCATGGCGCCCCTTTGAGGCGCTCGACGACCTCAGCGACGAGGACCTGTCCCGACCCATCAAGGACGCCCACGACTGGTCGGGCCGCGATCTGATGGGCCATCTCGCCGGCTGGCAGGAAGTCGCCACGCAGATCGCGAAGGAGCTCGCCGTCGGCGAGACGAGCCCAACCGCCGTCCGCGTCGACGTCGACTGGGACGCGCGCGGCGGGGACGTCGTCAACGCCGAGATGCAGGCGAGCTGGGCCCAGCTGCCCCTGGAGGAGGTCCGCCGCAGGTTCAGAACTGCCGCGGGCGAGCTGCGCGGTTACCTCACCGTCGTGCCCGAAACACGCTGGCTCAAGCACCCCGGGAACCTGGAGTCGATCTCGGAGTGCGGGCTCGACCACTATCCGGACCACGTCGACGACCTGAACGCGATCCTCGCCGCGACCACGAGCCCGGAGGCCGGCGGGTGACCGATCGAACGAACGGCCACGCCCCGAGCGACCTTGGCGCGGCGGTCGAGCTGGCGGTTGCCGGGTTGGAGGACGTCGAGCGCCAGGAACGCGGCACCCTGGTGGAGTTCTCGCGGACCGGCACGGTCTTCGCAACCATCGAGGGCAGCGTCGCGAGTTACCGACTTTCGCCAGCCATCGCACGGGCCGCTCTCGCCACCCCGGACACCCGCACGTCGCCTCGAGGTGCGGACTGGGTGACGTTCGCGCCGGCCGCGATGGACCGTTTCGCGCTCGATCGGGCGGTGGCCTGGCTGGAATCCGCCTGGCGGAACGCAGCCCGCTGAAAGGCTGATCCCGCGGCGGCCCCCAACCGGGCCGGCTGCGGAACGCGAATCGAAAAGCCCCCGGCACCAGGCCGGGGGCTTGATTTGCGAACGGCTAGGACGCAGCCGCCGTGTCGGTCGGCGACGTCGCAGGGGCGATGGGCTTGCTGTACTGGGCCAGCTGCCACTGGACCTCGAGCTGCTCGAGGGGCCGGAAGCCAACCACGCCGGTGGGCTGCTGCCCGGGCCGGAAGAACGCGATCGTCGGGATGCTCATGATGTTGAACTGCTGCGACAGGTGAGGGTTGGCATCGACGTCCACCTTGACGACGTCGATCGCGCCCGCGTACTTCTCGGCGAGCTTTTCCATCTCCGGGGCGACCATGCGGCATGGCCCGCACCAGACGGCCCAGAAGTCGACGACCGTCGGCTTGTCGTTATGGAGCACCAGCTCCTCGAAGTTGGCGTCGGTCGCCACCTTGATTTCGGCCATCGCCGGTTGATTCCTTTCCCCCGCTGCCCGCGGGAAGTGCTGGGCCGGCCAGAGCGACCGACCCGCGCCCGCCTCAGCGGGCGATCGATCGAATGAGCTGATAGGCCTCGAGGACGCGCTGGTCCGCGAGTCGGTAGTAGATGCTGTTGCCAACCCGGCGCGTGGTCACGAGTCCCGCGCTCCGGAGCACCGCGAGGTGCTGGCTCATGTTGGGAACCTGGCAGGCGACCCGGGTCGCGAGATCGCTGACCGACATCTCGCCCGCTGCGAGCGATTCGAGCACACACAGGCGCTTGGGATCTGCGAGCGCGCGGCCGACGGCCGCAAATCGCTGCCGATCGGTCTCGCTCGAGACCTGGATCTCCAACACGATCGAAGTCTCTCACTTCTTGCGCAAACACGCAAGTACCAGGACGAATCGCCGCGCGACCTCCAGGAGGCCCCAGCGAGACCGTCTGCGATACTGCCGCGATGCCGGAGCACCTCGTGCCGCTCGTCGAAATGACCGCCGCGCGCGAGGTGGTCGGCGGCCGCGTTCATCGGACTCCGATGCTCTCGTCGACGGCGGCCGCGACCGCGATCGAAGCCGTTTCAGGGGTGTCCGTTGCGGATGCCCGGCTGTACCTCAAGGCTGAGCACCTCCAGAAGACCGGCTCGTTCAAGCCGCGAGGCGCCCTCAACAAGGTGGCCTCGCTTGCGCCGGCTCAACGCGAGGCAGGAATCATCACGATGTCCGCCGGCAACGCGGCGCAGGGCTACGCCTGGGCGGGACGCGAGCTCGGCGTGAGCGTGGTCGTTGTGATGCCGCTTGCGGCTGTCCCGTCGAAGGTCGCGGCGTGCCTGGGCTACGGAGCCGAGATCGTCCTTCACGGCGAGCACATCGGCGAGACGTTCGACGAGCTGAAGCGGCTCGAGGCGGAACGCGGCCTGATCTTCTGCCATCCCTTCGACGATCCCGCCGTGATCGCCGGACACGGATCCCTCGGGCTGGAGATCGCCGAGGATGAACCCGAGGTCGACGTGGTCGTCGTGCCAATCGGTGGAGGAGGCCTGATCTCGGGTGTCGCCACGGCCGTCAAGGAACGATTACCGAACGTGCGCGTGTACGGCGTCGAACCCGAAGGCTCGAATGCGATGTCGATCGCGCTGGAGCGCAACGAGATCGTCAGGATCGACCCGGTGAGTGTCGCCGACGGGCTCGGAGCGCCGTTCGCGGGTACGTGGACGCTCGCCGCCGTCCGTCGCTACGTCGACGACATCGTCCTGCTCGATGACGCGACCATCCTCGGGGGACTGCGCTTTGCGGCCGAACGGATCAAGCAGGTCCTGGAGCCGGCCGGCGCTGCTGCCCTCGGTGCGCTGATCTACGGCAGGATCCCGCTCCGCGATGGAGATCGAGTCTGCGCGGTCCTGTCGGGAGGCAACGTCGATCTCGACCGGGTCGGAGAGTTCCTCGCCAGCGCCGCTCCGCTGCCGTCCGCCGCACCGATTCCCGCGTGACGGATCCCGGCCCTGGCGCGGGGGACGAGCCAGCGCCGGCCACCGAGGCGCGGGCCGAACCACCGATCATCGCCTTGCCGGCGGCGGAGCCGGGACCGACGAGCGAACCAGC
The DNA here is from genome assembly GCA_005880805.1 of Chloroflexota bacterium. Taxonomy (GTDB): domain Bacteria; phylum Chloroflexota; class Limnocylindria; order Limnocylindrales; family CSP1-4; genus CF-16. The sequence goes on along the minus strand of VBFZ01000002.1, from coordinate 3,673 downwards.
GAACGAAGCCGAGCCTACGACAGAACCCGCCCTGCCCGGCAACCTCCAGGCACCGGAGCCCGAGCCGCGGCCTGATCCGCTGTCCGGGCTGCCAACGGGGGGCCAGGCTCTCCTGTCCACCGCGTTCGACGTGCTTGCCCGAAGCAGCCTCGAGCTCCGGCGTGCCTCGATCTACATCGGGCTGCTGTCGCTGGCGCTGATCGGGCCGGCGGCTTACCTGCTCTGGGCGGTTGCCGTGGAATCCGTCGACGAATCGATCACCGAGCTCACCCACCAGCGGACGCGTGCAGGCGGTGCGTTCGGCATCACCGCGATCATCGCGTCTGCGGGTTTCGTGGCGATCAGCGTTGAGAGCCAAGCCCTCGCGATCGGAACGCTCGCGGGCCGGGTGGCCGGCCAGCCCCTGGCGCTGCACGAGGCCTTGCGGCGGTCGCGCCAGGTGTTCTGGCGAATCATTCGCGCGCGCATCCTCGTGACGGCTCCGCTCGTCGTCCTGGACCTGCTGCTCATCCGTGGCCCGTGGACGTTTCCCGCCGCCGTCGCGTGGGCGTTTGTGACTGCGCCGTTCGTCTACTGGCCGACCGGGATCGTCATCGGCGATGTCCCTGCGGTCGAGTCGCTTCGCCGCTCGGTGACGATGGCGCGCGTTCGCTGGAAGACGGCGTTCCTGCTCGCGGGATTTTCCTTGCTGGCAGACTTCCTGTCCTTCTTCGGGATCGGAGTCGGCGAGGACCTCCTCGCACGGATCGCCACGCCACTCGGTCTCGGCCCGGAAGGTGGCGCGGTTGCCGTCGCGGTCACGACCGTCGTGATCGGCGCGCTCATCCTCGCGCTCGGATCGCTCATCCTGACCGTCTCCGCGATCTCGAACGCGCCGCAGGTCGTGGCTTTCCTGGCGCTCACGCGCTACGGAGATGGGCTCGATCGGGCGCGTGATCCCGTCCTCGTGGCGCCGGCGTCGGGCGAAGAGGCAGCTGACCAGCCACCGCGCACTCCTCCCCGGCTGCGTACCGGCTTTCGGTGGGTCACACGGCCGATGCGGGTCGGCATCGTGGTGGCGCTGGTGGCCATGGCCATCGGGCTCTACGAGGTCGTTCGCGTCTAGAAGGCGCAGCAGATTGGGAGCCGCCGCGGCGGATCGCTAGTCGATCCCCAGCTCGGTGAGACGGTCGTCGTCGATACCGAGGTGGTGCGCCAGCTCATGAAGCACCGTCCGACGGACCTCGTCCTGGAGGTCGGCGTCGGACGTGAAGTCCTCCAGCAATGGAACGCGGAACAAGGTGATCTTGTTCGGGAAGGGCACGAGGTCCGCGCCCCACTCGGTCCTCGGAGTGCCTTCGTACAGGCCGTACAGGTCGTAGGCATCGATGTCGCGGCCGCGCTCGCCCAGCGACAGCTGTTCGCGCGACGGCCAGTCCTCGATGACGATCGCGACATCCTCGAGTGCCCGGTCGAACGGAGGCGGGATCCCTTCGAGCGCCCGCTGGACCAGGGCCTCGAAGCGATCGCTCGGTCGAAGTGAACGGCGTGCCCGGGATGCGAGCCTCGAGCCGCGGCGGCGCTTCACCATCTCGTTCGTATCCTACGGGTGGATGGCCGGCCAACCCGAACCCGCGTCCTTTCCAGCGTTGGACCTCGATCTGTCGGCAGTCCCGGCAGCCGATCCGGGCGCGTCGCCCCAGGGCTTCGTGGTGGAAGTCGCGCCGGGCGAGCGGATCCACTTCCTCGACTGGGACGGGCCGTCGGGTGCCACGCCGGGGCCCGGCGTCCGGCAACGCGACGCGCCCGTTCTGCTGATCCACGGCCTCGCGCAGACCGCGTGGATCTGGACGCCGGTCGCACGGCGGTTGCGCGCCCGCCGCCGGGTCGTAGCGATGGACGTGCGCGGGCACGGCCTCTCCGATTCGCCGACCCACGGGTACGTGCCGGGCCAGCTGGCCGAGGACGCGATCGCGGTTGCCGACGGTGCTGACCTCCTCGCGGGCGCGGATTCGGCGATCGTGCTGGCGGGCCACGGCGCAGGAGCCATGGTCGCGGCATGGACGGCCGCCGAGCTGGCGGAACGCTGCGCCGGGCTCGTGCTGGTCGACGGCGGCTGGGAGTCGCTGCCCGAAACGACCGACCTCGATCCGGAGGAGTTCCTGCGCTCGCTCGAGGAACCGCCCGAGGTGCTCCGCTCGATGACGAGCTTCCTGGCCGACCGAGCGGGCTTCGATCGCGCGACCTGGAATGCGGACCAGGAGCAGGCCGCGCGCGCGACCGTTATCGAGGTTCCGGCCGGAAAGGTTGTGGCTGGCGTTCGGCCGCACGCCCTCGAGGGTCTCGCCCGGGCGATATTCGACTACCGGCCTGAGGAGGCACTCGGGCGCGTGGGTGCTCCGATCGTCGCCCTCATGGCGAGCGACGACGAGTTCGGCCGGCGGGCGGCAGCGATGGCCAGGCTTCAGGGCGCCCGTCGAACGGCAGGTCTTCCTGCGATCCCGGTCGCCAGCTTCCCGGGCGACGGGCACAACCTGATGCGTTATCGCCCGGCCGAGGTCACCGCCGCCATCCTGCACGTCGAGCTCCTGGCCGGCCCGACCGGGCGCCGCGGGCAGGCCTGAATCGCGCTCGGCGCTACCATCGGCGCGAACAGGAGCCCGCCACGATGCCTTCGTTGCCGCCACACGTAAAGCAGATCGTCGACGAGATCGAGACCGAGATCGGGGAGCTGCCGGCCGACACCGATGGCCGGCTCAGCCGACCCGATGCCGAGGCCCTGGCCGCCGCGGCGATCGAGGGCGCCACGCCCCATCCGGCGGGGGTCGCGGCAGATCGCGTCGAGGAAGCGGTCCGGCAGATCCTGGTCGAGATCGGCGAGGACCCCGATCGCCAGGGCCTCATCGGGACCCCGGAGCGGGTCCACCGCATGTACACGGAGCTCACGGCGGGCTACCAGGTCGATCCCGAGCGCCTCGTGAACGACGCGATCTTCGAGGTCGACTACAGCGAGATGGTCGTCGTCAAGGACATCCCGTTCTACTCCCTGTGCGAGCACCATCTGCTTCCGTTCTTCGGCGCGGCCGGGGTCGCCTACATCCCTCGCGGTCGCGTGCTCGGGCTGTCCAAGATCCCGCGCATCGTAGAGATGTTCGGCCGCCGCCTGCAGGTTCAGGAGCGGCTGACGCAGCAGATCGCCGACTTCCTCATGGAACGCCTCGACCCGAAGGGCGTCGGAGTGGTGATCGAGGCGACCCACCTGTGCGCGGTCATGCGCGGCGTCCGAAAGCCGGGCACGGTGATGACCACGTCGGCGGTGCTCGGACTGTTCCGCGCGAACGACAAGACGCGCGCGGAGTTCTTCGCGCACCTCGAGAGGAAAGCGCCCGGCGCCTGACCTCGCCCAGGTGTCGCCTGCGGGTCGCCCGATCGGACGCCTGCTTCAGCCGTTCGTTCGACCCCTACAATCGCCGGCATGCCGGACCACCCGATCAAGGTCCTCATCGCCAAGCCGGGCCTGGACGGTCACGACCGCGGCGCGAAGGTGCTCGCGCGCGGCCTGCGGGACGAGGGTTTCGAGGTCGTCTACACGGGCCTGCGACAGTCCCCCGAGATGATCGCCACGGCCGCGCTGCAGGAGGACGTGGACGTGGTCGGCCTGTCGATCCTGTCCGGCGCGCACATGACCCTCCTG
>VBFZ01000194.1 GCA_005880805.1 Chloroflexota bacterium | reverse complement strand
CCGAACTTCCGCGCCTCGTCGTACACGTGCCCGGGGGTTAGCTCGATCGCTGCCTTGATCGCCGGAATGTTGAGTGACAGCTGGATCGCCTCGCGCATCCGAAGCGGACCCCGTTCGGCGTTGTCGGCATCCGTCGGCGTGTAGCCACCCCCGAAGTTCGTCACGACGTCCATGAGCAGCGTCGCGGCGGTCATGGTCTTGTCGTCGAGCCCGGTGATGTAGTTGATCGGCTTGAACGCCGATCCCGCCTGGCGCCAACCGTCGGCCAGGACATCGAACTGCGGCTGGAACTTCTTGCCGCGGGCCTTCTCGTCGTAGCCGGCGCTGCCGACGTAAGCCAGGATCTGTCCGGTGCGGTAGTCGATCGCGGCCATCGCCGAGTTGTAGATGCCCTTGTTGCGCAGGTCGTTGATCCACTTGAGGTTGGAGACCTTGAGCTCCTTGAGCCTTGCCGCGTAGTTCGGCGCGTTCGGCGCAATCGCGGCCGCTTTGACCCACTTCTCGGCGATCTGCTGCATCTTCCAGTCGAGCGTCGTCACAATCCGGTAGCCGCCGCTGTCGACGAGCTCGCAGCTGATGGCGAACCTGCCAGACGAAGTGGGGCGCCTTCCATTTGGCTCCGGCCTGCTCGGCCAGCACAACCGGCTCAGTCATCGCTTGGCGGATCTGCTCATCGCTGATGCCCGCTCCGGGGACGGCGTAGGGACCGCCCGGCGCGGTCAGGACTCGGTTCGCGAGCATCTCCTGGAGGACCTGGTTGCGGCGCAGGACGATGCGCGAGTCCTGCGGGACGATCAGCTTCTTGTTGTCGTCCTCCTCGGCGTTCTTGACCAGGTCGTATGCGCTGGGCGACTGCGGGATGGCCGCCAGGATGGCCGCCTGGGCGATCGTGAGCTTCGACAGGTCGGTGACGCCGAAGTACGCCTCGGCCGCAGCCTTGATCCCGTACGCCTGGTTCCCGTAGTAGTTCTGGTTGAGATACGCGGCCATGATCCGCTGCTTGCCGTCGAGGCCCGGGAATTCCTGCGTCAGGCGGATGGACTGGATGATCTCCTTGATCTTCCGCTCGTACTTGTTGCCTGCCAGCACTGCGTCGGGCAGCAGCCGGTTGCGAACGAGCTGCTGGGTGATCGTGGATGCGCCGCGCTCGCGACCGCTGAGGGTGTCCAGGCCGGCCGACACGATGCCGACGGGATCGAAGCCGGCGTTCGTCCAGTAGGTGTGGTCCTCGATGCTCGTGGTCGCGTCGATGACAACAGGCGGGATGTCCTTGAACTGGACCACCTCGCGCTGTTGCTGGCCGAAGCGCGCGAGCTCGACCTTGCCGGTGCGGTCGTAGACGATCGACTGCTGGGTGAAGGTGAGCGCGTTGAAGACCTGCTGGGGGTCCTTGAGGCCCTGGCTGTAGAAGTTGTACGCGCCGACGGCCGCGACCAGGCCGAGCGCACCCACGACCAGGAAGGTCGAGAATAGAAAGAGGGGGAGGCCGATGGCGAGAGCGCTGGCGGTACTGCCTCGGCTCTTGCGGCTGCCGTTGCCGTTGCGGCTAAGGCGCCGCCTCCGTTCGAGGCTGCTCTTCATGCCGCGCGCGACGATAGCATATGGACCCTGATGGTCTGCCTCCTCATCGTGCGCCCGAACGGGCGCCGCCCCGAGACGTCTCGCGCTCCAGGGCTGTGACGGCGGCGGAACCGAAGACGCCCGCCAGTCGCGTTAGCCAAGCCATGTCAGCCGCGAGCGAGCGACTCCCAGAGGGCCGGCCGGATTCCGCCGGTCTGCTGTCCGAGCTGCGGTGGCGCGGCATGCTCAAGGAGACGACGCCGGGCCTCGCCGAGCGGTTGGCGACTGGCCGCCCGATCGCGGGTTACAACGGCTTCGACCCCTCGGCTCCCTGGCTGCACATCGGCCACCTCGTGCCGATCTTCGGGCTGGTGCACCTGCAGCGCCACGGTGGCCGCCCCGTGGTGGTCGTCGGCGGGGGGACGGGCATGATCGGCGATCCGTCCGGGAGGTCGAGCGAACGCAACCTGCTGGACCGGCCGACGATCGAGGCGAATACCCGCTCGATTCGGGGGCAGCTCGAGCATTTCCTCGACTTCAGCGGCCCGCAGGGCGCGGTCGTGGTCGACAACTACGACTGGCTCAGCCGGTTCGGGATGCTCGAGTTCCTGCGCGACGTTGGCAAGCACTTCACCGTCCCGTACATGCTGGCCAAGGACTCCGTCCAGATGCGGCTGGACCGGGGCCTGTCGTTCACCGAATTCAGCTACATGCTCCTGCAGGCGGCCGACTTCCTGCACCTGTACCGGACGATGGGCGTGGAGCTCCAGATGGGCGGCGCCGACCAGTGGGGCAACATCACCGCTGGCCTCGAGCTGATCCGGCGGGTCGAGGAAGCCAGCGAGGCGCAGGAGCCCGCGCATGCGCTCGCGTATCCGCTCCTCCTGACGCCCAGCGGCACGAAGTTCGGCAAGAGCGAGGCGGGCGAGTCGGTGTGGCTCGACCCAACACAGACCAGCCCGTACGCCTTCTACCAGTACTGGCTGAACGCGGACGACCGCGACGTGGGCCTGTACCTGCGCTGGTTCACGCTCTTCGATCAGGGCCAGATCGAGTCGCTGGAGGCCGAGCAGGCCGCTCGTCCGGAGCAGCGGCTGGCGCAGCGCGTCCTCGCGTTCGACATCACCGCGCACGTCCACGGCGCCGAGGCGGCCGAACGAGCCGCGGCCACGAGTCGGGAGGCGTTCGACGCGGATGCGGCGCCGTCTGCCGAAGTCCTGGAGACGCTTTACGAGGAGCTCGATCACCGCTTCGAGTTCGCGCGGTCCGCACTTGCCGACCTGGTTGGCCTGGCCATCGAAAGCGGCCTGTTCGCCTCACGCTCGGAGGTGCGGCGAGCGATCCAGCAGGGCGGGCTCTACATCAACGAGCGGCAGGTCCGGGAGGCTTCCGAACCCGTCGAAGCGCTCCACGAGCGCTGGGTCCGGGTGCGGTTCGGGAAGAAGCGCCAGGCGATCGGCCGGCTGCGAGCCTAGATCCCGTCCTCGTCCGGCGCGAGATCGCCGGCGGCCTCGATCAGGCGGTCGTCCTCCTCGACCGACCGGACGGTCAACCGCAGGTGGTCGGCCAGGGGGTGCGCCGGTCCGAAGGTTCGCGGGACGAGCCCCCGACGCAGCAGGTGGTCCGCGACGGC
>VBFZ01000193.1 GCA_005880805.1 Chloroflexota bacterium | reverse complement strand
CATGCGGTATTAGCCACCCTTTCGGGCAGTTATTCCCCACTTCGGGGCAGGTCACCTACGCGTTACTCAGCCGTCCGCCACTAACGATCAGAGCAAGCCCTGATCGTCCGTTCGACTTGCATGTCTCATGCACGCCGCCAGCGTTAATCCTGAGCCAGGATCAAACTCTCCGAAAAAACACAGCCTTTCGGCTGCATTTGGTTCGTGGGTTTGACCACTCGCACATCCTTACCGGATTTCCTGCCACTCTTCAGTTGTTAAGGTGCAGCGACCGGGGCGCAACCGCCCGCGGCGCAGAGCCCCAATGATGGGACTTGCCGATCCGGGTGTCAAACAACCGGAGGGTCCTCGGCGACGTCCGCCGAAGCTCGGCCGCGCTCCCCGGAGCGGGCACGGCGGCGAATGGTATGCGGGCCTCTGAACGCTGTCAAACGAACCCCAAATCGGCCAAACGTTCGATACGTCGCGAGCCGGTTCAGATCGGGCTGGACTCCACGAGGAGGACGAACGCGGCCCCGGAAAGCCAGCACAGCAATGCCAGCTCGGCCGTCCCGGACACCGCGAGCGGCCCGGTCAGGACGGCGTAGAGAACGAGGCCCAGGACCAGGGCTGCGCCCACCTTCGCGAGCCGTAGCAGGACTTCGTTGACGAGATTGCTCACGCGCGCGCGTCAGGGCGCGACCGGACGCCGGCCCTGCAGGGCGCGGATCAGCGTGACCTCGTCGGCGTACTCGAGGTCCCCGCCGACCGGGATGCCACGAGCGATACGCGTGACGCTGCCGACCTGCCCGTCCAGGCGCTCGGCGAGAAACATCGCGGTCGCCTCGCCTTCGAGCGTGGGGTTGGTCGCGAGGATCACCTCAGCGAACGGGGTCCCGCTTCGATTGGCGTCCTCGGTTCGAACAAGCAGCTCCCGGATCCGAAGCCGGTCCGGGCCGATGCCGTCGATGGGCGAGATCGCGCCGTGGAGGACGTGGTAGAGGCCCTTGAACTCGCCCGTCCGTTCGAGCGCGAGGACGTCGAGTGGCTCCTCTACGACGCACAGGCGGCTCGCGTCGCGACCATCGTCCTGGCAGATGGCGCACAACGGCGCTTCGCTGATGTTGAAGCAGCGCTCGCAAAACACGACCTGGTCCCGCATGGCGACCAACGCCGCGGCCAGGGTCCGCGCTTCCGAGTCGGGCGTGCGCAGCAGATGGTAGGTCAGCCGCTGGGCTGTCTTCGGTCCGATGCCGGGCAGTCGTGCGAACGCCTCGATCAGGCGCGCGACGGGTTCGACGAGAGGCGCGGCCACGTTGGGTGGGGCGAGCTACATGCCCGGCAGGCGAAGGCCGCCCGTGACCGCGGCCATCTTCGACTCGGCCAGCTCGCGCGACGCGCGAAGGCCATCGTTGACCGCCGCCACGACGAGATCCTGGAGCATCTCGACGTCGGCAGCGTCGACAGCCCCGGGATCGATCGCAAGGCTCACCAGCTCCTGGCGACCGGTGACCGTGGCCTTGACAGCACCGCCTCCGGCCGTTCCCTCGACCGTCGCGGACTCGAGCTCGGACTGGACGCGCACGATCTCCTGCTGCATCTGTTGTGCCATGCGGGACAGGTTGGCCATGCTCATCGGCGCGATCCTCCTTCTCGCCTCGCTCCGCCCACGGGATCAGTCTGCGCGATGCGGCACCCGCGTGCACGCATCCGAAGCTCGGTCAGCTCACCTCGCGTGCGTCGACCAGGTCTTCCGCGAAGATCCGACGTGCTTCGGCGAGCAGCCTGGCGCCTTCGTCGTCCCCGCCCAGCGACTCGACCGCGAGGTTGGTCGCGACACAACGAACGGCGACAGCCCGACCGAGAAACCGGCCGATCCCATCCTCCAGGACCGACCGCCGACGTTCGGCGACGTCCTTGAGGAAGCTCTGCCCCTCGGGAAAGCCCAGGGTCACGACTCCGTCCTCGACCGAGATCGGGCGGCAGGCCACGATCAGCGGCTTGGTCGGCGGATGCTCGCTGATCGCCGCCACGATCTCCGGCCATCGTGCGCGCAGGGCTTCGAGGTCGGTCGACGGGGCGGAGGGCGCCGTTTGCTCGGACGCGGGTGGTGCAAGTTCTCGGGGTGGCGGCCGAGGTTCTTCGGACGACGGTGCCGCGTCTTCGACCGGCGCCACGGCTTCGGCCGGTCGAGATCGTCGGGCGCGTCCGGAGGTCGCGGGTGCCTGGTCCGCCGTGCTTGTCGAGCTGTCGGCTTCGCGCGCCGGTGCGAGCGCTGGCGCTGGCGTAGTGGCCTGCGCGTAGGCTGGCACGGTCGAGCTTGCGCTCGGTGCCTCCATCGGCTGTTTCTTTATGGCCGACAGCAGGGCGAGCTCGAGCTGGAACCGGAGGCCACCAGGGCCGCCGCGAGCCGGGTCGATCCCCGCCAGACGGTGGGCCGCGGCCAGCAGGGCAGAGCGGTCGGCCGAGGCGCCGGCTCCAAGGGATCGGGCGATTCGCGTCCTTAACACCTCGACGGCCTGGTCCATGAACGAGCGAAGGTCCCGACCCCGCTCCTCGAGTCCGTCGAGAACATCCATGCCGGCCAGCGCGTCGCCGCTGACCGCAGCGTCGACGAAGGCGAGCACGGTTTGCGCGTCGGCCAGCCCCAGCAGGTCGCGAACACTCTCGGCGGTCAGGCGTTCCGATCCGCCGGACAGGAGCTGGTCGAGCATCGACTCGGCGTCGCGCATGCCGCCCGCCGCCAGCTCGGCGATCAGGCGAATCGCGTCCTCGTCGGCCGGGCGTCCGTCTTCGGCCAGGATGCGGCGGAGTTTGCCTTCGATCTCGGGCACCGTGAGGCGTCGGAAATCGAACCGCTGGAGGCGCGAGACGACCGCCGGTCGGATCTGGCTGCTGTCGGTCGTGCAGAAGATGAAGACGACGTGCTCGGGCGGTTCCTCGAGCGTCTTGAGCAGGACGTCCCAGCCTTCCTTGATGCGCTGGACCTCGTCGACGATGAACACTTTTCGCCGCAGGTCGGAGGGTGCCGTGTAGACGCGAGGCAGCAGCTCGCGCATGTCGTCGACCTTGTTGTTCGACGCGGCATCCATCTCGACCACGTCCAGGGCGCGCCCTTCGCGGATGGCGACGCACGCTTCGCATGAGTCGTCGGGCTCCCCGTCCTGGAGGTTCGTGCAGTTGAGCGCCTTCGCCAGGATCCGCGCCATCGACGTCTTGCCCGTGCCCCGCGGACCGACGAAGAGCATCGCGTGGGCGACGGCGTTTGCGCGGACGGCGTTTCGAAGCGTCGTGACGACGGCCTGCTGGCCGACGATTTCGCCGAACGTTTGCGCGCGCCACCGGCGGTAGAGGGCCTGATGGGGTGAGGTCGAGGTCACGCCGCTCCTGTCATCGTCCGTTGCTTGCCGTGCACCCTCCGTCGACCTGGACGCTTCCGCGCCCACCACTCCGAACGGCTCAGACCAGGCCGTTCCGCGGCACCCGACGAGGATCGCTTAGTGCTGCTTCCTTCCGGACCTGACACGGTTCACGAGTCGCCGCTGCGCGGGACCCGGCCCTCAACGTCGCTCGAAGCGGCGGCTCTCGAGAGCGGAGACCTCGGGAGGGGATTCAGCCCTGCTGGAGCGGATTGCAGGT
>VBFZ01000192.1:4887-7997 GCA_005880805.1 Chloroflexota bacterium | reverse complement strand
CGACCTGGGCGATCTCCTCCTCGCCGACGGTCGGCTGGTCCTGTGAAACCTGCGACTGCCATTCGCCGCGCAGCTCCTCGACCCGCTCCTTGGCGGCGGCCTCGGTCTCGCGCAGCGTGGCTGCTTCCTCGTACTCCTGCGCGTTGATTGCCGCGTCCTTCTCCTTGGTGACGCGCTCGAGCTCCTTTTGCGCCTCGCGCAGCGCGGGCGGCGCGGAGGAGTGGCGCAAGCGGACGCGGCTGCCGGCCTCGTCGATCAGGTCGACGATCTGGCGGATCTCGTCGACCGTGAGCGAGCGGAACACGACCGTCGCGTCGATACGGTTCAGGAACTCCGGCCGGAAGGAGTTCTTGAGCTCCGCCTGGACCTTCTCCTTCATGATGTCGTAGGAGGTCGCAGCCCGCGCTTCCTCAGTGTCGCCCATGGCCCGGAAGCCGAGCGTCGCGTTGGTCTGCAGCTGCCTGGCGCCGAGGTTGCTGGTCATCACGATGATGCAGTTGCGGAAGTCGACCCGCCGTCCCTTGGCGTCGGACAGGTGTCCGTCCTCGAGGATCTGCAGCAGGATGTTGAAGACCTCGGGATGCGCCTTCTCGACCTCGTCCAGGAGCACCACCGCGTAGTTCTTGCGGCGGACGGCCTCGGTCAGCTGGCCGCCCTCGTCGAAGCCCACGTAGCCTGGAGGGGCGCCGACGAGTCGGCTCACGTTGTGGCGCTCCATGAACTCGCTCATGTCGATCTTGATGAGCGCGTCCTCGCTGCCGAACATGAACTCGGCGAGCGCCTTCGCGAGCTCCGTCTTTCCGACACCCGTCGGGCCCAGGAAGATGAACGATCCGATCGGCCGCTTGGGATCCTTCAGGCCTGCCCGCGCGCGGCGAACGGCCTTGGAGATGATCTCGATCGCCTCTTGCTGGCCGATGACTCGCTGGTGGATCGACTCCTCCATGTGGAGCAGCCGCTCGGACTCCTCCTGGGCGATCCGGGTGACCGGGATGCCCGTCCACATGGCGACGACCTGGGCGATCTCCTCCTCGCCGACGGTCGGCTGGTCCTGTGAAACCTGCGACTGCCATTCGCCGCGCAGCTCCTCGACCCGCTCCTTGGCGGCGGCCTCGGTCTCGCGCAGCGTGGCTGCTTCCTCGTACTCCTGCGCGTTGATTGCCGCGTCCTTCTCCTTGGTGACGCGCTCGAGCTCCTTTTGCGCCTCGCGCAGCGCGGGCGGCGCGGAGGAGTGGCGCAAGCGGACGCGGCTGCCGGCCTCGTCGATCAGGTCGATGGCCTTGTCCGGCAGGTGGCGGTCCGTGATGTAGCGGATCGACAGGTCGGCTGCTGCCCGAACCGCGTCGTCCGTGATGGTCACCTTATGGTGCTGCTCGTAGCGCTCGCGAATGCCCAGCAGGATCTCGATCGTCTGCTCGAGCGTTGGTTCCTCGACCATGACCGGCTGGAAGCGCCGCTCGAGGGCGGCGTCGCGCTCGATGTACTTGCGGTACTCGTCGAGGGTCGTGGCCCCGATGCACTGCAGCTCGCCGCGCGACAGCGGCGGCTTGAGGATGTTCGCGGCGTCGATCGCACCCTCGGCAGCGCCAGCACCAACGAGCGTATGGAGCTCGTCGATGAAGAGAACCGCGTCGTTCGTGTTGCGCAGCTCCTCGATGATCTTTTTGAGCCGCTCCTCGAACTCGCCGCGGTACTTCGTGCCGGCAACGAGCGACCCGATGTCGAGCGTCAGGACGCGCTTGTTGAGCAGCGTCTCGGGGACGTCGCCGTTAACGATCCGGTGGGCGAGGCCCTCCGCGATCGCCGTCTTGCCGACGCCCGGCTCGCCGATCAGCGCCGGGTTGTTCTTGAGCCGGCGGGACAGAATCTGGATGACCCGCTCGATCTCCTTCTCCCGGCCGATGACCGGATCGAGCTTGCCGACGCGCGCGAGCTCGGTGAGGTTGATGCCCAGCTGGTCTACCGTCGGCGTCTTCGACGCCCGCTTGGTCTCCTGGGCCGGCCCTGCGGAGGAACTCTGCGAGAGGACGCGGATGACCTCGTGGCGGACCTTGTCGAGGTTCACGCCGAGCGACTCGAGGACGCCGGCCGCGATGCCCTCGCCCTCGCGGACGAGACCGAGCAGCAGGTGCTCCGTACCGATGTAGTTGTGGCCGAGCCGCCGGGCCTCGTCGATCGCCAGCTCGATGACCCGCTTCGCGCGCGGTGTCAGGCCGACCTCGCCGACGACCGGGCGGTCGCCACGCCCGATGATGAACTCGACCGCTGTCCGGACCTTGGCCAGCTCGACGTTCATGTTCTCGAGCACCCGGGCCGCGACACCCTCACCCTCGCGGACGAGACCGAGCAGCAGGTGCTCCGTGCCGATGTAGTTGTGGTTGAACCGCTGCGCCTCGTCCTGCGCGAGTGTCAGGACCTTGCGTGCCCGATCCGTGAACTTGTCGAACCGATCCACCGAACGATGTTCTCCTGGGGTGCTTCACAGCACCGGTAAAGCCATGCTAGCACGCGTCAACCTCGCCGCAAGCGAGGCTCCAAGGTCCTGCCGAGCGTATCCGTCCGGACTCTCCGGACCATTACCGGGGAGGCTTTGTGAGCGTGCGTTTTGAGTTGAGATTCGTCCCCGGCGACCCCTCGGATGTCCCGCCGCCTCGCGCCAAAACAAACGACCCGCCGTTGCCGGCGGGTCGCCAGGCGTGGAGTCAGTCGGCTGTCAGGACTTGTCGGACTCTGAGTCCGCGCCCTCCGCCGATTCGGAGGGAGTCTCGGCAGCTTCGGTCTCGGCCGTCGCCTCTGGATTCTCTTGTGCGGCCGCCGCTGAGGCTTTGCCCTTGCCTGCCTTCGCCTTCGACGGGGCCGCGGATGCAGACGCCTCGGGCGCCTCTCCTTCGGTCTCGGCCGTGGCCGCCGCGGAGTCCTCGGCTGGGGCAGCCTGTGCAGGCTCCGCACCTGCGGTTACGGGCTCGGCTTCGGTCGTCCCGGTTACGGGCTCGGCGTCGGTCGTCCCGGTTACGGGCTCGGCGTCGGTCGTCCCGGTTACGGGCTCGGCGTCGGTCGTCCCGGTTGCGGGCTCGGCTTCGGCCGTCCCGGTTCCGGGCTCGGCGTCGGCC
>VBFZ01000192.1:3992-4815 GCA_005880805.1 Chloroflexota bacterium | reverse complement strand
TCCCGGTTACGGGCTCGGCTTCGGTCGTCCCGGTTACGGGCTCGGCTTCGGTCGTCCCGGTTACGGGCTCGGCTTCGGTCGTCCCGGTTACGGGCTCGGCTTCGGTCGTCCCGGTTACGGGCTCGGCTTCGGTCGTTGCAACCTCGGAGTCCGTCACGCCAGCCATGGCGGGTTCCGGCTCTGCCTCGGCGGAGGGCGTCGCCTCCTCGCCGTCGACTCGCGCACTCGCCTCCTCTGACGCGGCGACCTGCTCGCGCACCTGCGCGAACGCGGCTGCGAGCGTGTTGTCGATGCCGCCCTCCGGCTCCTGTACGGCATCGGACAGCGAGTAGCCCCGCTCGCGCTCCCGGTCCTGTCGCCGTGGTCGTTCGCTCCGTGCGGCGGGCTCCGGCGGCGCCGGGCGCGGCGGCGCCTCCTCCGCCTGCTTCAGGCTCAGGCCAAGGCGGTGTCGTTCCGAGTCGAGCGAGATGATCTTCAGCTTGAGCTGCTGGCCCTCGTGGACGACGTCACCGGGATGGGCGACGCGCTGGTGCGAGAGCTCGCTGATGTGGATCAGGCCTTCCAGGCCGTCTCGGACGCGAACGAAGGCGCCGAAGTTGACGAGCTTCGTGACCGTCCCGTCGATGATGTCGCCGACGCGGTAGTCGGCCACGGTCGAGTGCCACGGATCGGGCTGCAGCCGGCGGATCGACAGGCTGATACGGCCGCGTTCGTGGTTGATGTCGATGACCTCGGCCTCGACCTCCTCGCCGACCTTGTAGCCCGCCTCCGGGTTGTTGACCTTGTTCCAGCTGAGCTCGCTCTTGTTGACCAGGCCGTCGAT
>VBFZ01000192.1:0-3975 GCA_005880805.1 Chloroflexota bacterium | reverse complement strand
GGGCGCGATCGACCGCACGGTACCGGTGACCCGCTGGCCCACCTGCAGGCTGCTGAACAGCTCGTCGCGCTTCTCGCGCCGTTCCTCGTAGAGGGCGACTTTCTCGGACAGGATCAGCCGGTTGGCCTTGCGGTTGACCTCGAGGATCTTGAGGCGCAGCTTTCGACCCACGAACGGCTGGAGCTTCTCGGCGATCTCCTGGGCCGCATCGCGTGGCTGGTCGTTCTGCGGTCGACGCGGGAAGTCGACGATCTGGCTGATCGGCACGAAGCCGCGAATGCCGCAGTCGACGATGAGGCCACCTTTGTTGTGGTCGATGACCGGCGCCTCGATGATGACCCCCGCCTCGAACTGCTCCTGCATCGCGCGCCACTTGCGCTCGAGACCAGCCCGACGGAGCGAAAGGACGACGTGGCCCTCCTGCGACTCGGGCTGGAGCACATAGACGAGGACGGTGTCGCCGACATTCAGCTGGGGCTGCTGCTCGGCATGCCGGCCGTACAGCTCACGGTTGGAGACGACACCCTCGCTCTTCGCTCCGATGTCGACCAGAATCTCGTCCTTGTCGATCCGGACGACATGGCCCTCCACGACGTCGCCGTGCTTGAAGCTCTTGATGTCCGAGTCCTGCTCGGCAAGGAGCTCCTCCATCGTGGACGGCTCGGGTCCCGTCGGCTGAGGCCGCGCCGGAGCTTCCACCGGCGCGTCAGCCGTGGCGGTCGCGGCGCGCCCGTCGCCAGCCTGGGAGGTGGCCGCGGCGTCGCTCGGGGCTCCATCCGCGGTGGGGCCGGCACCTGCCACCGATTCCGACTCGGCGGTGGTCGGCGCGTCGGTCGCCGGCGGAAGCTCGCCGGGAGCGACCCCATTCTGGGTCGGAGCTGCGGGGGCGGTGGTGGCCGAGGCCTCGGGCTCGGCGGGACCTTCCGTTGTCTGAGCCGTTTCGGCTGTATTGGAGGTGGCGGGCTCGTCGGCGACTGCGATCGCCCCGACGGCTTGCTCGGACGCCTGGTCGGCGGCGGAGGTCCTGTCCTCCGGCTCCGGCGCGGTCCCGCCCAGCTGCTGGTCGGTCAAGGGATATGTCTCTCCTGGTTCATTGATCTGCCTGGACAGCAAAAACGGCCCGAGCCTCGCTCGAGCCGTGATTGACGATCAGGTGGTCCGTGTGCGATAGGCCCGCGGTCCGCTCCTTCGTGCCGTGGCTGAACGGGACTCTTCTGCTGTTCCTGCCGCTAGGGCCGGGAGAGTCTAGCACGCGCTCCTCGTGCCTACAATCGGGCCGTGCCCGAACTCCCGGACCTCACCATCGTGAGTGAGGCGTTCCATGCCGCCCTGGCCGGCCGATCCGTCACGAGGGCCGCGGCGCCCGCGCCTCTGGCGGTTCGAGGAACGCCGGCGGAGCTCCAGGCGCTCGTAGGGCAGCGTTTGGCCCGCATCGCCCAGCGGGGCAAGTTCCTGCTGCTCGACTTCGATCCAGATCGGGTGGTCGTCAATCCGATGCTGACGGGACGCTTCCAGCTGGCGCGGCCAGGCGCGCCGCTGCCCTCGAAGACGGCATTCGTGCTTGCCTTCGGTCCGCGCGACTCCGCACCTTCAGCTACGGCAGAGTGGACCCGTGGCGCGGCGTGGATGCCGGCCAACTCCGAGGCGGCCGAGGTTCGCTACCGGGACCCGACGCAGATGGGCAAGGTCTACCTGTTGCCGGCAGGAGCGGAGCGGCCCGTCCCGGGGCTCACCGACGAGGAGCCGGGCCCCGACGCCGACGATCCCGCCCTGACGCTCGAGGAGTGGCGGTCCCGAATCCGCCGTCACCCCGGGGAGCTCAAGAACCTCCTGAGAAATCAGTCCTTCGTCGCGGGAATTGGCAATGCGTACAGCGATGAGATCCTCCACGCCGCGCGCCTCCTCCCGTTCCGGAAGCGGGCGAGCCTGGCGCCCGAGGAGGTCGACGAGCTCTACCGGGCGGCGGGTGTCACGCTCGCGAACGCGATCGACGTCTTACGCGCGCGCGTTCCTCCTACCTTCGAGCAGCAGGTGCGCGACTTCCTGGCGGTCCACAACAAGGGGGGCACCGCCTGTCCGCGGTGCGGGACCCGGATCAGCGAGGTAAAGGCCGGCGGCTTCATCACGTCCTACTGTCGCGGCTGCCAGCGCTAGGAACCTTGGGCCGATGCCGTCGCGGAGCTCGGCTCGGACATCGGTGGTCGAGGGCCAACTATTGCAGGGGTTGCCAACCTAGGGGATCACCAGGACCTGGCCGATGCTCAGTGAATCGGCATGAGCGATGTGGTTCGCGCGCGTGATGGCCGCGACGGTCGTCCCGAACCGGCTCGCGATCCCGAGCAGCGTGTCGCCTGCCCGAACCCGGTAGGTGCGCGCGGCCACCGACGGAGATGGATTGGGAGAAGCCGCGACGGGCGAGGGGGATCCCGCCGGCGAAGGACTGGGCTCGAGGGTCGGGGTCGGCGTCGGGCTCGGCTTGGTAACAAGCGCCACAGAGGCGAAGGGGGCCGGTGACGGCGTGGCGACGGGCTGAGCGGGCAGGACTCGCGCAGCCACGATCATCACCAATGCCGCCACGAGCAGCGCGATCACGACCGCCTGGGTGATCGACGAACGAACCGGGAAGGACAGCAGCGCGTTCCGCACGAGGCCTCGTTCGATCAGGAGCGGCATCGTCCGGGCGAGGGGCCGGTGACGTCGCGGGCGGGCTCTCCGATGGCGCTCTAGGCCTCCGATCGGAGGACGCGTTGCAGCGACGAACCTCTCGCACACCCGATGCGCTTCCGCAAGGCACAGCTCACGCTGGACCTCAGGCGCGACGGGCTGACGCGGCGTGACGGCGGTGCAACGATGCTCCCGCTGGGGGGTCGCCGCCCGCCACGAGAGGTCAGCGGCTAACAGGAACGGGCAGATCGCATCGCGGTCAGCGATGCCGGCGGACAGCTCGCCTGCAGGTACGTTGGGTTCGACGGGGAGCGGGCCCGCCCACGGCACCGGTGCCTGACCTCGCGGCGGCCGATCCGTCCAATAGGGCTGGGGATCGTCAGATGTCCGGAACATCGCCGGGAGCATACGCGCGACGGCGCGCGACTCCCCGGTGCGTCGCGTTTTTCATCGGAATTCAGCGTTAGAAACGCAAAAATCCTGGCGACGACCTATTTTCCCGAAAGGCTGCCCTCTCAGTATCTTCGGCGCTGGAGAGCTTAACTTCCGTGTTCGGGATGGGAACGGGTGTGGCCTCTCCGCTAGTGTCACCAGGATCTGTGCGTCTGGAGGTGTTTCGGCTGCGGACGGCCCGCAGCGCGCGGACCGGCGCCAATGTTCGAAGAACTCGATTCCGAGTCGTTTGTCGATCGCGTCGTTGATGACGCTGGATCACCCGATCCCAGCCACTGACCCTTGGTCAGTTGCTGAAGAGGTCAAGCCCTCGACCATTAGTACGGCTCAGCTTCATCCGTCGCCGGACTTCCACATGCCGCCTATCAAACAGGTGGTCTCCCTGCGGTCTTACCCGGTTGACCCGGTGGGGAACCTCATCTTGAGGCGAGCTTCGCACTTAGATGCTTTCAGCGCTTATCCCGACCGAACATAGCTACCCAGCAGTGCCCTTGGCAGGACAACTGGCACACCAGCGGTTCGTCCACTCCGGTCCTCTCGTACTAGGAGCAGCTCCTCGCAAGTTCCCTACGCCCACGATGGATAGAGACCGAACTGTCTCACGACGTTCTGAACCCAGCTCGCGTGCCGCTTTAATTGGCGAACAGCCAAACCCTTGGGACGTACTTCCGCCCCAGGATGCGACGAGCCGACATCGAGGTGCCAAACGGTGCCGTCGATGTGAACTCTTGGGCACCATCAGCCTGTTATCCCCGGGGTAGCTTTTATCCGTTGACATCGAGGTGCCAAACGGTGCCGTCGATGTGAACTCTTGGGCACCATCAGCCTGTTATCCCCGGGGTAGCTTTTATCCGTTGA